>DATDFL010000117.1:0-2469 GCA_036522595.1 Gaiellaceae bacterium
CTGCCGCGCGCTGCTGCACAAGCCCGAGCTCCTGATCCTCGACGAGCCGTTCTCGGGCCTCGACTCGGACGGCGCGGAGCTCCTCGACCGCGAGCTGGCCGGGATGCGCGGGGAGCGGACGCTCCTCGTCTCCACGCACGACCCTGAACGCGTCGCTCCGCTCGCCAGCGGGAGGCTCGCTCTTGCGTAGGTACTTCGGAGACGCCGCGGTGCTGGCTCGCAAGGACCTGCGGCTGGAGCTACGGGCCCGCGACACGCTCCCGGCGATGCTCCTCTTCGTGCTCGCAATCTTCGCGGTCTTCCACTTCGCCCTCCCGTCCGGCTCCTCGCGCCTCGCCGAGCTTGGCCTCCTCTGGGTCGCGATCGTCTTCACCGCGCTGCTCGGCCTCGGCCGCGCCTTCGTTGCGGAGCGGGAGCAAGGCTTGCTCGATGCGCTGGTGCTTGCGCCGTGCGACCGCAGCGCCATCTGGCTCGCGAAAGGCATCGCGACCTTCGCCTTCCTGGCGGTTGCGGAGATCGTTGCGCTTCCGGCCTTTGCCCTCTTCTTCCGGCCGATCGGCTGGGCGACGATCGCCGGGATGGTGCTCGCCGACCTCGGGATCTGCGCGGTCGGGACGCTCCTTTCGGCGATGGCCGCCGCGGGCCGTGCGCGGGAGCTGCTGATGCCGCTGCTCTTCCTGCCGCTGGCGCTTCCGATCGTGATCGGCGGCGTCGGCGCAAGCGCCGCCCACGGATCCGGGAAGTACCTCGGTTTCCTCGCCCTCTACGACGCGATCTTCGCGCTGCTCGCCTGGGCCTCGTTCGAGTACGTCGTCACCGAGTAAGCCGGCGCTCCGCTCGGAAGGCGCGCACCCGGTTTGCGAACTGCCGCGGCGTCATCGAGTCGCTCTTGAACGCCGAGGCGTCCCAGGCGCCATGCACGCAGAACGCGTGCGCCCGGACGAACGACGCGGTCGTGGACTCGTTGGTCGCGATCACCGCGTAGGAGTTGTGTGCAGGTAGCAGGACGGCGGTGCTGACGATGTCGTCGGTCGTTCCCGTGTCGAAGCCGCCGCCGATCGCTGCCCAGCCGGACGGGCACGTGACCTCGGTCGCCTGGATCTCGTTCCCGGAGCCGGTGGCGCCCTGCGCGATCGCGTCGCCGTCGACCAGCCCCCAGCGGTTGATGTCACAGCCTTCGCGCTTGAGGCACGCAGGCGTCGTGAATCGATCCGGTGGAATGGTGTGCCGCTTGATTCTGTGGCCGTTGATCAGGCTCGAGGCGGCGAACGCCGAGCCGGACGCCACGAAGGCGGCCACGACCGCTGCGATGACTGCGTTCTTCATGTTCCCCTCCCGGTCCGTGTGACCGCGCAATCATCGCTCTTGCGACCAGGCGGCCTGCGGCAACTCGATCCAGACGCCGAAGCGCTCGAGGCCGAGCTGCTCCAGCGCGCCGCGAATCTCGTCCGATCGCGCTTCCAGGTTGTCGCGGCGCGATTGCGTCCATCTCGTCCGGATCTCGAGGAGGTAATCGAGGCCCTCCTGATCGGGCAGCGCCGCAACGAAGCGCAGGTTCACGTCTCCGGGGCGCAGGTTCCCGTCGAACGGCTCCTCGGGGCACTCGAGGGCTCTGGAGACGATCGCGGGCAGCTCACGCCGAAGCGTCTCGAGCACGGCCTCGGCGGCCGAGCCCTTGTGGCTCACCGTGACGATCGGCACGCCTAGGCCGTGACGGCGGCGCAGACGGCGTCGATGTGCCGGTGGTCGGTGCCGCAGCAGCCGCCGACGACGTTCAGGCTCGGCAGGCGCTCGCTCAGCTCGCGGTAGCGCTCTGCCAGCTCGGCCGGATCGCCCTCGTCCAGCTCCTTGGCCTCGTCGAGCTCCGCGTGGCTCTTCTTCGAGGCGTTCGCGCGCACGCCCTGCAGCCGCTCGAGCCATGGGCCCTCGAGGATGCGCGCGAAGTGCGTGGGATGGGCGCAGTTGACCATGAAGTACGCGACCGTTCCGCCGGTCTCTTCGTCGACCTGCTGGATCGCATCGCCGAGCGCCTGGCCGCTCGGGAGGTTCCCGTCCGTCTCGACGGTGAACGAGATGACGATCTCCATGCCACGGGCGGCGCGAACGATTCCGACGGACTCGGCCGCGTACGTGAGCGTCAGGGCGCTGACGAGGTCGGCGGTCGTCTGCGCGAACGTCTCGAGCTGCGGCGCATGGTAGGCCTCCGCTTCCTCGGCAGTCATCTCGGCGCCGACCTGGTAGCCGTCGCCGCGCGGGCCGACGCAGCCGCTCACACGCACCGCGGGCGTCCGCAGCTCCTCGAGGAGCGCAACGGCGCGGCGGTTCACATCGGCGAGCGCGTCCGCGTCGTAACCGAGCTTCTCGCCCCAGTCCTGGTTCGCGCGCCAGGTCGGAGTGTCGAGGACGATGCCGACGCCCCGGTCCTGCGCGATCTCGATGTAGCTGCGGTAGTAGTCGCGCAGCGCCTGG
>DATDFL010000118.1:0-2781 GCA_036522595.1 Gaiellaceae bacterium
GCCCCAGACGAGCGTGAACGTGTTCAGGATCGCGGCGATCGCGACCGCGATAGGCATCAGCACCGCAGGCAGCGTCCCGAAGACGAACAGCAGGATGATCAGGGCGCCCCCGCCGCCGATCACGGCTTCGAGCAGCACGCTTGGCCCGCCGCTGCCGCCGTGCGCGCTCGCTTCCTCGAGCGGGTCGTGGCCGGTCACGTTGACGGTCGTCCCGGAGGGAAGCCCCTGTGAAGCGAGCTTCTTGATCTCCTTAGCGCCGCTCTTGGTGTCGAACTTGGCCAGGCCAGGCGGATAGACCTCCATGAACGTCGTGTGCCGGTCCTTGGAGACGAACCCGAGGCTGCCCGTCGAGTAGTAGGAGCTCGTCAGCGCGCCTGCGTTGGCCTTCGCCACTCGCTCGGTCGCAGCCCGGATCGCGCTGCTCTTCGTCGCGTCGCCGCTCGTCTTGAAGACGACGACGTTCGGTGGGCGGACGCCGATCCCGAAGGTGTGCAGGGTTCGCTGGCTCGTCTCGTAGGCCGAGCGGCCCGGAATCGAGAAGCTCTGGAACCAGCGCTTCGAGACCTGCCCTGCGGCGAAGCCGCCGAAGAGCGTGAGCACGAGCCAGATGCCGATGACAGTCCAGCGGCGGCGAGCAACAACGTGAGCGAGACGGGCGAGCAAGCAGTTCTCCTTTCGTCTGGTTCTAGCGGCTAGGACGGGTCCCGGTGAAGGAACTCATCGGTGTCACGCGAAGTCATCGATCTTACAGACACTAAAAACTTACTGCAAATGTAACGATCCGATTACAATCACAATGATGGGACTCCGGGAGACGAAGAAGCTCAAGACGCGGCAGGAGATCGCCGGCAAGGCGATGGGGCTCTTCGCGCGCCGCGGCTTCGACCACGTCACCGTAGCGGAAGTCGCCGAGGCCGCCGGGGTCTCCGAAAAGACCGTCTTCAACTACTTCCCGACCAAGGAAGACCTGTTCTGGGACGAGGTTCCCGAGCGCGAGGCCGCGATGGTCGAGGCCGTTAGAAACCGTCAGCCGGGGCAGTCGATCGCCGCCGCGCTCGAGCGGCTGCAGAGGGGAAATTCGGAGCGCCTCTCGAGCCCGCAGTTCGCGACCTTCGCGCGCATCATCGAGGAGTCGCGGGCGCTGCAGGCGAAGGAGCTCGAGATCATGGCCCGCTACACCGACGCGCTGGCGGCGGCGATCGCGGACGAGCTCGGGGCTCACGAGCTCGACGCGCGGGTGGCCGCGAACGTCCTGGTGAGCGTCCAGTGGCAGCACTTCCGGAACGCTAGAGGCCATGCGCTTGCGGGCCGCCACGGGGCGGCTGCGGCCAGGCGCCTCCGAAGCGAGCTGAAGCGAGCCTATCGGCTGCTCGAGCACGGCTTGTCGCAGCTCGAGCCTTAGCCCGACTTGAGCGCACAGTGCGGATCGTGATGGCACGCGAGCAGCAGGAGCACCTCGTGGAGCTGCTCCCGCATCTCGGCGTCGAGCGGCGCGAAGAACTCGTTCTCGAGCTCCTTCACCATCGCGCGCAGGCGCGAGAGCTCTCGCTTGCCGTCGGCGGTGATGCTGACGACGTGGCGCCGCCGGTCCTCCGGGTCGCGCACTCGCTCGACGAGCCCACGCTCTTCGAGCGAGTCCAGTAGCGCGACGAGCCGGCTCGGATCGAGCGCCAGCGCCCCGGCGATCGTCGCCTGAGCCTGTCGCGCGCCCTCGGCCAGGATCGCCAGGACGCTGTAGTCGTACGGGTCGAAACCGGCCTCATCGAGCCGCGCGAGCGCGCGTGACTTGAAGTTGAGGCCCAGTCGCGCCAGCAGGAAGCCGCTGCTCTTGAGCAGTTCCTTCGCCACCAGCGAGGGGGCCTTGGCCGGAATCTCAGTGGTGTGAGTAGTCATAACGGAATAAGTGTAGCGCGCAAACGTTGCTCTGTGTTATCGTGGCACCGTTCAACGATTGGAGGATGGAACGGATGAGTTCTGAAATTGTCTCAAACGCAGTAGACGAACAGCAAGACCGCCGGCGCTGGTGGGTGCTGGCAGTGATCGTCGCGGCGCAGTTCATGGTCGTGCTCGACGTCGCGATCGTGAACGTCGCTCTCCCCTCGATCAAGACCGACCTTCATTTCTCGCAGGAGAGCCTCCAGTGGGTGATCACGGCCTACGCGATCACGTTCGGCGGCTTCCTGCTTCTGGGCGGCCGCGCCGGGGACATCCTCGGCCGCAAGCGGATGTTTCTCATCGGCGTCACGATCTTCTCGATCGCTTCGCTCGTCTGCGGCCTCGCGAACGCAACCGGCGTGCTCGTCGCCGCCCGCGCTGTGCAGGGCTTCGGCGCCGCGATCGTCTCCCCGGCGACGCTCTCGATCATCACGACGACCTTCGAGGAGGGCGCTCAGCGCGCGAAGGCGCTGGGCGTCTGGGCGGCGATCGCGATCGGCGGCAGCGCCGTCGGGCTGATCGTCGGCGGCGCGCTCACCCAGCTCCTCTCGTGGCCGTGGATCTTCTTCATCAACGTGCCGGTCGGCGTGGCGGTCTTCCTCGTCTCGCTGCGGCTCATCCCGGAGTCGAGAGACGAGGTGGCGCACAGGAGCTTCGACATCCCCGGCGCGGTGACCGTCACGGCGGGCCTGATGGTGCTCGTCTACGCGATCGTGCAGGCACAGCAGAAGGGCTGGGGCTCGGCGCAGACGATCGGGACCTTCGTCGCCGCCGCCGTCCTGCTCGCCGCGTTCGCCGCGATCGAGCTGCGCGCGAAGGCGCCGCTCGTCCGGCTCTCGATCTTCC
>DATDFL010000119.1:0-2566 GCA_036522595.1 Gaiellaceae bacterium
CGCCGCCGTCGTACGAGACGAAGATGCCCTTCTTGGTGCCCGCGACGACGTTGTCCGAGTTGTTCGGGTCGACGGCGACCTTGCCGACTGCGTCGTACTGCGGGAACTGGCCCGCCGGCTCGGTGTAGGCCGGAGAGAAGACGCTGGCGCCCTCCACGGTCCAGGAAGCGCCGCCGTCGGTCGACTTGAGGATTCCCTGGCTTCCCATCGAGAAGGAGCCGTAGTTCAGGTCGCCGGTACCGGCGTAGATCGTGTTGTGGTCGTTCGGGTCGAGGGCGAGCGCGTCGATCGCGATCGAGCCGATCATCGGGGTGCCGTCTGTCGTGACGGACCACGTCGTCGACGTGGAGCAGCAGTTCGTGGTCTTCCAGACCCCGCCGCCGACACTGGCCGCGTAGGCGACGATCGAGCCGTTCGTGGTCGTCGTCGGGTCGACGACGATCGCGTTGATTCGCCCCTCAGTCTTGTGGTAGTTGTAACAACCCGTGCAGCCGTCCATGCGCTCGGGCGCTGGGCCCAGCGCTGTCCAGCTCGACCCCGTTGATCCGTGCGGGGCCCTGCTCGGGATCCGGGCGGCCTGCCGCGCAGCTGCGCGCAGCCACGCCGGGTTGTAGCGCCCGGTCGGATACGTGATCCGGTTGTTCCAGTAGGAATCGAGTGTGCTCAGCTTCTCGGTGCCCTCCGGAACGGGCATGAACTTTGCTGGTTTCGCCGACGCATGCGTACGCGTGAAGTGAACGCTTCCCACGATGAGCGCAGCAACGAGCGCCGCGCCGACCATCACGACAAACGCGATCCGCTTTCGAGACATAACCACCCTTCCCCTCGATGACCCTCAGCCCAGGCGGACTTCAGGCGAGACTCCCTCTCGCAACTGCCGTTCATAGCACTCCGATAGTCGAAAATCAATGAGCGCCCGGCTTTCTCTCCAGCGACGCCTATGAGATAGTCCGCGGGGATCTTCGTAGGAAGGGGAGGGGCATCGTGAGAACGCGTTTCAAGCTGGCAATCGTCCTGGCGATCTCGGCAATCGGGCTCGCCGTCTACCTCGGCGCCGCGGCGACGGCTCGCAGCAACGGCACGTACAAGATCGAGCAGCGGGTCCGGAACGACCTCGCCTCGAACGGGCAGGCCTCGGTCGTCATCTACCTGAAGAGCCAGGCCGACTTGAGCGCGGCGTACGGCATGAGCGACCACGCTCGCGGCTGGTACGTCTACCGCACGCTCAAGGAGCATGCGGCCAGGACGCAGGCGCCGCTGATCGAGATGCTCAGGAGCCGCGGCGTTTCGTACCAGTCGTACTGGGCCGCGAACGTCATCTTCACGCGCGGGAGCCCGACGCTGATCAACGACCTCGCGTCGCGTTCGGACGTCGCCGCGATCGAGTCGAACGACGCCTCGAAGTGGATCACCGACGAGCGCCCCGCGAAGGCCGGCGCGAACAAGAGCCACGCGCCGGACGCGGTCGAGCCGAACGTGGTCAAGGTGAACGCGCCGCAGCTCTGGGCGATGGGCTTCACGGGCCAGGGCATCGTCGTGGCCAACCAGGACACGGGCATGCGCTGGACGCACAACGCGCTCAAGCCGCACTACCGAGGCTGGAACGGGTCGACCGCCGACCACAACTACAACTGGCACGACTCGATCCACCACGACATCGACGGCAACGGGACGAACCCCTGCGGGTTCGACTCCCAGCAGCCGTGCGACGACGACGCGCACGGGACGCACACCACGGGCACGGCCGTCGGCTCCGACGGCGGCACGAACCAGATCGGCGTCGCGCCGGGCGCCAAGTGGATCGGCTGCCACAACATGGACTCGGGCACCGGCCGCCCCGAGACCTACACGGAGTGCTTCCAGTTCTTCATCGCCCCGACCGACCTGAACAACCAGAACGCGAACCCCGACCTGCGGCCCGATGTGATGAACAACAGCTGGGGCTGCCCGACGAGCGAGCTCTGCGCAGCCGACACGCTGCAGACGATCGTCGAGAACACGCAGGCCGCCGGGATCCTCGTCGAGGTCTCGGCCGGCAACGCGGGGCCGAACTGCAGCACGGTTCAAGACCCGCCGTCGATCTACGACGCGAGCTTCTCGACCGGAGCCACCCAGCTCAACGCGACCAACACGCTCGCGAGCTTCAGCAGCCGCGGCGACGTCGCCGTTGACGGCTCGCACCGGCTGAAGCCGAACATCTCGGCGCCCGGCGTCAATATCCGCTCCTCCGTAAACACGGGCGACGCGGACTACCAGGGCGGCTGGAGCGGGACATCCATGGCCGGCCCGAACGTTGTCGGCGTTGTGGCCCTCCTCTGGTCGGCGTACCCGTCGCTGAAGCGGGACGTCGCCGCGACGAAGGCGCTCCTCCAGAGCACGGCGAACCCCAACGTGCTGGTGAGCCCGGCGCAGACCTGCGGCGGCACCCCCGGCGACGCGCAGCACATCCCGAACAACTCGTTCGGCTACGGCCTGGTCGACGCGCTCGCGGCCTACAACGCGTACACCCCGCCGCCTCCGCCTCCGCCGCCGCCTCCGCCTCCCCCACCCCCGCCGCCTCCGCCAC
>DATDFL010000120.1:0-20833 GCA_036522595.1 Gaiellaceae bacterium
GGCGCTCACCGATCCGCGCGCGGTGAAGGTCGACGGGAAGCCCGTCTTCATCGTCTACCAGGCGCATGCCCTGCCCGATCCCGCACGTACGGTCGAGGTCTGGCGGCGCGAGACCAGTGACGCGGGGCTGCCGGGCCTGCACCTTATGACCGTCGAGACCGGCTGGGATGCCGGCTGGGACGCAACCGAGGTCGGCTTCGATGCGAAGATCCTCTTCCAGCCGCAGTTCTCGATCTTGGAAACGGTGCCGCGTCTTGAGGTCGGGGCGCCGGAAGGCCTCCGCGTGTTCGACTACGAAGAGGCGAGGCGGAAGCTCTCGGACCCGGACCCCGTCTCGTACCGGCGTCACGAATCGGTCTGCGTGGGATGGGACAACTCGCCCCGGGTAGCGGAGCGCGGCTGGCTTCTCCACAATTCCACGCCCGAGGCCTACGAAGCGTGGGTCGGGGAGGCGATCGACCGCGCCCAAGAATTCCCTCCTGACGAGCGCTTCGTTTTCCTGAACGCCTGGAACGAATGGGCTGAAGGCGCCCACCTCGAGCCTGATCTACGACACGGGCACGGCTATCTCGACGCGACTCGGCGAGCTCTGGAGCGCTCCTCGACGGCGACCGGCACGGCCGAAACCCCCTCTCGTACGACGATTCGCGTAGCCGAACGACTTCGTGAGCCTGCTACGAAGGCAGAAGAGCTGGAGCTCGTTCGCACACGCGCACGCGCACGCGCAATGGCGTTCTACCTTCCGCAGTTCCACCCAATCCCGGAAAACGACGAGTGGTGGGGTAAAGGCTTTACGGAATGGGCCAACGTCGTCGGCGCAGAGCCGCTCTTTCCCGGCCATTATCAGCCGCATTTGCCGGCACATCTCGGGTTCTACGACCTGCGTGTACCGGAGACACGAGAGCGACAGGCTGAGCTCGCGAGGGCTCACGGAATCGAGGCCTTCTGCTACTGGCACTACTGGTTCCTGGGGAAGCGCTTGCTCGCCAAGCCCTTCGACGAGACGCTCGCGACCGGCCGTCCGGACTTTCCGTTTTGCCTCGCGTGGGCCAACGAGCCGTGGTCCCGGCGCTGGCTCGGGGAGGAGAAGGACGTCCTGATAAAGCAGGAGTACTCCGAGCTGGACGACCAAGCGCATGCGCGGTGGCTCGTCGAGGCCTTTTCCGACCGTCGCTACGTACGAGTCAATGGGCGGCCCCTGTTTCTCATCTATCGGCCGACCCACCTGCCGGAGCCGGCGCGAACCGCGGAGCTCATCCGCCAGGTCACCGTGGACGCGGGCCTGCCCGAGCCGTTCCTGCTCGGTCTCAACGCCTTCAAGGACATCGACTACCGGACGATCGGCTTCGACGGCACGGTGAACTTCGAGCCGCGGTTGGGCGCTCTCGGCAATCCAGGCCACGATGGGCTCAAGCTGTACGACTACCGTGAGGCAAGGAAGCGCATGCGGCAGGAGCGCGATTTTCCGGTTCACCCATCGATCGTCGTTTCCTGGGACAACACTCCCAGGCGTGGCGAGAACGGGGTCGTTCTCACCAATTCCACGCCGAAGACCTTCGAGGAGGGTCTGCGCGAGACCGTCGGCTCGATCCTCTCCCGTCCGTTCGAGGAACGCCTCGTTTTCCTGAACGCCTGGAACGAGTGGGCCGAGAGCAACCACCTGGAGCCCGACCGTCGATTTGGCCTCGGCTACCTGGAAGCCGTGCGGCGCGTCATCGTCGGCGATCGCTCGGGTCTTGCTCCAGTCTCCGCGCGGGAGGCCAACGCCATCAGAGACACGTTCGCCGGGCAAAGACCTTGAACGAGCACCTTCGAAGCAAGGTCCAGCGGCTCAACTCCGGCGTGCGTCGTCTTTACGGATTACCGAAAAGCTTCGACCAGGTCCAGGTGTGCACCAATCCGATCTTCGTGATCGGGGCGCCGCGCTCGGGCACGACGTTCCTCGGCTGGTCGCTGGCCAACCACACCTGGCTGTGGACGGCCGGGGAGTCGACGCTGATCCACGAGGTCTTCGGCGAACCCGGCGTCGCATCGGTCGAGCGGGCACTCGAGCATGCACGAATAGCCGGGAACGAAAGCTGGCTCCAGGGGGAGAATGTGGATCGGAGCGAGCTTCTCGCGCACCTCGGCATCGGCATCAACGCGCTCTACTCGAGCCGGAGCGGAGGCCGCCGCTGGGTCGATCACACCCCCGCCCACACACGTCTCGTCGATGTCCTGGGCGAGATGTTTCCCGGAGCGGTTTTCATTCACGTGCTCCGAGACGGCCGGCAGGTCGTCCACTCGATGACGAACTTCATGAACGCGTTGCCCGGCGAGCGCAGCAAGCGCTACGAAGAGCTGGGTTGGACGATTCCCTGGCTCGATTTCGAGACCGCTTGCGCGACGTGGCGCGATTACGTGGAGAGTGCGATGCGCTTCGGGGATTCGCATCCAGACCGCTGCCTGACGATCCGGCACAGTCGTTTCGTGGACGAGCCCTGGCGCGCGTACCGCGACATCTTCGAGTTCCTCCGACTCCCATTCGAGCCGAGGCCGGTCGATTACTGCCGGAGCACGAGGGTCAATTCGAGCTTCCCTTCGGAACCGCTACGGAGCTATTCGGATCCATGGACGAGCTGGACGCCGGAGCAGCGCCGGATGTTCGCGGCCGTGGCCGGCCAGACGATGGCGCGGTGCGGCTTCGCTGCGCGCCAGGAGCTCGAGGGCGAAGTCGTCGAGCCGCTGTCCGTGGCACGAGGAGCCGGCTCATGAGCCTCACATTCCTCACAGGGCTACCCGGCTCGGGGAAGTCGACGTACCTCATCGAGCATGTTCTCGAGGCCCAGAAGCAGAGCAGGCCGGTCATGACTTTCGAATGCAGCGAGTCGCCGTGGCTGCAAGCCGACGAATACGTCCGCGATTGGCGTCTGATCGGGTCGCGCACCGCCGGCCTCCACTGCCCACTCGATCATTTCGTCACCAGCGCCGAGGCGGCGGAGATCCTGAGCCAGACGTCACCAGAGACCCTCGTCGCGTTTGAGGAGGCGCATTATTTCGATCCCGAAATCGTGCAGAGCTGGATCGACGCCTCCGACCGGGGGCTCGAGGTCTTGGTCGCCACGCCCTCGGCGGGGCAACTCGGCCGGCTCGACGGCAATGAGTACGAGGAGCGAAAGTTCGCGGTCCAGTGCGGCCGTTGCAGCGTACGAGAAGCTGTCTCGTTTTTGCTGCCGCCTGACCCCGAAGCTACCGGCCCGGCCCCCACGACGACGGCTCTTTGCGAGCCCTGCAATGCTGAGGTGACGGCTGAGGCGCGGAAAGACATCATCGACCGTCTAGAACAGGGAGCGCCGTACCCCGGCGAGAAAACGCTTTACCAGCCGGTCGAACTCGAGGAGTGCGCCGATTGGCAGTGTCTGCGTCCGGACTCAGAAAATCGCTTCAACATCATGGCCCAGGTCTTGCGCGATGCCGGCCTGGTCGCTGCCGATCCTGAGGTCGAACACCGAAGCTGGAGCAGGGTGACGTACGTCGACATCGGATGCAACACAGGGTTCTTCTGCAGCCATGCTCGAGAGCAGTTGGGCTTCTATGTGGAGGGCGTCGACGTCGTTCAGGCGGATATCCAGCTGGCGAGACTCCTCGGCTCCTTCATTCGGCGCCAGAAGATCAACTACGTGGTCGCGGACTGCTACGAGTACCTGCGCGACACGAGAAACCAGGCCTTCGACGTGACCTCGGCCTTCAGCGTCTTTCAGTGGCTTATGCAGCAACGGACGGCTCAGCACGGCATCGACTGCATCGACTGGTTATTCGAGAAGACCGATCGGGTTTGCTTCCTCGAGATGGGCTACAGCGACGAACCGTTCTATGACGGGAAGCTCCCGCTGGACATCGACCGAGCCTGGGTCGAGGAGCGGATGCAGAGAGGGGCCTTTGCCGAAGTGCTCGTCTTCGAAGCTGCCCAACATAAGCTTCAGCGCGACCTCTTCGTCGGCGTGAAGGCCTAGCCGAGCGAGGCAAGGAGCTCCGTGAGAACGATGTCGGAGTCGAAGTGCTCTTCGGCGATTGCGCGCGCGGCAGCAGCATGGCGGGCGTAATCGCCGCATACGACCTCCACCGCGGCGAGCGCATCGTCGATCGTCCGGAACGGGAGCAGGCCTTCACCAAGGGGGTAGAGACCTTCGAGGCCGGTGTCCTGGGCCAACACGGGCCGGCCGCTTGCGAGGTAACAGGCGCTCCGGTCGCTGAACCAGCCGCTCCGCGTCTCCACGTAAATGCCTTTCGCGACCATTAGCTCGCCAAGAGAGCTCGCGATGTAGGCCTGATACCGGTCGGGGTCACCCGCGGCCTCGACCGGCTTGACAAGCACCCAGCCGTTCTGCTCGAGCAGCGCTCGGTCGCGTTCGTCGTCGGGGTGGATGTCGAGCGCTAGCTCGAACGGACGGTCCGAGCGGCGCGGGAGCTCGAGGAACTTCCTGAACTCGTGGACCCGCAGCCCGTAGCTCTTGCCGGCGTACTCGACCGGCCCAAACGGGCCACGCCAGCTTGCGACGCTCGTAAAGGCCGAGCCCGGATCTTCACGTCGTGGCCACCGCTCGAGCACGATCGGTGGGCGGGTTGTGATCCAGTCGAGGCCTGCGGTCGGGATCGTGCAATCCTCTCGACCGATCCTCTCTCCGATCGTCACGAAGTCGTCGTGGCCGCTGAACGGATCCGCAAGCCCGAGCTCGCGCCACATCTGGGGGAAGCCGGGATCAATGTCGAGAAACACCCGGCGAGGCACGGAGGCCAGGATCTCGGCATCGTCGAGGTATCCCATGACGTTGAGGAGGAGCGCAGAGTTCTGCGCTTGTCGCAGCAGCTCGTGCCGCGGAAGGCCGGCTAGCGCTTGGCCGTTTCCGCGGTCGAGTAGCGAGAAGGAGTCATCGAGACCGAACCGCTCCATGAGCGCGCGAAGGTAGTTCGCGTGCCTCGACTGACCGACCGGCCCGCTGCAGATGGTCTCGTCCAGCCAATCGACGAAGAGCACCTGCCAGCCGAGCCGGCGGAACCCAAGCAGGTACTGGAGGAAGACCCAGGCATGGCCGGGGTGGGCCGGTCTCTGGGCGATCGCGCCGGCCAGGACAAGGGTCCCGGGGCCGTCTCGCTTCGGGAGAATGCGTTGGCCGATTGAAGAGTTTTCCACACGCCTTCCCTCTTTTCAGCGGTTGCGATATGTTCGTTGAGCGGCTTTACGGGACCGGTTCGACGTGGCAAAGAGGGGAGCTAGATGATGAATCTGAAACGCAGTTGGCGATGGCTCGTGCTCGCTGGGTCTGTCTTCGCGCTTGCCGGCTTGTCGCCGTTCTTGGCGGCGGCGAGCGGAAGTGGAACCGGACCGGCGGCGAGCTCAGGGCCTGTCGCTCCAAGCGCCGTTCTGACAGCAGGGCCGGCGAGGATCGTTTCGGGCAACACTCGCATCGCAACTCCGGCACAGCCGTCGGGAATCGCGATCAATCGGCCGAGCATCCCGATGTCCCAGTACAAGGCACTGAAGGCAGCCGGCGCAAAATCCGGCCTCGCAAAGCCGTCACTGCCGGGAGCTCCGTTGTCCACGAACCAGGTCATCGGCCAGGCGGCGCTCACGAGTCAGGGCGGCGCAGGAGGATCGTGGGCCCCGCCGGACGTGAATGGCGCGCCCGGTGCGAGCGCACCGTTCTCCAACCAGCTGACCGAGATCGTCAACAGCAAGATTTCCGTTTACACGAAATCGCCGTCGGCACCGGCGCTGTTGTCGGAGATGAGCCTGAATAGCCGCTTCGGCTATGCCGACGCGTCACTTTTCGATCCGCGGATCGAATATGACACCCGCTGGAACCGCTGGGTCGCGATTGCCGACGCGTTTCCGGTGGGCGGATCCCAGCACTTTTTCCTGGGCATCTCATCGACCTCGGATGCGACCGGTGGCTGGATCGTCTACAACCTCGTGCTTCCGATCGGAGCGGGCGGCTTTGTGGACTATCCGCAGTTGGGCCTGAGCCAGGACGCGGTCATGATCACGTACAGCGACTTCGCCTCGGCCGGACAGACCTGCAATACGTTCGCGGTCGCCAAGGCGATTCTCTACAACGCCGGTGGCTTCAGCACCCCTGTGTTCTCGCTCGGGAGCAATTGCACTACCACACCGCCGAACGTGATTGATCAGAACCCGCGCGCACACGAGATCCGCTGGATCCCGGGCGTCGGTGCGGCAAACGTCGAGTACCGGAACCCGCAGACGGGGTTCTATTCGGCGATCAACGCCATCACTCCGCTCGGCGGTGTACTGGCTACGGCACCCCCGCCGAACGCGCAGCAGCCGGCGGCGCCGGCCTGCACGGCACCTAGCTGCGACATCGATGCGTCCGACGGTCGCTTCGTCAACGATCCGACGCAGTACGCCGACGATCTGTGGAGCATTAACACCCCGGGCGTCGGCTCGTTCCCGATCCCAACCTGGTACGACTTCGACACCGAAGGGGCCGGGGCGAACACTGCGAAGCAGGCGAACTTCATCTTCGTCTCCGCAACCTCCTTCGACTGGAATGCCTCGATTGCCGCACAGCAGGACGGTCGTGCGTACCTGCAGTGGACGTACACCGATCCGCCGAATGGGGTGTATCCGTCGATGGCGTTCACCGGGCGGCTCGGAGGCGACGCTGCGAACAGTCTCAACGCGCCAACCATCGTCTTCAACAGCCCGTTCAAGATGATGGGCAACTACGACCCGAACTTCGGCGCCCAGCGCTGGGGCGACACGTCCTCGATCCGATTCGACCCATCAGTCTTCGACCGAGCCTACGGACTGAACGAGACCGTCCCCAACAGCGGCTTCTGGGGAACGAGGCAAGCCGCCGTGAGGGTCAACCCCTAGTACTTCGTACCGAAGAAGCACGGACGCGATCAGGAGGGCCGCCAAGTGGCGGCCCTCCTTTGTCGGACCGCTCTAGACGCGCGGTCCGACGATCTGGGCGAGCCGTTTCAGCTGCGCGAGGGTGAGCAGCCTCTTGCCCGAGCTCGAGTAGCCGGTTTCGAGGGTCACGACTGTCTCGCCTCTCCGGAAGCTGATGATTCGCCCTTGGGCGATGAAGGCGCCTCCACCGAGACCGGAAGCAGGACGCACGGAAGCCGCGCCGGCTTCCGCGACCTTCCGTGCGCGTAAGCGCCTCAATGCCTTTGCGCCGCCCTCCCGCTCAGTCACCGAGACGATGAGCTCGTTCTGACCAGCGAAGAACACCGTGGAGCAGCGGATATGTTCGGTGCGCGGCGGGTTGAGGTCCAGCTTGTGCGGCGTTCTATTCGCAACCCCCTCGACATCGTTGGCCTTCAGGCTCGAGCAACCCCTTGTCTTCGTTTCTTGGCGCGAGCTATGCGGCCCGCCACAGCCCACGAGGACGAACAGGCTTGCGGCGAGCAGTGCATAGTGGTTCCGCATTCGCCGATTGTGGCAGGGGCAACAGGCCTGCGCCCGCTAGCGAATGCCGGTGTCCACGAAGAGGTCGGTCAGCGTGACGATGCCCTCCTCGACAGTTGCCCGCGAGGCCTTCTGAGCGGGGTAGGCGGGTTTCTCGACGACGAGGAGATAGCGCCCAGGTGACAGGTTCGAATGGTAGGAGCCGTTCGCGTCGCTTCTCACCCTCGCCACCACATGTGCGGGGGTGCCTTTCTCTGCAGGCGCCTTCGCGATCCGGACGGTCCCCTCGGTTGGCTTGGCGGGCGGGCAACTGGTGCCGCCGACGGGACATTTCGAGACGAGCAGGATTCGGCCGCCGACGCCCGTGGCGGCGGGTCGGTTGAGACTGAAAGCCGGCGCGGGCGCCTTCCCGCTCGAGCCGAGGTAGACACGCGGACTTCCGCTGAGTCGGAGGCTGAGGCGCGTGGCGCAGTCGCTTCGAACGTCGAGAGCAGCCAGCCCCGCCGAGGAGACCCGGAAGCTGACCGACCGTGCAGATGTTTTCAGTCTCGAGCGCATGGCCCGCGAGGCGGTCACCACTCGTAGCCCGGTGTCGGCTTGTACGCGGCCCGCGAGAGGGGCCGAGCGGGAGGCACCCAGCACGCGGAGGTGCCAGCCCGACGCATCGCGCCAGACGTAGAAGGATCTTCCTTGTCTGGAAGACAGCGCAGCTGGTCTCCCTGTTGCTGTGGCCGCCCAGTCGTTCCCGCACGCGGTCCTCGAGCCCTCTGGTCCGCTGCCGCTCAGGGTGGTCGAAGCGAAGACGGCGGCGAGCACCAGACATATGGCCGCGGCGACTGCGGCAGGAATCTTCACAACCTTCGTTGTACCCGTACCGCGCGCATGTCGTGAGAGCGAGATGTAAAGACTCTGTTAAGCGACTCAGCGCGCACGGCGTATTCCGTCATAGAGCCGATCGAACGATTCGGCTACAACCGACGTCGCGAAGCGCCGTCCTGCCATTTCGGCCCCGGCTGCGCCCATTCGGATGCGGTTATCGCGGTCGAAAGACAGTCGAACCAGAGCATCCGCCAAACCTTCGGGCGTTCCCTCCTCGTAGTCGCCGCGACGATGGTCGTCGGGAAGCTTCGCGAGCCAACCAGTCCGGTCGTGGTGGACGATCTCCGCCGCGCCGCCGCACCAAGTTGCGACCACCGGGAGGCCCATCATCTGGGCCTCGATCATCGCGATGCTCATGGTTTCTTCCGACCCGTCGGGCATTCGCCTGGACGAGTTCAAGAGGCAGTCCGACTGTTTGAGGACGCCCATCGCGTAGGTGTGCGGAGGAATTGCGTTTCCATCCCCGTGGATCCTGATGACCTCGGCGCCGTGGTGAGAATTGACCTTGCCGGCAATGGTCAGGAGCCGGTTCCGCTCGGGCCCTTCGCCGACCACGTCCAGCGTCACGTTGGCCTCTTCTGCGGCAAGACCTGCCGCCGCAATTGCTACGTCGATTCCCTTGAGCTCGATCATCCGCGCCAACATGCAGACCCTCAGGGTGCCCGCAGGCGAGAACGCAGCGGGATCCTTTCGCGGGAGGATTGACGGCTCGACGCCCCATGGGATCACCCTGATCTTTGCCTCGTCGCAGCCGAGCCCGATCAGCTTCCGGGCGAGAAATTCGCAGGGCACCACAGCTGTCGAGATGGTTTCGAACAACCGGCGGTACCTTGGCCCGTTCTCGCCCAACTGCGCGTGCTTGTTCACATCCGTGCCGAGGAAGCTCGCGACGTACGGCTTCTCGGGGTAGGCATCGATCAGCTCGAGCCCATGGCTCGTCGCGGTCCAGCCGTTGTGGAGGTGGAAAATGTCAACTGCAGAAAGCCCTTCGGGGGGCTTACCCTCGAAGTCCCACTCGACCAGGAAGTCCGTCGGCCACGGCCACTCATCCGCATGTTGGCGCCGGTCCGTGAGCACAATGGTGCGAGTCCGGAGCGCTCGCAGCGTGTACCAACCCGTCGCCCAATGCCTCCAGAGGAACGGGGAATGCACCTGAGCCACGAGAGGGCCCGTCCTTGCCTCCAGGTCTCGGTGGAGAGCGGCCTCGACCGTGTCTGCTTCTCGAACCATCGGCTCAGTCTCCGAGGCCAGCCTCGTCCAGGATCCTGTTTAGGACGAGATTCGAATCGAAGCACTGCTCCGCGATCTGCCTTGCTGCCGCGCAATGAGATGGATAGTCGCGGTAGATCTTCCGCGCCCCCTCGACGGCTTCTTCCATCGTGCGGAATGGCACGAGACCGTCGCCCACCGGAAGGGTCCGGCTGAAGCCCGTGTCCTGGAGGAGGACCGGTTTTCCGGAAGCCAAGTAACAAGCGCTGCGGTCGCTGAACCAGCCGCTGTTTGTCTCAACGAAAATGGCTTGAGCCGCGGAGAACTCGCCGCCCGAAAGCTGGATGTAGCTTCGGAAGCCGTCAGGATCGGGCGCTGCGACTCGGGGATCGACGAGCCGCCAGCCGTGCCGGCGCAACAGCTCGACATCCGCCTGCACGAGAGGGTCGAGCGGAGGCGGATAGGGACCGTCAGGCAAGAGCGGCTGGGGAGCGTTGAGGTTGAGGGCGATCTCGAAGCGCTGCTCCACGCGGTCCGGGAGCTCGGCAAAGTTGCGGAACTCGTCCGCCTTGAGGCCGAACGCCCGGCCTGCGGACTTTCGTGATCCCGGCGTCCGTCCGCGCCAGGTGGCGACCGTCGTCAGAAGGTTCGGTTCGCCCGCCGTCGAGACGGGCCAATGGTCGAGCGCGACCGGTGGGTGAATCGGACGCCAGGGGATCCCCTCCGCTGGGATGAGGCAGTCCGGCTTGCCGATGTTCTGTCCAACGGTGAAGTATGAGTCGTAGCCCGTGAGCGGTGAGTCGCCCGCCTGCGACGCCCTGGAGAACTGGGTAGAGCCCGGATCGATGTCGACGTAGGCCTTGCGGCGGAACCGCCGCAGAAGCGGCTCCCAGCCGAGCTTGCCGCCGATGTTGAGTAGGAGATCAGCAGCTTCCGCCCGCGCGAAGAGTTCGGCCTGCGTCGCACCCTCGATAGCGTCGCCCTCGCCGTACACGAGCGCGGCGGAGCCCACGAGCCCGGCCGTCTCCACTATCCGCCGGAAGTGCGCGAGGTTCAGCGAGCCCTCGAACGACGTAACGGCTCCGGCGTCGTCGACGAAACCCTCCGGGCCGAGCTGATCGATCAGGTACACCTCGAAACCCAGGCGGCGTAGGCCGAGAATCCATTGGAGCCGCGCGGAGGAGCCGCCTCCGTTCAGAGGCCGCCTCGCCAGGCCCGCCCCGACGACGATGCTAACCATCTAAGTCGAAGGCCCCTCGGGCCGGGGGATGCCGACCCGGGTCAGACGCTCGATCAGATAGCGGCGATGGAAATCGTCAAACGGCACGAGCGTTTCGGGTTCGCGCACGAAGCGATGTCCCGGTCGCAGGTGGTCGTACTGAATGTGCCAGCCCTCGCCTCGCTCACTGGGCGACCAGCGCTCCTGCCGCTCACGGAAGATCTTCCGTTCGCCGTGCTCCTGTGAGCGGATGGGGTAGTGCTTGGTGAGGAAGTTGAACGGGAAGACGCGGCGGCCCTCGAATGACGCGTTGTGGCCGCCCTCACTCGCCAGGTCGACGCGACTCTTCCCTCGCTTCCATGCCTTGATCTGACGAAAGTGGCCCGGATTGCGGCCAAACTCGAAGTGGCGAAAGTATTGCTCCGGATCGGAGCCTGGCTGAAAGCCGTCGTCGATCGGGGGAAAGCCGAGGATCGTGTGGTCGACTGCGTTGAACCCTCTATGGTCGACGCGCCAGAGCCCGTCACGGAGCGAGACTCCGGGCCAAGGGCTCTCGCGGCGCTCGTCGGCGTCGATATGGACGAGCCAGTCGGCGCGGGTCGTCGCCGCGAGCTCTTCGACTCGGCCGAGTAGCTGCCTCCACTCGTAGTGGGCGCTCGGACCCTCGGCCGGGAATCGCTCCGCGCCGATCAGCCCGGGACGCTGAGCGATCTCCCAAGTCCCGTCGGTCGACCAGTTGTCGATCAGGTAAGCGCCGATCCCCTCTCTGGCCAGATGCTCGATCGTGCTGCCGATGAGGTCTGCTTCGTTGAACGCAGTGACGTAGGCAACGGCCGAGAAAGCGGCGGGAGGCGGGGTGTCGCTGCCGGGGACGAGCACTGCGATCCTGGTGTCGCGCTCCGTGGTCGCTTCCGTTGTCGACGTCTCGCCGGTGAGCTCCGCGTCCAACCAATCGAAGTCGACAGGTGCGACGGCAGGAACCGAAACGACGATGACGGACGCCTCCCAGGCTTGCCGCCGGACGGAGTGGAGCAACTCGTGCGCGTCACACTCGGAGGGCGAACAGACAACTGCGGCACCCTCCATCTTCACCGGGAGCTTGGCATCTGGCTCCCACTCCAAGAGCGTCGCTGAAAGAAGTTGTTCACGTGCGTGTGCGACGACCTCGGGGGCTGCCAAGCCCACAAGGCCGAAGTCTTCGGCGAGGGAACCGAGCCCGGCCGGGTGAGCCAGGCCGAAGTCAACGATTCTGTCGCAGCCGAACCGGCGTGCGAGCTGGCCGATGAACGGATACACGGCCGGCTCAGTGGTCATCTCGCGCTCGCGAACGC
Organism: Gaiellaceae bacterium; assembly: GCA_036522595.1. Lineage (GTDB taxonomy): Bacteria > Actinomycetota > Thermoleophilia > Gaiellales > Gaiellaceae > AC-32. The sequence continues at coordinate 12,056 of DATDFL010000120.1, forward strand.
TCGTGTGCAACCCCCTCTTTCGCTCATGACTATCGCGCTCGAGCGAGGCCACGTCTAGCCTGAAGCGAGTCTGATCTCGTCGGCTGACTGGGCGGTTTCATAATCCACTCGTGGAAGAAACGGCCTGCAAGGGCGACAACTCGCGCGCGGCGTGGCCGATTGTGATCGGCGGTTGCCATCGTTCCGGGACGAGCCTGCTTCGACGTGTGCTCAATGCTCATTCGAGGATCCACTGCGGGCCTGAGATCAAGTTCTTCCGGGACTTCTACGGCGACTACTTCGACGATCCGCTCGCGCCGTACCGCTTCGCCTCAACCGCCCGTGCGATCTTGCCCGAGGAGGAGCTCGTGGAGGTGCTCGGCCGGGCATTTGTCACCGTCCACGAACGCGCGGCTCGCCGGGTGGGAAAACCACGTTGGGCCGACAAGGCACCTGAGAACGTGCTCTATCTCGAGCAGTGGCAGCGGCTGTTGGGCGACGAATGGCTTCTCGTGCACGTCGTCCGCAATCCACTCGACACGCTCGCGTCTATGAACGCCGTCGGGATGCCCCTCACCTTCCCTCCCAATCTCGATGAGAGGATCGAGTTCTACCGTCGTTACACAGAGTCCGGGCTGGATTTTGCAGAGCGCCAGCCGAAGCGTTACCTCCGCGTTGTGTACGAGGAACTCACCGCCTCCCCGCAACGGGTTCTCGGCCGGCTGATGGCGTGGCTAGGCGAGGCATTGGAGCCTCAGCAGCGCGAATTCAATGAAGTCGCGCACCAACCGGGTCTCGAGGATCCCGGTGTTCGGGAGACCAATGCTGTCCATGCCGACAGCGTCGATCGCTGGCGAACTGATTTGGCAGGAGACAAGGCGCCCGCCATGTGGGCGGCTACCGAAGACCTTTGGAAACGAATTGATCCGGGTGGGGAGATCTGGTCGCCGGGCGCGCGGCTCGGTTGAACCAGGCAGGGCTTGTGCTAACGGCTCGCTTCGCTCCGTCGGCGCATCCAGAAGCTTCCCCCGCCCCGTGCGTTCGGGAACGCTTCCGCGAGATCGCGCCAGTGGTGATGACTGAGAAGGTTGACTGTGAGAAGAACCTCGAACTCCGTGTTAAACGCGAGAAATGCCTGGAGCAGGTATTGCTCGCTCCAGAAGCGTAGTTCCTCCTTCATCCACTTTTCTGGGTATTCCCTAGGGAGAAAGACATCGTGAACGTGCACGATCACGCCAGGGGCTAGTCGCGGGATCACTTCGAGAAACAGGTAATTGACATCTCCTCCGCAGCGCACGACATGCGACGAGTCGATAAAGAGAACGTCGTTGCTCTCGAGCCGCCCGAAGACGTCGAGATCAACCTCCTCGACGCGTTTCGGAATGAGCGAGGTTCGACCTGGGAGCCCACCACGAACGACTGAATCTGGATAGGGATCGATCGAGACGAGCTCGGTGTGCTCATTGCATTCCGCAGCTTGGGCTATCAGTCGCGACGACATGCCCGAACCGACCTCGACCACCAGACGCGGTTGGAAGTGTCGGATCATGCAGTACAGGCTGAGAGCGTCCATCCCGCCGAAGATCGTGTTGCTGAGGTAGAAGTCGCGCTCGGAGCCGGTCGGCTCGATTGGGATCCGCGCATACTCGGAGCGGTAGCGCGGAAAAACGTCTCGCACCAGCTCGAGCTGTGAATCGATCTTCAAATCGACACCGGGGAGATCCGATTCCCGATCCCATAGAGAAGGGGGCAGCAGGCGTGTGTCGGGGATCGGCGAGTAGAAGTGAACGGGCGTCAGGTGAAGACCGCGAGCCTCCCAGGGGCGGAAGAACCGCGCGTAGCGGCCTTCCCGGACTTGGAGCGCAACGAGGTCCGCCAACAGCGTCGCCACGTCGTCGGCATGTTCGTCGTCTGCTGCGTACTCCCGAACGGCGGCGGCGAGTGCTTCCCAGGGGCTGTCGTTCATCGCAAGGAATCGTACGGCCAGGCGCCCGTGCACTCGGGACGGCCTACCCTCTGCTGGTGAACCCGCTTGACTAGCGTCCTCGTCGCAGGAGCGCTCGCCAACAAGCCTGACTACGGGGGAGAGGCATGGGTGCGCCTTTCCTACGTGCTGGGTTTCCGCGCGCTCGGGCTCGAGGCCACCTTCGTCGAAGAGATTCACGAGCCGACCGATGAAGCGGTCAGCTACTTCGCCGAGATCGTCGAGCGTTTCGGGCTGAGCGCCTCGGCTGCGTTGGTCGATTACGAGGGTCGCCCCCTGTACGGCGAGCCACCCGAGTCCACGGATCTACTCGTGAACATCAGCGGAAACCTTCGCTGCGAGCGGCTCTTGAGCCGCGCCCGCCGGCGCGCTTACGTCGACATTGATCCCGGCTTCACGCAGATCTGGAATGCCCAGGGAATGCTCTCCATTGACGGTCACGATGTGTTTTTCACGATCGGCGAGAACATCGGCCGGCCAGGTTGCCCAATTCCGACCGGCGAAACCGACTGGTTGCCGACGAGGCCGCCGGTGGTGCTGTCCGAATGGCCGGTCGCGGCGAACGGCTCGCATGACCGGTTCACGACCGTCGCCAGCTGGCGCGGGGGGTTTGGAGCGCTGGAGTACGAGGGCGCGCGCTACGGGGCCAAGGCCCACGAGTTCCGCAAGTTCGTCGAGCTGCCGGCCCGGGCCACGGGAAGATTCGAGGTCGCGCTCGACATCCATCCAACCGAAGAGGACGATCTTGCTCTGCTGCGCGAAAACCGCTGGAAGCTCGTCGATCCGCGGCGGGTGGCGCGTGACCCGCTCACTTTTCGCGCGTACGTACAGGGATCGGGTGCCGAGTTCTCCGTCGCACAGGGAATCTACGTCGAGACCCAGAACGGATGGTTCAGCGACCGCACAGTCCGATACCTGGCCTCGGGCAAGCCCGCGCTTGTCCAGGACACGGGCTTCGCGAGAACGGTTCCTACGGGCGAGGGCCTCCTCGCTTTCCGCACGCTCGAGGAGGCAGCCGCGGGCTCGAGGGCCATCGCAGGCGACTACGAGCGGCACAGCGTCGCGGCCCGACGGCTCGCGGAGGATGAGTTCGACTCGGAGCGCGTGCTCACCAGGCTGCTCGAGGATGCGCTCCCGTGAGCGGGGATTGACGTAGCGAATGTCGAGCATCGTCCTGAGCGGCATGCTTGCAGCGGACCCTCATCAGGGTGGTGCGACGTGGGCGGTCCTTCAGTACGCGCTCGGGCTCACTCGGCTGGGACACAAGGTCATCCTCGTCGATCCCGTCTCGACCGAAGCGATCCGCCCGCAGGGGGCCAGCCTCGGCGAGTCCGAAAACGCCGCGTACTTTCGCCGGGTGAGAGCCGAGTTCGATCTTTCTCAGGCAGCTCTTCTGCTCGCGGGCACTCAGGAGACGGTCGGCATCTCCTATCCGGAGCTCCACACGCACGCACGCTCCGCGGACATCCTCCTCAACATCAATGGCCTGCTAGCCGACGAGGAGCTGCTCGCGGCCATTCCGGTTCGCGTCTACCTGGACCTCGACCCCGGCTTCAACCAGCTCTGGCACGCCACGCAGGGGATCGATCGCCGTTTTGCAGGTCACACGCACCACGTCACGATCGGGACGGGCATCGGTGAGGAATGGTCGCCCGTGCCCACGTGCGGGATCGACTGGGGAAAGACCTTTCAGCCGATCGTTCTCTCGGAGTGGCCGGTCGCGGACGGCATCGTTAACGACGCGCTGACGACCATCGGCAACTGGCGCGGGTATGGCTCGTTCGAGCACGAAGGCGTTTTCTACGGTCAAAAGGCCCACTCGCTGCGCGAGCTCATCACGCTGCCCACCAGGACGGACGAGCAGTTCCTGCTTGCCCTCGCGATTCATCCCGACGAGACGAAGGATCTCCAGGCTCTCGACGCCAACGGCTGGCGGCTCGTCGACTCGGCAAAAGTGGCCGCAACTCCGGACTCCTACAGGCGCTTCATCCAAGGGTCGAAGGCCGAGTTTGGGCTGGCCAAGCAGGGCTACGTCGCCGCTCGGTGCGGCTGGTTCAGCGAACGCAGCGTCTGCTACCTGGCGTCCGGGCGACCCGTCATCGCGCAGGAGACCGGTTTCAGCAGGTTTCTGCCCACGGGCGAAGGGCTGTTCGCGTTCACGACCGAGGATCAGGCGCTCGTCGCAATCGACGAGCTGCGCGGCGACTACCGGCGCCATGCGAACGCAGCCCGCACAATCGCCGAGGAGTACTTCGACTCCGATCGAGTCCTGACGAGGTTGCTCGAGCGAGTGATGGCATGAGGCCGAGCGCGAGACTCCTCTGGACGAGTGGGGCTGCGTTTGGCTTCAGCCTCTTCCAGAACGCGCACCGGTGGGCGGTCGAGGACGAGATCTCCGGAGTGAGTGTGGTAGCCGTTCTGGCCGTCGCTTTCCTCTTTGTGTGGTGGGCGCGATGCCTGCAGGACGCAGGTCGGGGCGAGGGAGCACCGCTCCCCGGGTTGCTCGTGCTCGCCGCCGGCTGGTCGTTTGCCGCGTTCGGGGTCGGAGCGCTTGCCAAGTGTCGTCTGACGTGCAGCCGGTACGAGTTGTTCGCCCCGGTCGGGAACACCGCGCTCGGCGCAGCCGCGGTTGGCGCGAGCTGGTGGGCGATTCGCCGCCACCCGTCGCCGGTCCCTGCTCGGGCCGGCGTCATCTCCGCGGTACTCGTGCTCGCCGCGCTGACGCTCAGGGCGCTGACGTAGGCGTGAAGCTCGGCGACACGCTCGAGGAGCTCCTCGATGCTGCGGTCGTGCGTCTCGACCGACGTCCCTACGCCTACGAGACGAGTCATCCTCTCGAAGAGCTCGAGGTCGAGCTCGAGGACGGCCGAACTCTGTGTCTGCTCCGCAAGGACCTCGGGACTGCGCCGGCGAAGAGGCCCTCCTTCCTCCACGACCCTGCTCGGGAGATCGAGATCTATCGGTGCGTGCTGGAGGCGCCCGACCTCAGGACGGCCAAGTTCTACGGGGCTGCGGACAAGCAGCTCTACATCGAGAAGGTCGAGGGGAGCGAGCTCTGGCAGCATGGTGAGCTGGAGGCGTGGCAACGGGCGGCACGCTGGCTCGCCGGGATGCATGCCGCACTCGGAGATCAGACCGATCAGCCGCATCTGCTCCGGTACGACCGCGACTTCTATCGCCTGTGGCTTGCTCGCGCCGAAGCGATCTCAGGCGATCTCGGCTTGGTTGCGAGCATCTACGAGGACGTCGTCGAGCGCTTGCTCGCCCTCCCACAGGGTCTCATCCACGGAGATTTCTACCCCTCGAACATCCTCGTCGCCGAGTCGCGGATCTGTCCGGTCGACTGGGAGCTGAGTGCAGCCGGCCCGCTGCTGCTGGATCTCGCGGCGCTCACGACGGGTTGGCCCGACGGCGACGTTGAAGCAATCGCCGACGCCTACGGTGAGGTCTCGAGCGAGGCGCTCGACTTGTGCCGGCTGCATCTGGCCGTGCGCTGGCTGGGTTGGTCGGAGGATTGGACTCCTCCCACGGAGCATGCGAGGGATTGGCGCCGCGAGGCGCAAGCAGTAGCCGAGCGCCTGGCGGTCTGAGAGTAATAACGGCCGTGGATCGTGAACAGATCAAGCGGGCACTCGACGAGACCTTCGAGGACGCCTGGCGCGTTGGCGACCCTTGGGAGCTGGAGACGTCGGCGCTCGATCAGGAGAGCTATGCGCGCCAACTGGCGCTGGTGGGGGACCGCCATTACGGCCGCGTGCTCGAAATCGGCTGTGCGGCGGGCGCATTCACTCGGAGGTTGGCCGCACTCGCGGATCGCGTCCTGGCTCTCGACGTTGCTCCCTCAGCGATCGAACGCGCATTTCGGGACGTGCCGCCTAATGTCGAGTTCCGCGTCGGCGACGTCATGGAGCTCGACCCCGTAGGAGAGGGTCCTTGGGACCTCGTCGTCATGAGCGAGACGATCTATTACCTGGGATGGCTCTACACGTTCTTCGAAGTTGGCTGGCTCGCTGACCAGGTGTTCGAAGCAACCCAGCCGGGCGGCCGCTTCTTGATGGCGAACACGTACGGAACCAATTCGCAATCGCTGATGCAGCCGTGGCTCATCGACACGTATCGCGACCTGTTTGCCAACGTCGGCTTCAAGCTCGAAGCGCACGAGGGCTTTCGCTCAGAGAAAGGCGGCGTAGAGTTCGAGACTGCGATCTGGCTCTTCGAGAAGTCCACCGGATGACGAGCTACCTGATCGTGAATGCGGACGACTTCGGCCGCAGCCCGGGCATCAACGAGGGCGTCGCGGAGAGCCACGAGCGAGGCATCGTGACGAGCGCGAGCCTGATGGTGCGTTTCGCCGCGGCGGAAAGTGCCGCCTCGTACGCCCGGTCGCATCCGTTGCTCAGTGTCGGCCTCCACGTCGACCTGTCGGAATGGACGATTCAGAACGGTGAGTGGCGGCCGCTCTACGAGCGAGCCCCACAGGACGACGAGAAGGCCGTGGCCGCCGAAATCGACGCGCAGCTCACCGCGTTTCGCGAGCTCCTCGGGCGCGACCCGACGCACCTCGACGCACACCAGCACGCCCATCGCGAGGAGCCTGCGAAGTCGATCCTGCTCGAGCTGGCCACCGAGCTGGGCGTGCCGCTCCGGGACTTCAACGCTCGCATTGGGTACTCGGGGAGCTTCTACGGGCAGACCGTGCAAGGCCGGCCATTGCCGAGAGCGATCTCCGTCGAGGGTCTCCTCGCGACTCTCTCCGAGCTGCCGCCGGGAACCACAGAGCTCGGCTGCCACCCGGCCACCGCGACGGATTTCGAGTCCATGTATCTGGCCGAGCGCCTCGTGGAAGTTCACACCTTGTGCGATCCTCGGATCGCAGAGGCGCTCGCGACTGCGGAGATCGAGCTTCTCTCCTTCGCTGAGGTTGCGTAAGAATACGCCCGACCAAATGTTCATTGCGCCCGCTGAAGTCCAGGATCAGAAGCTGAAGGGACGGCTGCGCGGGTACAACAAAGCTGCGGTCGAGAAGCTGCTCCAAGACGTCGTCGCGAGCTACGAGCAGGTATGGCAAGAGCGCGACCAGCTGCGGAGTCGGGTCGAGGCCCTGGAGCAAGAGCTCGCTCCGCTGCGCGACGCAGAGCGCCTCCTGAGCGGCAGTCTCTTTGCCGCCGAGCGCGCGGCAGCCGACGTTCGGGCACTGGCGGAGAAAGAGGCCTCGGAGCTCCTAGCGCAGGGGCGTGCCGAGGGCAAAGCGCAGCAGACGGAAATGGACGCGCGGCGCACCTGGCTGGAGAACGAGATCAACCGACTCGAGCTGGTCGAACGAGAACTACAGACAAGCCTTCGCGCATTCCTCCTCGCTGGCCTGGAGCTCGTGGAGGATCGTGAGGCTAGCCGGCCCGCTCAGGTGGTCGAGGTGCCGCTCTCGAATCCGGAGACCCCAGATCCTGCCCCTGTTCACGGCGGCTAATCGCTGACTAGCCCCAGGCCGCGCCAGCCCCGCAGCCGGGAAGCTCAGGGTGACGTCACGTTCGTCAGCGGCCGTGGCCGAGCGCGTGCTCGTAGCCGGCGACGGCGCAGGTGACGAGCGCGCTGTCCTCGCGCGGGCCGACATGGCGGCGGCAGCTCGTCTGCCTGAGCGCGACCCGCGGCTGAGCGCCGACGAAGTGGACGCGGGCGCGCCCGCCGAGCACCGAGTAGGTGTTCACGGCGAACCAGGTACAGCCGTAGTGCCCGGCAGAGCGGCGGTGGCAGACCACCTGCACCCCGTACTCGCTCTCGGCGGGCGCGTACGTCTTGCTCCGCATGATCGGGTTCGAGTCCGTAACCGCTTTGACGACCGCCTGAACCGCGGCGACCCGCGAGACGCCCCAGGACGCCGAGGCTCCCGGTGCGGCGAAAAGCACCAGCACGGAAGCGGCTAGCATCGGTCGGATGAGGCTGCGCTCGATACTCCCGATCGTAGCGCTCCTCCTCCTGGCCGGCTGCGGCGGGACCTCCCGGCCCGCGGCGACGCGGATTCCGCGCGTCGAGCGGGCCGTGAAGAGCACGCTCGAGCGGAACCTGATGACCTCGCAGCCGCGCACCGAGCAGGGCTCGCGGTGGTCGACGCACGTGCGCCGGATCCACTGCGCGAAGACCGGCGGAAACGAGTACCGCTGCGAGGTGACCTTCGGGGACGGCTCCCACAGACGGGTGACCGCGCACGAGCGCTCGGACGGAAATGTCGTCGTCGGGTAAGCAGGGAGGGCTGACCCGGCGGCGCTTTCTCGGCGGTGCCGCGGCGGCGGGCCTGTCGGCCGCGGGGCTGTACGAGCTCGTCGACCGTCTCGTGGCTCCGCCGAAGCGCGGCCTCGCCGCGACGGAGCTTCGCCGTGAGCAGCACGTGCTCGCCGGCCAGCAGATCGTGACGGACGAGCGGATCGAGGTAATCGTCCCGCCGCTCCACCACCAGGTGGTTACCGCGAAGCTGCGTGTGGACGAGAGCCGGGGCGCCTTGCTCGCCGCGAAGGCAGAGCTCGAGGAGGCGGTGGCCGCGCTCGAGCGCGAGCACGAGCCGAGCCCGAACGGACTCGGCGTGACGGTGGCCTGGGGGCTGCCGTACTTCCGCGGCTACGTCCCCGGCGTCGCCGAGACGCACATGCCGATTGACGAGCGGGCCTCGAAGGCCAAAGGCCGACACGTCCTGGCGCTGCTCGACGCGCGCCGCTACCCGAGCGATCCGGACGACACGATCCTCGAGGCGAACGATCTCGCCGTGCTGCTGCGCAGCGACACCCGCGAGCACGTCACGGCGGGCGCCGACCGCATCTTCAAGC
>DATDFL010000121.1:0-2068 GCA_036522595.1 Gaiellaceae bacterium
ATCGCCAGTGCCGACAGCGCGAAGCGCAGAACCGGGTGCCAGCCGAGAAAGTGCGCGAGTGCGGCGGCGGCCACCAGGACCGCGTCGATTGCCAGCTCGATCCGCTCCCGCCTGCTGATCGCGCGACGCTAGCAGCCGGCGCTCAGCTCGTCGCGCAGGGCGCGTGACCGCTCGGTCATCACGATGTTGCCCTTCCGCTCGAAGAGGGCGATCGCGTCGTCGAGGGCCGCGACAGCGTCCTCGGTTCGGCCGGCGAGGCGGTAGACCTCGACGAGCCCGAGGCGCACCTGGGCCTGGGTGTCCAGCTCGTCCGAGCGGTTGACCAACTCGATCGCCTGGCGCGCGACGGCTTCCGCCTCGTCGAACTGCTCGCGTCGCGCGAGCAGCTTCGCTTCGATCGCCCGCCCCGTGCCCTGCGCGTTGTAGTCGTCGCTCGTCGCGGCCTCTCGGCTGACGGTGGCCCAGCGTTCGGCTTCGTCGAAGCGGCCTTGCTCGTAGAGCGCGTCCGCGAGGAACGCGGCAAGCGTCGAGAGCAAGCCCTGCTCGCCGCGGGTCTGGAAGTACTCGCACGCCGGACGGAGCTCGGCCTCGGCCGCGGCTGGGTCTCCCGCGAGCATCTCGAGCGGCGCAGCCCAGAACCCAGCGAGCGTCTGCAGCGCCTGCTGGTTCGCCAGCTCCTCATGGATCGCACCGGATCTCGCCAGGAACTCCCGCGCTTCATCGAAGCGGCCCTGCATCGCGCGGAAGCCCGCGAGCGGACGGAGAGCGGACGCCTCGAGGCTCTTCTTGCCGCGCACGCGCTCGAGGTGGGCCTCAGCGCGCGGCAGGGCCTCCGAAAGCGGGCTCGGGCCCCAGAAAAGGCTCGGCGGGAGGTGATGCAAGGCATCCGTCTCCAAGCGCTTGTCGCCGGCGCGGGCGGCGTGCTCGACGAGGTGCTCGAGCGCGACCTGGACGCTTTCCCAGTGCGCGCGCAGGTTCTCGCCCATGGCCACGAGGTTCCAGGCTGCTGCAAGCGCACGTTCGTCCCCGGTTTGCGCCAGCTCTTTCACTGCCTCGTGTCCCATCGCAACCGCCTCTTCTGCCGTCAGCGAGACGTCCGTCGTCGTCCGCTGGTATGCGAGCTCGCACTGAGCTCGAAGCTCCAGTGCGGGATCGCCGACAGTCTGCGCGAGCGCGAGGGCTTGCTCGTAACGGGCGCGGGCGTCCGCGAACTCGGCGCACCAGAGAAGGCTCCACCCGAGCTGGAACAGCAGCTCGACTCCTTCGCGCCCCACCGGCTCTGCAAGCGAAACCGCTCGAACCAGCAGCTTCGCGGCCGCGTTGTCGTCCCCGGCTGCATGCGACCGAAGGCCTGCGGCCGTGAGCCGATCCGCGGCGCGACGTCCTAGCTCGGCATCGGCGCCTCCCAGCTCGGCCTGGTAGCGGTGCGCCTGCTCGAGGTGGTACCCGACGATCTCGTCGAGCTCCACGAGGCCGAGCCCGTGTTCTTCGAGCCAGGTTGCGAAGCGCTCGTGCAGCTCCGCCCGCGTTGCCTTCGGCAGCGCTTCGTAGGCGGCGTCGCGGATCAGGAGATGTCGAAACCGGTAGGCGTCCTCGCCCGGGAGCTGTGCCTTGTCCGGCCGGACGAGCTCCTTGCGGACGAGGCCGTTCAGGCGCGTCTCCATCTGCGTCTCCTCGGGAGTGAGGGCCTGGACGGCGCCGCGGTGGAAGACGCGCCCCTCGACCGAGCCTCGCTCCAGCACTCCGCGCTCGGCGGGCTCGAGCTGGTCGATCCTCGCTGCGAGCAGCGCCTGAATCGTCCCCGGGACGGCGACCTCGCCGTCGCCCGAGTCCTGGACGAGCCCGACCATCTCCTCGAGAAAGAGCGGGTTCCCCTCCGCGGCGTCGCGGATGCGCCGCTGCAGGTTCGACTCGAGCGCGGAGTCGCCGAGCAGCCGCTCCAGCAGCTCGTCGGTCTCGGCCGAGCTGAGCGGCTCGAGCAGGAGCGTCGTCGCGTTCAGCTTGCCGCCGCCCCAGCCCTGCCGCTTGTCGAGGAGCTCGGGCCGCGCGATGCAGAGGAGAAGGATCG
>DATDFL010000122.1:0-2797 GCA_036522595.1 Gaiellaceae bacterium
CGCCCCGACCTCGCGCCCGGCACCTATCACCTGCAGGTCTGCCCGTTCCAGGGCGGCACCGTCACCGCTCCGTACGACTACTCCGGCTCCTGGTCGGTGACGAACGGACCGCCGGTCGGCGTTCCCCCGTCGGACGCCGGCGGGGAGTTCGGTCCGCCGACGATCAGGCGCCTCCCCGGCAAGCTGAGCTTCAGCAACGCGACCGTCGTCGACGCGCAGCGCACCGAAGGCGAGCCGCTCACCCACTTCGACCAGAACGGGAACATCTGGGAGTCGGGCCCCTGGGGGACGACGACGAACAACTCGTTCATCCACCGCTCGACGGACGGCGGCCTCTCGTTCCACGTCGACAGCCCTGTCGGCCTCAGGCCTGACCCCGGTCCCGGCGGTGGCGACACCGACATCGCGACCGACGACCAGAACAACGAGTACTTCGTCGACCTCGAGTCGCTGGTCAACCTGGGCACCTCCGTCTCGAACGACGCGGGCAACACCTGGCGCAAGAACCCGGTCGCGGTGGAGAACACGGCGGTTGACCGCCAGTGGTACGCGGTCGACAACGGCACGACCTCCGCGGCCGCCGACAACACGGTGTTCCTCTCGTTCCACGAGAGCGAGGTCGGGACGTTCATCTACTCGAGCCCCGGCTCGACGGGCGCGACCGACCCGATCGGCGGGCTCGTGTGGCAGAACTCGTCAGTCAACTCGCCGCTCCCGCTCGCAAGCGACGCCACCTGCGGCCAGATCCGGTTCGACCCGGTCTACCGCAACCTCTACATGGCGTGCAACGAGGGCAATCACGTCCGGATGACGATCGGGCACGTGGCGCCCGGCCAGCGGACAGGGATCGCCTACCACAACATCGCGCTGCCGGTCTCCCCCGGCGGCGGCGGCCCGGGCCACCTGTTCCCGGCGATGGCGATCGACCGGGCCGGCAACGTCTACGCGGCCTGGATCGACACCAGCGACTCGAACGTCTACTACTCGTACTCCACCGACCAGGGCGCGAGCTGGAGCACCCCGGTGCAGGTCAACTCGTGGCCGTCGGTGACGAACGAGTTCATCTGGGCGCAGGCCGGCGCGGCGGGCACCGTCGCGATCGCGTGGTACGGCACCGACGCGGCCGGTCAGCCGGACAGCTTCCCGAGCTGGTTCAACGACCCGAACGCCTCGACCGCCTACAAGTGGTGGGGCTACATGGGCGTGATCACCGGCGCGACGACTACCCGCGCGACGATCGCGCAGCAGCGCTTCACCGAGAAGCCGATGTACTACGGACAGATCTGCAACCAGGGCATCGGCTGCACGGTCTCGGGCGGCGACCGGACGATGGCCGATTTCTTCGGCTTCGCGTCAGACCGCTCGGGCGGCCTGCGGATCGTCTACAACGACGTGACGAGCCAGCACCACGGAGCGCACCTCTACGAGATCCGCCAGGTCGGCGGCAAGTCGATCTTCGGCGGCAACGTCAGGGGGATCGTCACGCAGAACCCGGCGAGCGACCCGACCGGCGATGCCCAGTGGCCGCACTACTCCGCCACGGGCGCGGGCGCGAACCAGGCGAACATGGACTTCACGGGCCTGCAGGTCGGCCAGCCGAGCGCGGGCACGCTGCGGGTGCGGATGTCCCTCAACAGCCTGAGCTCGTTCATGCCGCCGCTCGGCAAGACGAACGCGTTCTGGCTGACCCGGTTCCAGTCACTCTCGACCGGCAACTCCGGCGAGGAGGCCTACCGCATCTTCTACGTCGGCGCCCAGTCGACCGGGGGCCTGACGCCGTCGTTCTTCGCCGGCACGACGACCTGCACCGAGTCGACCCCGGGCACCTGCAAGGTCGTCAACTACCCGGTGCAAACCGCGGTCACGGGGCATGTCTGCGGGAACACGCTCGTCGCGGACGTGCCGCTCTCCGCCTTCGGCGCGCCCGTCAGCGGGCCGCTGCTCTACAACGTGACCGCACTCTCCGGCGGGCGCAACGCGGACAACGACCTCTACGCGGACGTCGACGCGACCCCGTCGTTCGACTACGTCCTCGGCTCTGCTGCGGGGGGAGCGAGCTGCTAGGGCGTAAGGAGCGCTACGGGCCCGGCGAGTAACCGGGCTCGTAGCGCACCTTCGTCTCCCGCTTCAACTTCGCGACGAACCTGCTCATCGCAGCGTTGCGGCGTGCGCTGAGCCCAGCTGTCGTCTGCGCGGTGACTCCCTGGGTCACGTGCGCGTAGATGCGCTCGTACTGCAGCTCCGACTTGACGGTGTCGTAGGCGAACGGATCCGTCGCGTGCTCCTCGCCCTCGCTGTTCTCGTTCAGCTTCCTGAGCACCTGGATGTTCGAGATCGCGATCCCCAAGCGCTTTGCGGCCTGGTCGATCTCGGCCCGGTAGTCGAGCAGCCCGACGAGGCGGTTCTGGAGCACGCGGAAGTTCGGGCTCTTCTCGTCGGGGAACGGCTGGCCCTCCTCTTTGTACTGAACCCGGAAGTGCTCGACCGCGGTGTCGAGCTGGTCGCGCGTGATGGCCTGGCCGTTGACGTGCGCGACCGACGGGTTCGAGTCCCGGGTGAGGAAGAACGCGAGCAGGCCGGCGACGAGCCCTGCGGCGGCGAGAGCGCCGATCGCGATGAGCCGGTTCCGGGTCATGACGCGAACGGGACACGACGTCGCTGGTGCCACCGGCCGGCCGCGTCCTCTTCGAAGAGCTCCGCCTCGACGACGCGCGTCTCGAACGGGAGCTGAGGCTCGACCGAGGCCCGGATCCGCTCGAGCAGCTCGTCGTTCTCCGACTCCGCGACCGTCAGGTGC
>DATDFL010000123.1:0-6881 GCA_036522595.1 Gaiellaceae bacterium
CCGTCCACCCCCCGCTGTAGCGTTTGCCTCGAGATGCCGATCAAGTCTGTGCCAGACGACTTTCGGCGTCCCCGCGAGCTCAGGAGGCTGCGTTGGAAATCGGAGCACCCGAGACGGAACACGAGATCGAGATAGCGCCGCTCGAAGAGCCTGTCCCGGCGCCGGTGGAAGAGCCGGTCGAAGAGCCGGTTCCGGCTTGACGCGAGGCGGAGCCGGCGCGTGAGCGACCACACCGAGCCGATCATCGGCTGGCGCCTCTGGCACGTCAGGCGCCATGAGGACGAGCATCGCCTCGAGTCGTTCACGTGGCACCACGTGAGCTGGCCTGCTCGGAGACGGTTCGAGGCGCGCTGCTCGACACACGGGGTCGCGGCACCCGTGCACGGCCACGAATGTGGCATCTACGCCTTCAGGACGCGCGAGCTCGCCGAGGATCTCCTACGGCGCTACACCGGGGTCCGGCAGCACTACGGCCGTCCGCACCACGAGCTGCCGCCGCTTCGCCAGGGGTGCCCGCTCGCTCTGGGCAGCGTCTCCCTGTGGGGGCGGGTCGTGATCCGCGAAAACGGCTTCCGTGCCCAGTTCGCCTACCCCTACGAGCTCTTTCTGATCGGCGGCGACAGCGAGCTCGCGCTCGAGCTTCGGCAGCTCTACGCCGTCGACGTCTGGCCGAGTTGAGCGCTCGCACGTTGCGTGGCCGCTTGACAGGCCCCACTCGCCTGCGTTAGTCACCACTCTGCACGTGCCGCTGGAGAGCCGGCGCAGCCGCCGCGACACAGCCCAGCACTAGACGGCATCCGCCTCCTCTCAAGCGGACCATGGTGTTCGAGTAGGGAGGTGGACGTGGCCGAAACCACGACAGAAGCCGGAGGGATGAAGGGGGTCTGGCACGTACGCATGGGCGCCGGCGCAGCCTGGCGGAGGACCGTATGGGGCGAGTTCCTCTCCGAGTACCTCGGGACATTCACGCTGATCGCCTTCGGCGACGGCGTGGTCGCGATGGCCGTCGCCGCGCTGAACCAGTCCGGGCGTGCACAGACGAGTTCCACGATTTTCCTCGCATCGGGCGACTGGCTCCTCATCACCTGGGGCTGGTGCGTCGCGGTGGTGCTCGGCATCTATGTCGCCGGCGGGATCAGCGGCGCCCACATCAACCCGGCCGTGACGATCGCGCTGGCCGTTCGCCGAAGCTTCCCGTGGGCGAAGGTGCCGCACTACATCGCCGCGCAGGTCTTTGGAGCGTTCACCGCCGCCGCCCTCGTGTACCTCAACTACAGCCCCGCGATCAAGGGCTACGAACACGCAACGCACGCCGTGCGAGGCACCTCGAGCTCAATTGCCTCGTACAGCATCTTCGCCACGTTCCCGGCGGGGTACTTCCACAATCCTGTCGGGCCGTTCATCGACGAGCTCATCGGGACGGCCCTGCTCGTCGGAGTCGTGTTCGCCGTCATCGACCAGCTGAACCTCCCGCCGAAGGGAAACCTGGCACCGTGGATCATCGGCATCATCGTGGCCGGGATCGGGATGTCATACGGCGCGAACTCGGGCTACGCGATCAACCCGGCCCGCGACTTCGGCCCGCGGCTCTTCGCCTGGATTGCCGGCTGGGACGGCGTGGCGATGCCCGGCAACTACGGCAACGTCAACTGGTACTTCTGGATCCCGATCGTCGCGCCAATCGTCGGAGGTGTCATCGGCGCCCTGGTCTACGACTTCTTCATCAGCCACGTCCTGATGGCCCGCGGCGAGCCGCCGACGAGTGACGTCGAGACGCGCGGCGAGGTCGTGGAGGAGCTATGAAGAAGCTGATCAACACACCGGAAGACGTCGTCACCGAGTCGCTGCAAGGGATTGCCGCGGCGCACCCGGACCTGGTCAAGGTTCACTTCAATCCCAACTTCATCGTCCGCGCCGACGCGCCGGTCGAGGGAAAGGTCGGCATCGTCTCGGGTGGCGGCTCGGGGCACGAGCCGATGCACGGTGGCTTCGTCGGGCCCGGCATGCTCGACGCAGCCTGTCCCGGCGAGGTGTTCACCTCTCCGACCCCCGACCAGATGCTGGATGCGACCAAGGCGGTGAACGGCGGGGCCGGCGTCCTGCACATCGTCAAGAACTACACCGGCGACGTGATGAACTTCGAGATGGCCGCGGAGCTCGGCGGCGGCGAAGGCATCGAGGTCGAGGCGGTGGTGATCGACGACGACGTCGCCGTCCAGGACAGCCTCTACACGGCCGGCCGGCGGGGCGTGGGCGCGACGGTCCTCGCGGAGAAGATCTGCGGGGCCGCCGCCGAAGAGAAGCGCCCGCTCGCGGAAGTGGCGGAGCTGTGCAGGAGGGTGAACGCCAACGGCCGGAGCATGGGCATGGCGCTGACGTCCTGCACCGTCCCCGCCGCAGGAAAGCCGACCTTCGAACTCGGCGACGACGAGATGGAGATCGGAATCGGCATCCACGGAGAGCCGGGCCGGGAGCGGATGAAGCTCGCTCCGTCGGCCGAGATCGTCGACCGCCTCACGACCCCCATCCTGGAAGACCTGCCGCTCGAGCAAGGGGACGAGGTGCTCGCCTTCGTCAACGGCATGGGCGGGACGCCGCTGCTCGAGCTGTACGTCGTCTACAACGACCTGCAGCGGCTCCTCGGGGAGCGCGGGATCAAGATCACGCGCAACCTGATCGGGCCCTACATCACGTCGCTGGAGATGGCGGGTTGCTCGATCACCCTGCTGAAGCTGGACGACGAGCTGACTCGGCTCTGGGATGCGCCTGTCAAGACCGCCGGGCTCAGATGGGCGGCATAGGTAGACGCTGGTGGACGTGGCCGCGATTGTGTCGGAGCGTGCTCGCATGAGCGTCGCGTACGACGACGTGCTCCGCTGGATCCGGACCTTCGCAGCGGAGGTCGAGGCAAAGAAGGAGTACCTGACACAGCTCGACGCGGCGATCGGCGATGCGGACCACGGCATCAACATGCAGCGAGGCATGTCGGCCGTCCTTGCAAAGGTCGACGCCCAGGGCGGCGAGCAGGATGTCGGCGCCTTGCTGAAGACCGTCGGCATGACGCTCGTGTCGACGGTCGGAGGCGCCGCCGGCCCGCTCTACGGAACCCTGTTCATGCAGATGGGGACGGGCGTTTCCGGGAAGAGCGAGCTGAGCCCGGACGACTGGGCCGCGGCTCTCGACGCCGGTGTGACCGGCGTCGAGGCCCGCGGCAAGGCGGAGCCGGGAGACAAGACGATGATCGACGCCCTGGTCCCGGCCCGGGATGCGTTCAGGGCAGCGCTCGGCGGCGGTGCGACCTTCGCGGACGCCCTGCGGCAGTCGGCGGCCGCCGCCGAGCAGGGCGCGCAAGACACGGTTCCGCTCGTGGCGCGGAAAGGGCGCGCGAGCTACCTCGGCGAGCGGAGCGCAGGGCACCAGGACCCCGGAGCCACGTCGTCGCATCTGCTCCTCGAAGCGGCGGCCGAGACCTGGGGCGATTCCAAGGCAGAGGCGGGGTGACCATCGGAGGGTAAGGAGGCACGAATGGCTGAATACGCAGCAGCGATAGACCAGGGCACCACGAGCACCCGCTTCATGGTGTTCGACCACAGCGGGCAGGTGGCCTCGCTCGACCAGAAGGAGCATGAGCAGATCTACCCGAAGCCGGGTTGGGTCGAGCACGACCCGATGGAGATCTGGCAGCGCACGCAGGAAGTGATCCGCGCGGGGCTCGACAAGGTCAAGGCGGACGACATCGCAGCCGTCGGCGTGACGAACCAGCGCGAGACCACCATCGTCTGGGAACGGTCCTCCGGGAAACCGATCTATAACGCCATCGTCTGGCAGGACACCCGAACCGACGAGATCTGCAACCAGCTTTCCTCTGACGGCGGGCAGGACCGCTTTAGGGCGAAGACCGGCCTTCCAATCGCCACCTACTTCTCCGGCCCGAAGATCAAATGGATACTCGACAACGTCGACGGCGCTCGTGCCAAGGCCGAGAGCGGGGACCTGCTCTTCGGCAACATCGACACGTTCGTGATCTGGTACCTCACGGGCGGCCCCGACGGCGGAGTTCACGTGACCGACGTCACCAATGCCAGCCGGACAATGATGATGGACCTCCAGACGCTCGACTGGGACGAGGAGATCCTCGGCATCCTCGACGTCCCCCGCTCGATGCTGCCGGAAATTCGGGCTTCGAGCGAGGTGTACGGCGAGGCGAAGGGCGACCTGGCCGGCATCCCCGTCGCAGGAGACCTCGGCGACCAGCAGGCCGCCCTCTTCGGCCAGACGTGCTTCTCGGTCGGAGAGGCCAAGAACACGTACGGAACAGGCAACTTCCTGCTCCTGAACACCGGGAACGAGCCGGTGCAGTCGAAGAGCGGACTGATCACCGGCCTCGGCTACAAGATCGGCGACCAGCCGGCCGTGTACATGCTCGAGGGCTCGATCGCCATCACGGGGGCCCTCGTCCAGTGGCTCCGTGACAACCTGAAGATGATCAAGGCCGCGCCCGAGATCGAGGATCTGGCAAAGACGGTCGACGACAACGGCGGCGTCTACTTCGTGCCGGCGTTTTCGGGGCTGTTCGCGCCGTACTGGCGCAGCGACGCGCGCGGCGTGATCGCCGGCCTGACCCGGTACGTCAACGCCGGCCACATCGCCCGGGCCGTCCTCGAGGCCACCGCCTGGCAGAGCAAGGAAGTGGTCGACGCCATGAACAAGGACTCGGGCGTCGAGCTCGCCTCGCTGAAGGTCGACGGCGGCATGGTGCACAACGAGCTGCTAATGCAGTTCCAGGCCGACGTCCTCGGCGTTCCTGTCATCCGGCCGACCGTCGCCGAGACGACCTCGCTCGGCGCCGCCTACGCGGCCGGCCTCGCCGTCGGCTTCTGGTCGGAGGTCGAGGATCTGCGGGCCAACTGGGGCAAGGACAAGGAGTGGCAGCCCCAGATGGACCCGGCCGAGCGGGAAAAGGAGTACGGGCTCTGGAAGAAGGCCGTCACGCGGACCTTCGACTGGCTCGACTAGAACAGTTGCGGATCGGCCGAGGGCCCGGAGACGCAGGTCGCGGGCTCTCGGCCGATCCCCTGCGCCGCTGCGCGATGCGGCGCTGCGATACTGGCCCGTAGGGTGCGCTCTCTGGAAACGGAAGTGCTGGCCGTCGGCGGCGGGTCGACCGGGGCAGGCGTCGTCCGCGACGCCGCGCTGCGCGGCTTCTCGACCATTCTGGTCGAGCGAGGCGACCTCGCGACGGGGACGACGGGCCGCTTCCACGGGCTCCTCCACTCGGGCGGCCGCTACGCGGTGAAGGACCCGGATGCGGCCAGGGAGTGCGTGGTCGAGAACGCAATCCTGCGGCGGACTGCCGCCGACTGCATCGAAGACACCGGCGGCCTCTTCGTGACGACGAGGTGGGACGACCCCGAGTTCGGCGACGAGTTCGAGCGAGGTTGCCGCGAGACCGGCGTCCCCGTCGAGGAGATTCCCGTGGCAGAGGCCCTGCGCCGGGAGCCTCGCCTCGACCCGACGATCTCGCGCGCGTTCACGGTTCCCGACGCGAGCATCGACGCCTGGAAGCTCGTCTGGGGCTGCGCCCAGTCGGCCCGGGAGCACGGCGCCCAGATCCTCCCCTACCACCGTGTGCTCGACCTCGCGCAGGACAACGGAAGGGTCGTCGGAGCGCTGGTCAAGGACGAGCTGACCGGCGAAGAGGTCCGGATCCACGCACAGGTCGTCGTCAACGCGGCGGGGGCCTGGGCCGGGCACATCGCCGAGCTGGCCGGCTGCAAAGTCAAGGTCCTGCCCGGCAAAGGGATCATGATCGCCATGAACCACCGGCTGGTGAACACGGTGGTCAACCGCTGCAAGCCGCCTGCCGACGGCGACATCATCGTTCCGATCCGGACCGTTTCGGTGATCGGGACGACGGACACGCGCGTCGCGGACCCGGACGAGCTCGAGGTCACGCAGTCGGAGATCGAGCAGATGCTCGACGAGGGCGAGAAGCTGGTCCCGGGCTTCCGCGAGGCGCGGGCGCTTCGGGTCTGGGCAGGCGCGCGGCCACTCTTCTCGGCCGAAGAGGTGACATCGACGCGGGAGGTCAGCCGTGCGCACGCGCTCGTCGACCACGCTGAGCGAGACGGAGTCGAAGGCCTCATCACCATCACCGGCGGCAAGACGACGACCTTCAGGCTGATGGCCGAGGCCGCCGTGGACGCCGTCTGCGAGCACCTCGGCGTCGACCGCCCCTGCCGGACGCAGGAAGCGCCGCTCTCCGGCTCCGAGGATGGGCGCTTCTACTGGCTTGGCTCGCGCCTGCGTGCGCGGGAACCGGTGCCACGGTCGGAGGAGATCATCTGCGAATGCGAGCTGATCACGCGCGAGCGGCTCGAGTCGGCCGTGACCCGGCGACCGACGACCAACCTCGACGACGTCCGCCGTGTCCTCAGGCTCGGGATGGGCCCCTGCCAGGGCGGCTTCTGCATCTACCGGGCCACGGGCATCCTCCACGCCCGGGAACGGCTCGACCCTCGCGCCGCGAACTCGTCACTGCTCGCGTTCCTCCAGGAGCGCTGGAAAGGCGTGCACCCGATCCTCCGAGGTGACCAGCTTCGCCAGGCGACGCTCGATGACTGGATCTTCCAGGGGCTCCTAGGGGTTCAGCACCTACCGGAATGACGTACGACGCCGTCGTGATCGGCGTCGGGCTGGCCGGCCTGACCGCCGCTCTCCGCCTCGCCGAGGAGGGGCTGCGGGTAGCCGTCGTCGCCAAGGGCGTCGGCGGAACGCATCTCGCCCCCGCGACGATCGACGTGCTGGGCTATGAGGACGGGCCCGTGTAGAGCCCTGCTCGAGCCCTGCCGGAGTTCGCGGCCCGGCACCCGGAGCACCCC
>DATDFL010000124.1:0-6400 GCA_036522595.1 Gaiellaceae bacterium
CCAGACCTCGTCACCCGGCGAGACGACCTCGCTCGGGTTCTCGACGTGGTGCTCGGCGAGCTCGGAGATGTGCACGAGCCCCTCGACTCCGGGCAGGATCTCGACGAACGCGCCGAACGTGACGACCTTCGTCACGCGCCCCTCGACGACATCGCCTTCCTTGTGTTGCTCGAGCACCTGCTGCCACGGGTCGGACTGCGTCTGCTTGAGGCCGAGCGAGATCCGCTGCCGGTCGCGGTCGATGTCGAGCACCTTGACCTTCACGTCCTGGCCGATCTCGAGCACCTCGGATGGATGGTTGACGTGCGACCACGAGAGCTCGGAGATGTGGATCAGCCCGTCCATCCCGTCGAGGTCGACGAAGGCGCCGAAATCGACGATGTTCGAGATCTGCCCGTCGACGACGTCGCCGGGGTTGAGCCGGTCGAGGATCTGCTGCCGCTGCTCCTTGCGCTCGTCCTCGAGGACGGCGCGGCGTGAGAGCACGACGTTGTTGCGCGAGCGGTTGAGCTCGATCACCTTGCAGCGGAGCTCCTGGCTGAGGAACTCGTCGAGATCCTGCACGCGCCGGATGTCGACCAGCGACGCGGGCAGGAAGCCTCGGACGCCGAGGTCGAGGATCAGCCCGCCCTTGACGACCTCGATCACGCGGCCGTTGACCGGCTCCCCGGACTCGGCCGCCTGCTCGATCGCCTTCCACGCCATCTCGAAGCGGGCTCGCTTCTTCGACAGGATGAGCCGGCCCTCAGCGTCCTCCTTGGTGAGGACGAGGGCATCGATCTCGTCGCCGAGGCTTACCTCGTCAGCCGGGTTCACGGAGCGCCTGATCGACAGCTCCGCAACCGGGATCACGCCCTCCGACTTGTAGCCGATGTCGACCAGAACCTCGTCCTTGTCGACCCGGACCACGGTGCCGTGCACGACCTCCCCTTCGTTGATTGTCGGGAAGGTTGCGTCGTAGTCGGGGACGCGCTCGCCGTCTTCGGTCGTCGTCCAGACGCCGGCGTCGTCCAGCTGCTCTCGGTCCACGGTTTCGTTGGCCATCAAAGCGGTCGGTCAGTATAGCCGCGTGGTTTGAGCCGCTACGCGGGCGGCTTTCCGGGGTTACAGGCGCTTCTGCTGAAGTCCAGCACCGACCCGGATGTGCGCAGTTTTGCCGAGACGACGCGCGCCGAAGGCGTTCCGAGGTCGACCTGGTAGGTGCGCTTGATCTGCCGGACGGCGATCTTCGCTCCGGCCGGAAGGCGGCAGCTGAACGCCCGTGCCTTGCGCGCGGTAAGCCTGCGGTCGATCCCGCCCGACGGGAAGCCGCCGATGCGCGGCCGGCACGCCGAGCCGAAGCGGCTGTTCCCGCTCGCGTTCGCGTAGGCGAGGAAGTTGCTGCGCGGATAGCCGTGAGTGCCGTACTTGTAGACCTCGAGGTGCGGCTTGCGGTCGACGGAGAAGCCGACCGACGGGATCGATCCGTGGCCGTGCGGCCAGAAGAGGACGATCACGAGCGACTCGCCGCAGGCAGCCTCCTTGGGCGGTGTCGCGGACCGGGTCACCGCGGCGCCGAGAAGCGCGAGGACGAGCGCCGAGACCCCAATCAGCAGCGTGCGCCGCACGCGTTCTAGCTTACG
Source organism: Gaiellaceae bacterium (assembly GCA_036522595.1). Taxonomy (GTDB): domain Bacteria; phylum Actinomycetota; class Thermoleophilia; order Gaiellales; family Gaiellaceae; genus AC-32. Next base: position 1,623 of record DATDFL010000124.1, read on the forward strand.
AGATCGTCTCGATGATTTCGATCAGCTCTTCCCGGCGGTACCCATGCCGCCGCGCGAGCTCGACGAGCTCTCTGGCTCGGGTGTGGACGGCGCCCTTCTGCGGCGTCCCCGTGACCGTCACCCCACGGCCGCGCCGGAATTCGAGCAGGCCTTCGTCGCGGAGGTCGCGGAGCGCGCGCAGAACCGTGTTGCGGTTCACGTCGAGGATCGCGGCGAGGTCGCGCGCCGGCGGCAGCCGCTCGCCCGGCTTGGCCTCGCCCTCTGCGATGGCGCGACGGATTTCCGCCGCCACCTGCGCGTGGAGGTCGGTGCTTTCGTTGCGATCGAGTTTGACGCGGAGTATGGTGCTAATCATAATAGCTTCATAGGATGACCGTCGCTCCAGTACCCCGCGGACTCGATGTCGACGCGTTGATCGACGAGGCACGCCGTCGGGCCCGGCTGCGGCGAGTGGCGCTTGCGGCCGCCATTCTCGCCGCCGCCGCCGCCGCGGGGATCGGCTCCTTCGAGCTGACGCGCGGCTCGGACCCGCCATTGCCCGCACCGCCGGGGTTCACGGCCGTCAAGGCTCGTGGTCCCGTCGCCCACGCGGTGATCGAGTACGTGTCGAGCGTCCGCCTGACGAGCCTCTCAGGACATGAGCGCGCGGCGGACACGACCGAGGAGGTCTGGTACGACGCGCGAGGAGGCCTGTGGCGCGCCGTTGTCCGGGTCGACGGGCGAGTCCGCAGCGACCGCGCGGGCACCTGCGACGCGTCCTCGACGGAAGCGCCGTGCGCCGCGAGCTCGCTTCTGAGCTACTTCCGTCCGTTCGAGTCCTCCGGGTATGACGTGACCGGCAAGGGAACCTTCCGCGGCGTGCCAGTCGTCTGGCTCGAACAGAAGGAGAACACCGTGCCCCCGAGCCAGGTGACGCAGCAGATCGGGATCGACGCGCGGACGCACAGCGTCCTCGTGCAGCGCTACTTCTCCGGTGGCCGCCGGGTCGGAGACGAGACCGTGGTCTCGGTTCAGCCGAGCCTTCCGGGAAAACACGTGTCGTTCGTCGTCCGCGAGCACGCGAGAGACGCCCTGCCGGACTTCCTGGGTGAACCTTTCACGGGTCATCTGCTCGCCTACGGGCTCGGGGCTGCTCGAGCGGCGCTGGGCTCGACACCGGTCTGGCTCGGGCCCCGCTTCCACGGGTTCGTGCTGCGCTCGGTGCAGACGGGCACATACCCGTTCGGGACGACGAAGACCGGCGCGCTGCGGAAGGCGCCGTTCGTCCGCTTCTCCTACGGCGACGAGGTCGACGAGCACTACTGGGTCACGGTCGAGGAGTTCGGCTCGGTCAGGCCGTACTTCTACAAACAGGGCCCGCGCCCCCGAACGATCGAGCGCGACGTGATCGGCTCGTGGATGGTGCGAATGACGCGCGGCGGGCTGTCCCTCCGGGTCATGTGGGACCCCACCCATTTCTCGATGACACGCGCGAACGCCGTCGCGCTGGCCCGCTCGCTACGCAAGCTTCCGCCGGGCCTCAAGACCGTCGCGACGCTCCGTCAGCAATGATCCGCGCCGCGCTCATCTGCTGTGCGGCGGCGCTCATGGTCGTCGGCGTAGCAGGTGCCACGGCGAGCTCGGTCTCGTACCCCGACCCGGCCGGAGACGCTGGCAAGTACCCAGACATCGTGCGCGTCGACGTGCTCGAGGACCAGACGTTTTCCGGTCCCCATCTCACGTTCTGGGCGACGTTCTCCGCGACGCAGCCTTGCGGAGACTCAGGAGGGCCGCCTGTGGTTTTCGCGCTCGACCTCGATCAGAACCCGGACACCGGGAGCGCGTTCTACGGGGCAGAAGCCGAGCTGACCAGGGATCAGTACGGCAGCCCCCTGCTGCTGCGCTCGATTGGGTGGGACTTCGCGGCGGCCTCGCCCCAGCCGGACAGCGGTTTCGGAGCGGGCTGCGGTCCGGACGGGGCCGGCTTCGACCTCCACCGCTCGGACCTCGGGCTCGCGCCGGGGGCCGGCTTCAACGTCGTCGCGGTGGTTGCGAGCCCCCACACGGACTCGGCGCCGGACATGGGGACGTTCAACTACCCGGGCGCGGGGAGCCCGCCCTCCCTGGGACCCGACAAGCGCGCCCCTCACATCGCCAGCGTCTTCCCGGCGCGCGCCGTCCACGGCAAGCTTGCGCGGCTGACCTATTGGACTCTGGACGGACGGGGCCGCACCGCCGAGACGATCCGCGTGTACCGCCGCAACCGGGTCATCGCGACGATCCGGCGGCCGCTCGGCGAGACGAATCCATTCGACCTGACGCACGTCTCGTGGCGCGTGCCCGGCAACGTGCGCGGCAAGCTCCGCTTCTCAGTCGTCTCGCTGGATGCCGCTGGGAACCGGAGCAGCGTGCGCTGGGGCCAGCTGTCCGTTCGCTGAGATCTACCCGTTCCGTTCCAGGTTGATCGTGTTGAAGCACTCGTCCTTCGGATGCGCGCCATCGCAGCGAAGGCCGTAGACCTCCGGGCGCCACAAAGAGGCATAGGCCTCGAAGTCGCCTCGTCGTAGAAAGAGCGACCACCCGCCCTGCCCGTCGCCGCTGTGGGTGACCGTCCAGCCGTTTGCCTCCGCGGCTGCGCGAACACGCTTCGCCCGCAGCGCCGAGGGACGCTCCGGCAGCTCGAAGACGACCCGCGCGCACGACGGGCTACTCGCCAGCTCGACGCAGTCGCCGAATCCCAGAGCCCGGATGTGCGCCTGCGGAGGGAGAAGCGACTTGGCCGCGTTCCTCAGCGCGGCGCGCCGCTGGCCGCCGGTCTGCAGGCACGAGCTGACCCCGCTGGCGACGAGCGCGGCAACGACGAGGCCCAACGCGAACGTGAGGCGCATGGAAGCGTCATCGGCTCAACGGGGCGGAAAGTTCAGCGCTTTGCGTCGTGCCAGTCGTCGCCGGCCCCGACGTCGACTTCCAGCGGCGGGTCGAGCTCGTACGCCCGGACCATCTCCTCGCGGACGAGGTCCTTCGCCGCGCTCACCTCGTTCTCCGGTGCCTCGAGCAGCAGCTCGTCGTGCACCTGGAGGACGAGGCGCGCGGCGCGCCCCTCCGAGCGGAGCCGCTCGTGGATCGCGACCATCGCTCGCTTGATCACATCGGCAGCCGTGCCCTGCATGACCGAGTTGACCGCGAGCCGCTCGCCCAGCGAACGCGTCTGCCGGTTCGACGCGCGGATCTCCGGGACCGGCCGGCGCCGCCCGAAAAGCGTCGTCACATAGCCGTCGCGCGCGGCCTGCTCGATCGTCCGCTGGATGAAGTCCTGCACGTGCGGGAAGCGCGCCAGGTACGCGTCGATGTAGGCCTGCGCCTCCTCGCGCGGGATCTCGAGGTTCTCCGAGAGCCCGAACGACGAGATGCCGTAGATGATCCCGAAGTTGACCATCTTGGCCACGTTGCGCTCGTCCTTCGTGAGCGTGGCCGGGTCCTTCGCGAGCACCTCGGCGGCGGTGGTCGTGTGGATGTCCTCCCCGCGCTCGAACGACTCGCGTAGCTTCGGCTCGCCGGAGACGTGCGCGAGGATCCGCAGCTCGACCTGCGAGTAGTCGGCCGAAACCAGCTTGCAGCCGGGCTCGGCCACGAACGCGGAGCGGATTTCGCGGCCCAGGTCGGTGCGGATCGGGATCGCCTGCAGATTCGGGTTCGTCGTCGAGAGCCGGCCGGTGGCCGCCACGGTCTGGTTGAAGGTCGTGTGCAGTCGTCCGTCCTCGCCGATCAGCGTTGGCAGAGGCCCGAGGTACGTGTTGAGGAGCTTCGAGTACTCGCGCCACTCCTCGATCACGCCGACGAGCTCGTGCTCGCCGCGGATCGACCGGAGCACCCGGGTGTCCGTCGAGTAGCCGGTCTTTCCCTTGCGTCCCGGCGTGAGGCCGAGCTTCTCGAAGAGGATCCGCGCGACCTGTTGCGTCGAGCCGATGATGAACTCCTCGCCCGCGAGCTCGTACGCCTTCGACTCGAGCTCCTCCACGCGGTCTGCGAGGCGGGCGGTGATCTCGCCCATGCGGTAGGTGTCGACCTTGACCCCGGCCCGCTCCATGTCGGCAAGCACCGCGGTCAGCGGTAGCTCGATGTCGCGGTAGAGCGGCTCCTCCCCGCGCTCGCGCACGCGCTCGAGCAGCGGCTCGCGGAGACGGAGCGTGGCGGCGGCGTGGCGGACGAGCTTCGCGGTCTCCTCGTCGGCGGCAGGCTCCGGGACGAGCTCGACGCCGTACTCGGCCGCGAGATCGTCGAGGTCGTAGTCCGCCCGGCCTGGCTCGATCAGGTACGCGAGGATCATCGTGTCGTCCACGGCCTCGACGCCGACCGCCTTCGCGTCGTGTGCGACGAGCTCGCCTGCCACCTTCTCCGGCCGCGGGCCGACGATCACGTGCTCTCCGACCGCGATCGCCGCTCGGTCTCCGTCGACGGCGACCGCCGTCGGCCCGGTCGGTGCGATCGGCCCCTCGCGCCACGGGACCCGGACTCCGGTCGGCTTGAGCACGGCAGCAGCGGGCAGGGCCTCGTCCAGCTCGTCGACGCGACCCAGCAGGTTGCGGAACTCGAAGCGCCGGAACATCTCCTTCAGCGTCGAGCGGTCGGGCGGCGAGAGGACGAGCTCTGCGGGATCGCAGTTCAGCTCGAGGTCGCGACGCATCGTCGCCAGCACCTTCGCGCCGCGCGCCTGGTCGGAGTGCTCCTTGATCGCCTTCGAGCGCGCAGGCGAGAGCTCGTCCACGTGGTCGAGCACGTCCTCGAGCGACCCGTACTGC
>DATDFL010000125.1:0-15136 GCA_036522595.1 Gaiellaceae bacterium
GCCCTCGAGGAGGGCATCGTCCCCGGCGGCGGCGTCGCGCTTCTGAACGCTGTGAAGTCGATCAAGCTCGATGGCTTCGTCGATCCGGACGAGCAGACGGGGGCGCAGATCATCGTTCGCGCGCTCGAGGAGCCGCTCCGCCAGCTCGCCGACAACGCGGGCCTCGAAGGTTCGGTCGTCGTGAACAAGGTCCGTACGGCCACCAAGGGCCATGGCCTCAACGTCGACACGAACGAAGTCGAGGACCTGATCAAGGCCGGGATCATCGATCCGACGATGGTCACGCGCTCGGCGCTGCAGAACGCCGCGTCGATCGCGAAGAACATCCTCATGACCGAGGCAGTCGTCGGCGAGGCACCCGAGATGGCCGGAGCCGGCATGGCCGGAGGCATGGGCGACATGGGCGGAATGATGTAGGCAAGCCGTGGACGCTCGTTCTCGACGTCGACGGGTCCGACGAGGTCGGCGAGATCCCGCAGGGACGGATCGGTGGCAGGCATGTCTTGGAGCTGGCGTGGGTTCGCAACGCGGAGGACAAAGCGATCGGAAGCAAGGATGGAACGCAGAGATGCCGTGCGACTGCAGCGGTTGAAGCGGCTACGATCGGTACCTCACCGAGCGCTCGCTCGGGGGATGGGAAGGTGGTGGGTGTGATGGCTGTGAAGTGCCCAGCCTGCGGCGAGGAGACCGGGGTTCCGAGGTGTGCGTCCTGCGGCGCCGAGCTCCCGACTGCTGCGATTGACCAGATGCGTCACCGCGCCGCGAGTGATCGCGACCAGGTGATGAGTGATCGCGACCAGACGACGAGCGACCAGGATCAGACGTGGTCGGATCACGACCAGACCGCGAGTGAGCGCGATCAACGAAGCGCGGATGAGGATCAGCACGCTGCCGACGATGATTTCGCGGCCGGCGGCGACGCGATTACCTATCATCGAAGCGCTCTGGCGCGGGACCGGTCGGGCCGCGACCGCGACGCCGTGTCGGCGGTGCGCGCCGAAAGTGCCGCGGCGAGGCTAAGAACGGCTGCGGATCGTGATCGGGCTGCCGAGCTTCGTGATCGTGGCGCCGAGGGTCGTGACGCTTTGGCTCGTCTGCACGATCTACAGGACGACGCGGAGGCGAGTCGGGAGGACATTCTTCTGCGGGCCGAACGCGACCGGGCTCGGGCGGCTGCCGATCGCGCCAAGGCAGCGGACGACCGGGCACGAGCGGCAGCCGACAGGGCAGAGGCAGCCGGTGAACGCGCCGAAGCGCGTCGGGACCGTACGAAATCTGCAGACAGCTTGAAGCTCGCGACGACGGACGAGCTGACGGGCGCCTTCACCCGCAGGTTCGGTCTCGAGGAAGTGTCGCGCGAGCTGGAGCGTGCGCACCGCACGGGCGCCGGCCTCGTGCTGGCATTCGTCGACGTCGACGGCCTCAAGGTGGTCAACGACAGCCAGGGTCATCTGGCGGGCGACGCGCTGCTGCGGCTCCTGGGCGAGACCCTTCGCGCGAATCTCCGCCCCTACGACGTGACCGTGCGCTACGGCGGCGACGAGCTGCTCTGCGCGATGCCGAACCTCAGCGCGGGCGAGGCCAGGGCACGCTTCGAGAAGATCGCCACAGCACTGGCAGGGGCCGACGCGGAGCACTCCGTCACGTTCGGTCTTGCCGAGGCTGAGCCCTCCGACAGTCTCCAAGAACTGATCGCCCGCGCCGACGCTGACTTTCTCGAAGCGCGACACTCACGTACGAGCAACGACTGAGTTTCTCGAGGTGGCGGAGCGTCAGCCATGGCTACGTGGACGACAGCCGATCCGAGATCGATCTTCTCGACCACGACGAGATCCGAGTGGGGGATCGAGAGGTGCTAGGGTCGTAATCGCTCGGTGAGCCTTCAGCTCTTCTCGCTTTTCGAGCGACGTCTCCAGTCAGAGGGGCAGAGAGCGGTCGGCGATGGTGACCGCAGCAGAACAGCCTCGTGGCTGCGGTGGACACAAGGATTGTGCTGGTTGAGCGCGAGCGCCTTCAAGGCCGCAGCGATGCCCGCGCCTGATTCCAGCAAGAAGGGTTCTGCACGGAACCAACCCCGAGAAAACAGCGAATGGGAGAGACCCATGGAACCGCATCAAAACGTAGCGATCATGCAGCGCGCTTACGAAGCGTTCAATACCGGCGACACGAGCACGCTCACCGAGCTCATGGATGAGACTGTTTGGCACTTGCCGGGCCGGAGCTCCATGGCCGGCGACTATCAGGGCCGCGGCGCCACCTTGGCGTACTTTGGCCAGCTCGCGCAGAAGACCGAGGGGACCTTCCGGGCCGAGTTGCAGCACATGGCTGCAGATGGTGATAGCCGTGTCGTCGGCATCCAGCGCAGCACCGCGGACAGAAACGGCAAGCACCTCGACGTTGCCAACTGCATCGTCTTCGAACTCAAGGACGGCAAGGTGACTGACGGGCGGGAGCACTTTGAGGACCTCTACGCTTGGGACGATTTCTGGTCCTAACCCCGCCGGGCCCCAACGATCCGGCTGGTCTGAGTGCTGCCGGTGAGCGCGGGCTGGGACTGGACGAGCCCGTGTGGGTGGCGCAACTCCACACCCTCCGCGGCCTGCTGAGTCGCCAAGACCGGTCGCAGCACCTCGCTAACGGACAGGCGTCAGGCCGCGCAATCGACATCAGAGTCGTACGACCACGCCGGAGGTCACGTTGTCTGACCAGAACGCTTGTTTGCAGGACAGACGTAGAGACGGGAGCGACGGGACTCGAACCCGCGACCTCCGGCGTGACAGGCCGATCAAGGCTCGGCGACGCTCAGCGACAACCATCTCCACACAGCAGCATTTGCAGGGGCTTTCGCGTCTGAGCTGACTCCGCTCCGTATGGTTGAGGCATTCCCTGAATGAACGTTTGGGCCATGAGTGGGCCACCGGATGTTGCTAACTCTGACTACGGCACTTTTCGCAGTGCGCCCTTCTTCGTATTCGCTGTCTTCGACATCACCGAGATCGCGGGATCGACTGCCAGGCGATCTCGCTCGCGCGCCGGGACAACCTCCGCCGATGCCTTCCGTTCGTTCGGATCAAGAAGATCCCGCCCGCGGAGTCGGCGCTGAACGCGATTGACTTGCCGTCGGGAGACCAAATCGGTGGGTTCCACACGCCGACGCAGCAGCGCGAGTGGTAGAGGCGTCGCGCGTCACTGCCGTCGGGCTTCATCACCCAGACCTCGGCGGTGAATCCGGTCAGCAGGCGAGGCGTGTTGAAGAACAGGATCTGGTGCCCGTTCGGAGACCAGGAAGGGGTGCCTGGGCCGCTGGCCTCAGAGCCGGCGCGCAGCAACGTGAGCTGCGATCCGTCGACGTTGACGACGTAGATCCCGTCGGAACCGGCGGAGAGCTCGTCGAAGACGATCCTCGTACCGTCGGGCGCCCAGGCCGGATGATCGACCCAGCCGGGAAGGCTGGCGAGCTCTGTCAGGCCGGTAGCGTCGGGCTTGATCGTGTAGATGGAGCCGCCCCGGGCGAACGCGATTGTTGAGCCGCTGGGTGACCAAGCAGGATCGGCATCAGCCGAATCCGTCAGCCGCAGCTGCGTACCGCTCGACACCCCAATCAGGCGGAGCCCATCTGCGGTGGCGAAGACAATGCCCGAGCCGTCCGGCGACCATGCCACTCGCGACCCGCCGCAGCGACCGCAGTGGACGAGGCGTCTCATCCCGGTGCCGTCGGCGTTGATCACGTACAGTGACAGATCGGAGACCGTGTCCGCGCTGCCGGCGTGGCCGCGCAGGAAGGCCAGTCGTTTGCCGTTCGGGGCCCAGGCGTAGCCGGTGATCTCGCAGATCGTGATCGCAACGGGACAGTGCACGAGCCGCCGCCGCCCGGCACCGTTCGGGTTGACGACGTCGAGCGTCTCCGTCCGATCGACGAACGCGATCTTCCCGTTCCTCGGCGCCGCAGCTGCGGCTTGTCGGCCGCTCGGCAGCACGGCAAGCGGAGTGCGAAGGTTCCCGTTCGCATCGAGCTGCCCACCCCGGCCCGTCAGCGGCCGCTCGACGAACTTCGTCGGGCGGTCGAGCCCAAAGCGGCGGTTCCAGGCCACTGGGTTCTGGCGCCCGAGCAGGACGGTGCCTGCGAGTGCTTGCCCGACCGGTCCGAGCGAGCTCGCCGAGCCGGGTTGCAGGTAGTCCGCCAGCGCGGATTCCGTAACTGGATCGAGAGTGTCGTCGACCTTGACCTGATAGCCCGCCTGCAGGAGCTGCCTCTTCAGATCACGCACGTCGACGGCTTCGAGCCACGGAAGCCCGAACGGCGTCCACTCGGGCGCCGCCGCCGCGGTGGCCACCGGAGTTGAACTTGGACCCGCCGATCCGGCGAGCTCCAGCGACGTCGCGGCAGCTGCAGCGGCAAGCGTCGGAACGATGACGGCAAGCGCCAATCTGCGCCGCGTCCAGTGCAAACGCGAAGCCGCGGCTTCCGTCGGGGAGGGAATCGCGGTTGTGGTCATTTCGAGCCCTCCTGAGATGTGAACAACACGACGACGAAGACGCTAGGAGCGCGTCCGTGCGGCCACAACGGCGCTAGCGGGCCAGTTCTCCGCGGCAGGCATCCGAGTGCGTCGGCCAGGTGGCTTCCGTTCACGGCCGCGGCCCCCAGTCGGCCTCGCCATCCCAGTTCGGCGTTCGGGTGATCGGTCGGCGGTTCTTACCGTCGGCGGTCATCACGAAGACATCGTCGAGGCCCCGCTGGTTGACGGCACCGACGACGGACGAGAGGACGATCGACTTGCCGTCGGGCGAGTACGAGCCGACCTGCACCCTCGTCAGGCCTTTGAAGTGGGTCAGCTGCTGGAGACCCGTACCGTCCGGACGGATCGTGAACAGGTTCCAGCGGTCTTTCGGCCCCGCGGCGAAGAGGATGCGCGTCCCGTCCGGTGACCAGTCAGGGTGCTCGCTCACCTTGAGCTGCAAGGGCGTGATGCGACGAAGCCCGCTGCCGTCGCTGTTGCAGACGTAGACGGACCAAACGGTTCGCGGCTTGGCGACGAACACGAGCTGCTTTCCGTCGGGAGACCAACGTGGCATGGCGCCGGTGGCGACGCGGTGGGCATGCCGAAGGTTGGCGTCGGCGACCCAGATCGAATAGCCACCTGTCTTGGGGCCCCGATAGCTGGTGAAGGCGATCTGCCGGCCGTCGGGCGAGAACCGCGCTTCGAGGTCGTCGGGGCAAAACGCGCCCGAGCGACAGCGCGGGCTCAGCCGCCTCAGCTCGCTGCCGTCGGGGCGCACCGTCCAGATGTGGCGCGAACAGTTGTTGGAGCAGCCGCGCTCGAAGACGATGCGCGAGCCGTCCGGCGACCAGTCTGGATGGGCGTCCAAGTAGCCGCGCGCGGCGTGCGTGATCGTGCGCTGGCCGCGGCCGTCGCTGTTCGCGACAACGATGTTCACGGTCAAGGTGTTGCTGAGCGCGACGCGGTCGAACGCGATCCGCCCGTTCTTCCCGGGGGCCGTGGCCTGCGAGAGCCCCGCCGCCAGCCCCGCGACGACGAGCGCCGCGGCGGCGAAGAGCATCGTTCGTCGAATCACTGTTCCTCCTTCGGTCGACGCCCCCGACGCTAGGGGCCGCCGCCGAGCGCCGGCTACGTGGCTGGCGGGTGAATCGGCTGCCCAGGTGGCTTGGTTGCGGTCGGGGCGGCCACGGTTCAGAGTCGTGCTGTGGCGGACGCGCCGGAAGCGTTGAGAACCGTTCGCCTCCGCAAGACGTTCGAGTCGGAGGGGGCGCCTGTCCGCGCGCTGCGCGGGGTCGATCTGGTCGTTGCCCCGGGTGAGTTCGTCGCGGTCACCGGGCCATCGGGGTGCGGGAAGTCGACGCTGCTGAACCTCGTCGCCGGGCTCGAGAGCCCCAGCGACGGCGAAATCGTTCTCGCCGGGGAGTCGCTCGTCGGCAAGGACGAGAGCGAGCTCGCGCACCTGCGCCGCCGCCACATCGGCTTCGTGTTCCAGTTCTTCAACCTGCTCGAGGACACCTCGGCGCTCGAGAACGTCGTCCTTGCCGCCGTCATCGCCGGTGTCTCGCGTCGGCGAGCCGAGACGCGCGCGCGTGAGCTGCTCGATCTGCTCGGGCTGCCGGACAAGGCAGGCGAGCTGCCGGCCGTGCTCTCGGGAGGTCAGCGGCAACGGCTCGCGATCGCACGCGCGCTCGCGAACGAGCCCACCCTCCTGCTCGCGGACGAGCCGACGGGGGCGCTCGACAGCGCGGGCGGGCTCGAGGTGCTCGAGCTCTTCCGACGGCTCCACGCGGCGGGGCAGACGATCCTGCTCGTCACACACGACGAGCACGTGGCCGACGCGGCCGAGCGCGTGGTGCGAATGCAGGATGGCCGGATCGTGGCGTCGACGATCGCAGCGCCGGCCGCCACCGCGTTCGGAGGCTGACGTGACGGCAGTCTGGATGCGGTTCCGGAGCGAGCTCCGCTCGCGCTGGCTCGGCTGGCTGGCGGTTGCCGTGCTGGCGGGGATCGCAGGCGGCCTCGTGCTCACGGCGGCCGCCGGAGCGCGCCGCACGCACTCGGTGCTCGCGCGCCATCTCGCTGCCTATCGCTTCCCGGACGCGAAGTTCGGGATGGTCAAAAACCGTCCGGAGAACAGCAACAGCGAGTCATACGCCCGCCCGACGATCGAGCGCGTCCGCTCCCTGCCGCAGGTGGAGGCCTCGGCCGTGACGGGCGAGCTGGCCGTCTGCGCCCGCGATGCCCAGAACCGCCCCGTGCCGACGTCGATCGGTCCCAACACGGTGTTCTTCACGGTGAACGTGGACGGGCGGTACGGCGTCGCGCTGGCCAGACCGAAGATCCTTGCGGGGAGAGCCCCCGACCCAACCCGGCCGCGCGAGGTGCTGCTCGATTCGCGCGCCGCCAAGCGGTTCGGCGTCGGCCCGGGCGATCTGATCCCGATTCGGGTCTTTCCGAGCTGGGATCCAGCCGTCTTCCAGTGTGATCCGCTGAACCCGCATCCGCAGCCGGGGATTCCAGAGCGGCGCGAGGTCAGGCAGATCTGGCTCGCGTGCTCGGGTCCTGACCAATGCCGTCGCGCGAAGAACGTCGCCGACCGCCTATACGCGCGCCTGCGAGGCGGGGCGAGTTTCGGCCAGCTGGTGGCCCGGTACTCCGACTTCCCCGACGCAAAGGCGACCGGCGGAAAGCTGTGGGCACCGGAGCCGAGCACGGCATTCAACCGCGTCGCTTTCGGTCTCCGCGTGCATGAGCTGTCTCGGCCCTTTAGGACGCGGTTCGGCTGGCACATCGTCCAGCCACTGTCGAAGCTCGTGCCGGGAGGGCCGTTGATCCGGCTCAAGGTGGTCGGCGTCAAGGCGACCACGGATCCCAACCCCGTCGGGACGGTCACGCTCACGCCCGCTTTCCATCACGCCCACTGGGTCGACAGCCGCTACGCCGAATACTGGATCTCCGTCCGGCTTCGCCACGGCGCTGCCGACATCCCCGCCCTCCTCCAAGCGATCGCGGGAACGGACGTGGTGCGGGAGGCGGACGACGCCGCGAAGATTCAGCCGGCGATCGACCACCAGGCCCAGGCGCTCTGGCTGGCGGCCGGCTTCGGTGCGCTCCTCGCGCTCATCCTGCTGGCTTCGCCACTCCTGCGGCTCGCCTCGGTCGCCGCGGCGGGACATCCGACGCTGAGGGCGCTCGGGATGATGCGCCGGCAGCTCATGACCGTGGACGTCGCCCGCGCCGCCGCGATCGGCGCGTTCGCCTCGATCACCGCCGTTGCGGTTGGACTGGCGCTCTCTCCGCTGACGCCGATCGGCCTGGCGCGCGAGCTCGAGCCCGAGCCAGGATTCGCCTTCGACCGGCTCGTCTTCTTACTGGGCGGCGCCGTCGTCTTCCTTTTCGTGGTGCTTGCAGGCGCTGCCGCGTCGGTGCAAGCGACGCGGCGGCAGGCAGAGCGTCCGCCTGCTGCCGGACGGCCTCTCGCAGACGCGCTCGCGCGGTGGGGCCTGCCGCTGACGGCCGTCAGCGGCGTCCGGTTGGCGCTCACGCGGGGAGGGGGGACGACGGCGGTACCGGTCGCCGGGACGCTGCTGGGAGCCGTTGCCGCCGTCGCAGTGGTCGCGGTGGCGCTGACGTTCACCGCGAGCCTCGACCACCTGTTCTCGACGCCGCGGCTCTACGGCCAGAACTCGGACTACGCAACGAACTACACCGTGCCCTCCGCCGCGCGCATTCGCGCTGATCGAGCGATCAGCGACGCGGCGCGGGGAGAGCAGCAGGACGTCGTGCTCGACGGCCGGCGCGTGCCCATCGTGGCCATGGACGACATCAAGGGGAGGATCGGCCCCGTCGTGACCGAGGGACGACAGCCCGAGCGAAGCGACGAGATAGTGCTCACACGGAAAAAGATGGACGCGCTCGGCGTTGGCGTCGGCGATAGCGTCGAGGCGCGTGTCCGCACTCATCGCGCACGTCTGCGCGTCGTCGGCCAGGCGGTGATGCCCGAGAGCGTGGAAAGCCTCCCGCGACCGAGCGGGGCGATGACGTTCCAGGCGTTCAAGCAGCTGAGCCCGCACGCGTCGCCGGGAGTGTTTGAGGCTCGGGTCGCCCCGGGGGCGGACCGGGCGGCGACGATCGCAAGGCTGGAGCGAGCCTACATCCATCCCGCCCCGGGACCGCCGAAGACGATCGCCGACTTCGAGGGCATACACAGCCTGCCGGTCGTCGTGTCGGCGCTTCTCGCCGCGATCGCAGCCGCCACGCTCGCGCACACGCTCGTGACTGCGATCCGCCGGCGGCGCCGGCAGCTCGCCGTCCTGAAGACGCTGGGCTTCGACCGCCGCCAGCTGCTTCTCACCGTCGCCTGGCAAGCGACGACGTTCGCGGCCATCGGCGTCGTCGTGGGCCTTCCGCTGGGCATCGCGGCCGGGCGCTGGACGTGGTACCTGTTCGCGCAGCAGATCGAGGTCGTCCCGGAGCCGGTGACGCCTGTTCCGCTCGTCCTGCTCGTCGTGCCGGCCGCTCTTTTGCTGGCCAACCTGGTGGCCGCCCTACCCGCATGGAGCGCGGCGCGGACACGAGCAGCCGCCGTGCTGAGGGCGGAGTGATGGCCACGACGATTGAACCGGCATCCGACGGCGGCTCACCGATCCGCTCGTGGGCGTCCGCCGTCCCGCCGCTCGGGGCCGGCGCGGCAATCGCTGCCGGCGCCGTCGGCTGGCACAGCGGCGTCGGGCGACTAACCGGTTGGCTCGTGCTCGCGCTCGTGTGGCTCACGGCCGCGCTCCAGATCAAGCACACCGGCGCACGCCACGGAGCTTGGCGCGCGCGGACGCACACCCTGGCGCTTGGCCTCGCGTTCGTCGCCGAGGTGGTCGTGGTCGCGACGACGCTGCACCTCCTCCTCGGCTGGCCGCCTGACCTGCTCCAGATCGCTGCCGCCGCGACGTTAGCTATCCCGATTGCGGCGGCGGTGCGGGTTTCGAGGCGGTTCGAGACTCGCGTCGCGCGGCTCGTTCCGCCTGCGATCTCGGTCGCCGGCCTCACGACGCTCGTGGCCGCGGTCTACCTTCTCGTCGTCCTCGGGCTCGGCCGCCCTCCGACGCGCGAGGAGCGCACCCTGCTGGTGCTCTCGATCGCGGCTGCCGGCGTGAGCGCACTGCTCTACGTCCCGGCGCGGCGGCGCCTCACCGACTTCTCGAACCGGCTCGTGCACGAGGCGCACCGAGCGCCGGACGAGCTCCTCCGGACGTTCGGAGCGCGGCTCTCGCGCGCCGTCCCGCTGGAGGAGCTCCTGCTCCAGCTTGCGGAATCGCTGCGGAGCGGGCTCGCACTCGATTCGGTCGAGATCTGGACGTGCTCCGCCGGCGTGCTCGAGCGCGTCGTCTCCGAGCCGGAGAGCAGTCCGGCGGCGCTCCGGCTGACCGCGTCGGAGGAGTCCATCCTCGCGCGCAGCGGCGTCTCGGGGTCAGGCCGAGTCGCCGTCTGGCTGCCGCAGCTGCTTGGCGACCGTGGAGAGGCCTTCGTGCGCATCGCGCCCATCGCGAACGCGGGCGAGCTTTTCGGCTTGATCGTCGTGGAGCGCTCGGTGGGCTCCGAGCCGTTCGGCGAACAAGCCGACAGCGCCCTCGCCGAGTTGGCACGTCAGGTCGCGCTCGCGCTGCGCAACGCCCGGCTCGACTCGGATTTGCAGGCATCGCTCGAGAAGCTTCGCCGTCAGGCGGATGAGCTCCGGCTCTCGCGAGCACGCATGGTCGCCGCGGCCGACGACGAGCGTCGGCGGATCGAGCGCGACCTGCACGACGGCGCCCAGCAGCACCTCGTCGCGCTGGAAGCGAACCTCGGAGCCGTGAGCGCGCTCATCGAGTCCGACCCCGAGAGAGCGAAAGCCATTCTCGGCGAGCTTCGCGCGGCGGTTCGGGAGGCGATGCGGGACTTCCGCGATCTCGCCCACGGCATCTACCCGCCGCTGCTCCAGGATCGAGGCTTGTCCGAGGCGCTCGCGAATGCCGCGCGGCGCGCGAGCATCGCAGCGCGCCTCGACGCCGCAACGGTCAGTCGCTACGACCCGGAGGTCGAGGCGACGGTCTACTTCTGCTGTGTGGAGGCGCTCCAGAACGCTGCGAAGCACGCAGGCGACGGTGCGCGCGCAACAATCCGGCTCTGGGAGCAAGAAGGAGGCCTGCGATTCGAGGTGGCCGACGATGGCGCGGGTCTTGATCCGGCACGCACGACGTTTGGCGCCGGACTGACGAACATGCGCGATCGGCTCGAGGCCGTCGGGGGTGACCTGCGCATCGACTCCTCCCTCGGCCGCGGCACGCGCGTCGTCGGGACGATCCCGCTCGAGCCCTAGGCGTCCCGTTCGGCCAGGTAGAGCAGCACCGCCTTCACCCGGCGGTTGACGTCGGGCTGCCACGCGACCCCAAGCTTCCGGAAGATCGAGTGGATCACCTTCTCGACCGACGGCTCCGTGATCACGAGTGACGCCGCGATCGCCGCGTTGTTCTTGCCTTGCGCCATCTCCTCTAGGGTCTCCCGCTCACGTGGCGTCAGTTGGTCGAGCGGCGAGTCGCTCCGCGCGCGAGCGGCGACGAGAGCTTCCACGATCTTCGAGTCGATGACCGAGCCGCCGCGCGCGACCTCGCGGATCGCCCCGGCCAGCTGCGCGGCGTCTCCAACGCGATCCTTGAGCAGATAGGCACGCCCGTCGGCTCCCTTCTCGAGCAGCGCGAGCGCGTACTCAGGCTCGGCGAACTGGCTGAGCACGACCACGCCTGTCTCCGGGCTCGTCTCGCGGAGGCGGTCGGCAACCTGGATACCTTCGTCCTGACTGGACGGCGGCATTCGGATGTCGGTCAGGACAACGTCGGGATGCTCCGTCTCGATCGCCTCGAGCAGCGAGGGCAGGTCCGCGCACGCGGCCGCCAGCTCGATGTCCGCCTCGGGCTCGAGCAGGCGCTTGATTCCTTCGCGCACGAGGTAGGTGTCTTCGGCGAGGACAACGCGGATCATTGCGCTCCGACTATATGGCGCGGTGATCGGTCCGCTTGCGATCCGGTGCCAGCGTGCCACGTGACCTGGTTAGTTCGTGCGACCGGACACAACCTTAGAGGAGAAAGCCCTTATTTTGCAGGCAGTTTCGCTCTCAGGATTGGGCCACGAACGGGCCACGAAACAGCCGATTTACGTCAACGCAGGCAACGAGACCTGGTTGTTTACAGGCACTTCGGAAGACGGGAGCGACGGGACTCGAACCCGCGACCTCCGGCGTGACAGGCCGGCGTTCTAACCAACTGAACTACGCCCCCAAGGACGGCCCAGTCTAGCTAGATAGACGTCAGGCCGAGTTGGCGCAGAAGGGTCACGGAGTCCGAGTAGACGTCCTTGCGTGCGACCAGGCCGTCGCGGATCGGGATCACGTCCATGCCCTTGTAGTCGACCTTCCGGCCGGTCGGCGCGATCTCGATTCCGGAGCGCGTCATCGTGCCCTCGTGCGTTCCGGTCGCCGTCCACTCCTGCACCACGAGGTCGTCGCGGACGTAGGCGCGGCGCGTCTCGAACCGGAGATCCGGGAACACCGCGAAGATGCCCTCGATCGCGCGCCCGATCTGCTCGCGGCCGACGTTGACGTCGCCGGTGACGTGGTTCTCGAAGACCGAGTCCTCGGTGTGCATCGAGACGATCGTTTCGACGTCGTGGTCGTTCCAGGCGGCGTTGTAGCGGTCTATGAACCCCTGGAGCTCCTGCCAATCCACGGTGACTAGCCTAACTCGATGACGCTGCTGGACTGGATTGCGGTCGCCGTCGTCCTGCTGGCGGCGCTCGGAGGTGCGGTGCAGGGCTTCGTCTGGAGCGCACTTTCGCTGGCCGGGCTCGTCACGGGCGCGGTGATCGGCGGACGGCTCGCGCCGCTGCTGCTTTCCGGCGGCTCGAGCTCGGCGTACGCGCCGGTCATCGCCGTGATCGGGGCGGTGACGCTCGCGATCGCGTTCGAGGTGGTCGGGAGCGCCGCCGGCGCCGCGCTGCGTGGGCGGCAGAATCGGCGCTCTCTGCGCGACCTCGACTCGGCTGCCGGGATCGTCGCCGGGGCGCTCGTCGGCCTCGCCGCGATCTGGGTGCTCGGCGCGATGGCGCTCCAGCTGCCGGGCCAGGCGCAGCTGCGGCAGGCGGTGCAGCGCTCCGAGCTGCTGCAGCGCCTGAACGCGATCGTGCCGCCGCGGAGCCTGCTGCACGCGCTCGGCCGGATCGACCCGTTCCCGAGCCTCGCCGGGCCGCCGCTGCCGACCGAGCCTCCGGATCCGCGGGTGCTGAACCAGCCCGGCGTGCGGGCCGCCGCGCCGAGCGTCGTGCGCGTGCTCGGCACTGCCTGCGGCCTCGGGATCGAAGGCAGCGGCTGGGTCGCGGGGCCGGGAACCGTCGTTACCGCAGCGCACGTCGTCGCCGGCGAGACCGACACGACGGTCACGACGCTCTCCGGGCTGACGCTGCCTGCGCAAGCCGTTGCATTCGACTCGCGCAACGACATCTCGGTTTTGCGCGTGCAGGAGCTCAGCGTCCGGCCGCTGCGGCTGGTGAATCCGCGCGCGGGCACGGGCGTCGCGATCATCGGCTACCCGGAGAATGGCCCGTTCGACGCCGTCCCGGGCCGCATCGGGGCGACCCGCACGGTCTTGAGCCAGGACGCATACGGCCGCGGGCCGGTCACGCGGACGGTCACGAGCCTGAGCGGCTCCGTGCGGCACGGGGACTCGGGTGGGCCAGCGGTCGACGCGTCCGGCGCGGTGCAGACGACGGTCTTCGCCGCGCGAACGAACGGTGGCGGCGGCTACGGCGTCCCTGCGCCGCTCGTCCGGCGGGCGCTTCGTTCGGCACGCGCGCCGGTGTCGACCGGCGACTGCGCGGGCTAGGAAATCAGCTCGAGCACGTTCAGCGGCTTGCGGTAGGGCGCCATGAGGTAGACGCCGGCCGCCGTCTCGCGGGCCGCTTCGTAGAGCTCCTTTGCGTGCTGCATTCCGACCTCGGTCGCGTTCGAGCCGGCGTCGCGCAAGGCCTCCTGGAGATCCTCCGGGACGACGATGCCCGGCAGTTCGTTGTGGAGGCGCAGCGCGAACCGGTAGCTCCAGATCGGGCAGATGCCGACGAGGAGCGGGATCGGCGAGGGCCCGCCGAAGCGCTCGAAGAAATTGTCGAGATGCGCGAGGTCGAAGACGAGCTGGGTCATCGCGAACTGCGCGCCCGCGTCCACCTTCTGCCGAAAGCGCTCGAGCTCGACGTCGAGGTCGTCCGCGGTCGGGTTCACGGCAACCCCGATGAAGAACGAGGTCGGCGCGTCGATCGTCCGGCCGTTGAAGTCCTCGCCCTTGTTGAGGCGCGCCATCAGCTCGACGAGTCCGATCGCGTCGACCTCGTAGACGCCCCGCGAGCCGGGGTAGTCGCCGACCTCGGGCGGGTCGCCGGTGACCGCGAGGACGTTACGGACGCCTTCGGCATGCGCGCCGAAGAGGACGGCCTCGAGCCCCATCACCGTGTAATCGCGCGTCGTGAGGTGCGGGATCGTCTCGATCCCGGCCACGCGTTCGAGCACGGATGAGACGATCACGGCGTGCATCCCCGCCCGGGCGCCGGCGTTGTCATTGACGTCGACGAAACCGACCTTGCCGGAGTCCTTCAGCGCCTGCGTCAGCTCGACGAGCCCGCTGATGTTGCCTCCGAGCGGCGGGTCGACCTGGATCGAGACGACCCACTCTCGTTCGCGAAGTGCGCGGGCCAGCCCCGTCTCGCGCTGCTCTTCGCCGAGCGCGACGGCGAGCTCGCGCTCCTCGAAGGAGAGCGTCGAGCGCGGCCGGCGCTCCTCCTCGACAGCCTCGCGGATCGCCGCGATCTCGACCGGGGTCGTCCCGCAGCAGCCGCCGATGATCTTCGCGCCGAGCTCACGCGCGTGGGCGGCGAACTCTGCGAAGTAGTCCGGCGAGGCGTGCGGGAAGATGACGCGGCCGCCGGCCAGGCTTGCGAGACCGATGTTCGGCAGCGCGGCGAGAGGCATGTTCGAGTCCATCTCCTCGAGCGCGGCCAGGGCAGCCAGCAACCCGGCGCCGTGGTTCGCGCCGATCGCGGCGACATCGAGGCCGGCCAGGCGTTCGGAGGCCTCTTTCGCGGTCACGCCGGCGAACGTGATCGCGCCGTCGTCGAAGGTCAGGAGAGCGACGATCGGTAGCGCTGAGACCTCGCGGATGCCTTCGACCGCGTCCACCAGCTCCTCGAGGTCGTAGAACGTCTCGACCATGAACAGGTCGGCGCCCCGGCCCTCGAGCACGGTGGCCTGCTCCGCGAAGAGCTCGTGCCTGACTCGCGCGCTGGCGGGCTCGCCGAGCGGGCCGATCGAGCCCGCGATGAAGACGTCACGGCCCACGGTCTCGCGGGCCTGACGGGCGAGCTTGACCGCGGTGGAGTTGATCTGCTCGAGGTCGTCCTCGAGAAAATGCTGCGCCAGCTTGCGCCGGTTGGCGCCGAAGCTGTTCGCCTCGATCAGCTCCGCGCCGGCGTTGATGAAGCCGACGTGGAGGGAGACCACGGCGTCGGGAGCGCGAAGATTCGCCTCTTCCGGACAGCGAAGCCGCGGCACGGCGCTGGTGACGAGC
>DATDFL010000126.1:0-11948 GCA_036522595.1 Gaiellaceae bacterium
AAGGGCGGCACCGGCAAGACCGTGACCGCGACGAACCTCGGCGTCTCGCTCGCCAAGCACTGGGGCAAGCGGGCGCTGCTGCTCGACCTCGACCTGCAGTTCGGGGACGCAGCGATCATGCTCGGGATCGAGCCGGACAAGACGATCTACGACCTCGTCACCGCTCCGGGTGAGCTCGACTCCGAGAAGCTGGCCGGCTACACGACGCGCCACGCGTCCGGCCTCGACGTCCTCCCGGCGCCGCTGCGTCCCGAGGATGCCGAGCTCGTGACCGAGGCCAAGCTGGCCCGGCTGCTGGAGGTCGCGCGCGAGTCGTACGACGTGATCGTCGTCGACACGTCGCCGTTCTTCCACGGCCCGATGCTCGCGACCCTCGACCGAACCGACGAGCTGCTCCTGCTCTGCGGCCTGGACGTTCCGACCCTCAAGAACGTCCGCCTCAGCCTGCAGACCCTCGAGCTGCTCTCCTTCCCGCCCGACCGGATCAAGCTCGTTCTCAACCGGGCGAACTCGAAGGTTGGGATGAAGCCGAAGGAGGTCGAGGCCGCCCTCGAGCGTGAGATCGCCTACGAGATCCCGAGCGATCGCTCCGTGCCGCTGGCGGTCAACCGGGGCAACCCGGCGGTCATCGCCGACACCAAGGCCGAGTTCTCGAAGGCGCTCCGCGGAATGGCGAAGGGCCTCGTGGCCGCCCAGGCCGCGGCGAAGCAGAAGAAGAGCTTCCTCGCGACCCTCTCGAGGTCGTAGCCGTGGGCCTGCACGATCGCCTCCATCGCCAGAACGGCTCGACGCCGGGCATCACCGGCGACGCGCTCGACGCGCTCGGCGGCGCGCAGGCCGAGCAGGCCGACCGCCGGCCGGCCGACCCATACGCGGAGCTGAAGACCCGCATCCACCACGCCTGCATTGCGAAGCTCGGCCCGCAGCTCTTCTCCGCGGGCAAGTCGGAGAATGGGGCACCGGTCGAGGACCTCGCCGACAAGGTGCTCCGGGTCGTCACCGAGCAGCTGGCGCTCGACCGGACGCCGCTCACCCGTGAGGAGCGGCGCCAGATCACGCGCGAGATCACCGACGACATCCTCGGGTACGGACCGCTGGAGCCGCTGCTCCGCGACGATTCGATCACCGAGGTCATGGTCAACGCCCACGACCGGGTCTACATCGAGCGCCTCGGCAAGATCGAGGCGACCGACGCCACCTTCGTCGACAACGCCCACCTGCTCCGGATCATCGACAAGATCGTCTCGCAGGTCGGCCGTCGGGTCGACGAGGCCTCGCCGATGGTCGACGCGCGCCTCCCTGACGGGAGCCGTGTCAACGCGATCATCCCGCCGCTCTCGCTGCGCGGCCCGACCCTCACGATCCGAAAGTTCTCGCGCGACCCGTACACGATGGACGACCTGATCGACTTCGGGACGCTCAACCCCGAAGCCGCCCAGTTCCTCCAGGCGTGCGTCCGCGGGAAGCTGAACATGCTGATCTCGGGCGGAACCGGCACCGGTAAGACGACGACCCTGAACGCGCTGTCCGCCTTCGTCCCGAACGACGAGCGGATCGTGACGATCGAGGACGCGGCCGAGCTCCAGCTCCAGCAGCAGCACGTGATCACCCTGGAGGCGCGCCCACCGAACATCGAGGGCGAGGGCGAGGTCCGCATCCGCGAGCTCGTCCGGAACGCCCTGCGCATGCGCCCCGACCGGATCATCGTCGGCGAGGTCCGCGGCCCGGAGACCCTGGACATGCTCCAGGCGATGAACACGGGCCACGAGGGCTCGCTGACCACGATCCACGCGAACTCCCCGCGCGATGCGCTCGCCAGGCTCGAGACGCTCGTCCTCACGGCCGGCGTCGAGCTGCCTCACCGCGCGATCCGCGAGCAGATCGCGAGCGCGTTCGACGTTCTCGTCCAGATCGCCAGACTCGTGGACGGCTCCCGCCGCGTCACCCACGTCACCGAGGTGCTGCACATGGAGTCCGACGTGATCACGCTGCAGGACGTCTACATCGCCAAGCCTCCGGACGAGGACTCCGGCGACACCGGCAAGCAGCCGGTCCGCCTGCTCAGCCCGCTCGAGGGCACCGGCCTGAAGCCGCATTTCCTGGAGAAGATGGCGGCGAACGGCGTGATCCTGCCTCCCGCCTTCTTCGGCGAGACCTCGAGGCAGGCACCGAACTTCGCGTCGGCCGGTTACGGCGGGTTCGAATGAAGCACCGCCTCGCGATCCTGATCGCCGTCCTCGTCACGGCGCTGCTTTCGTCGGTTGCCGCGAATGCAAGCGTGAGCCTGCGGGCCGTGGACGTGACGAAGTACCCGACGGTCCGCGCGACGGTCGTTGCGCCCGTCAGCTCTCGGACCCCGCCGACGCTGACGGAGAACGGCCGTCGCGTCGTCGACCTGAGCGCGTACAACCTCTCGTCCGCCAAGAGCCTCGTGGTCGCGATCGACCGCTCGCAGTCGATGAAGGGGAAGCGGCTCCAGGACGCCGTCGCAGCCGCGCGCAAGTTCGTGGCGGCGAAGGCGCCGTCCGACCGGGTCGCCGTCGTCGTCTTCGGCTCGAGCGCCGTCCCGCTGACGAGCTTCTCGTCCTCGACGATCGATTCCGACGATGCACTCCGGACCATGGCGGTGGACTCGAAGCCGGGCACGGCTCTCTACGACGCTCTCGCGCTCTCTGGCCACATGCTCGGCCACGAACAGGGCCGCGCGCGGGTCGTCGTGCTGCTGACCGACGGCCAGGACGTCTCGAGCGACAGCTCGCTTCCGGCCGCAATCGACGCAGCCAAGAAGGCAGGCGCCCTCGTCTACCCGATCGGCGTCGGTAGCTCGTCGACCACGGCAGAACCCCTCCGCGAGATGGCGGGCCAGACCGGCGGCGCCTACCACACCGCGGCCACCACGGCCGCGCTGGGCTCGGTCTACTCGTCGATCGGAGCCGAGCTCCACCGCACGTGGCGAGTCGAGTACGTCACCGCCGCGGCACCCGGCGACAAACTCCACCTCCGAGTCTCACTCAATCCCGAGGGCGCCGCTTCGACGGACGTCACCGTCCCCTCGAGCTTCGCGGCCGTTCCGCAGCATGGCGGCGGCCTGCCCGCGCCGTTCTACTCGGCGCTCGGCGGCCTCGTCCTGACGCTGATCGTCGCGTTCCTAGTCCTGACCGCCGTCGGTCTTGGGCTCTCGGGCGGCAGCAACTCGTGGGTCAAGAGCAGGCTCGCTCCGCATATCGAGGGCGGCCCGCGCCGGGCGCGGCGTCGTGAGAAAGGCGAGCGGCTCGCTGCGTTCGCCGGCCTCTTCCGCGTGACGGAGCAGGCCTTCAGCCACCGGAGCGTGTGGAAGAAGGTGCAGACCAAGCTGGAGCGGGCCGACCTACCGCTGCGCACGGTCGAGTTCTTCTATCTGATGGGCGGTTGCGGCTTCCTCTTCATGGTCTTCGCCGCCCTGACGGGGCGCTCGACGCTCGGGATCCTCATCGCGCTCGGCGTCGGCGCCGCTATCCCCTACGTCTGGATCACGTTCAAGGCCAAGCGGCGGATGCTCGCGTTCGAGGACCAGCTCCCCGACCTGCTGGTCACGCTCGCCGCCTCGCTGAAGGCCGGTCACAGCTTCAAGCAGGGCATCCAGACCCTCGTCGACGAGGGCCAGGAGCCCGCCAGCACGGAGCTCAGCCGGGTCATCACCGACACGAAGCTCGGCCGGCCCATGGACGACGCCCTTGCAGACACCGCCGAGCGCATCGGCTCGGAGAACTTCTCCTTCGTGATCACCGCGGTGACGATCCAGCGCCAGGTGGGCGGCAGCCTTGCCGGCCTGTTCGACATGGTCGCCGACACCGTGCGCCAGCGGCAGCAGTTCGCTCGCAAGATCCGCGGGTTGACGGCGATGGGCCGAGCCTCGGCCTACGTTCTCCTCGGCCTGCCGTTCTTCATCGCCTTCGCGCTCACCCTGCTCAACCCGACCTACATGGCACCGCTCTACAACACGTCGACGGGCCACATGCTGATCATCGTCGGCCTCGTGATGATGGCCTTCGGTTCCCTGATGCTCCGAAAGATCGTCTCCTTCCGGGGGTAAACGAATGCTCTTTGTGATCTTTGCCGGTCTCGCCTGTCTCGCGGCCTCGGCCTACTTCGTCGGCGATGCCGTGAGCATGCCGGCGCGCGAACGCCGCTCCTCGGTCCGCCGGGCGGCGCAGTACGGCGACTTCAAGCCCCTTCTGGGCCACGCGCAGCGCCCGTTCCGCGAGCGAGTCGTCGCCCCGCTGGGCGAGCGCCTCGCCAGATGGACGCTGAAACTGCATCCGAAGACGACCGTCGAAGGCGTCAGCACCAGGCTGATGGCCGCCGGACTCGGCCGCAGTATCTCGCCCACGGCCTTCCTGGCCTTCAAGTCGGGCCTCTCGATCGCGGGCGTCTTTCTCGGCGTGCTCTTCGGAGGCGCACTGGCGAGTGCCGGCGGCGTGCTCTTCTGCTCCGTCGCCTTTGCAGGCATCGGCTTCATCGCGCCTGACTTCTTCGTCTCGTCGAAGGCCCGCTCGCGCAAGGAGCGAATCCGCGCCGAGCTGCCGGACGCGCTCGACTTGATGGCTGTCAGCGTCGAGGCCGGAATGGGCTTCGACGGCGCCATCTCGAAGCTGACCGACCACATGGACGGTCCGCTGGCCGACGAGTTCGCGTTGACGCTTAGCGAGATCCGGATTGGCGAGTCGCGCCCCGACGCGCTCAAGAAGCTCGCCCAGCGGACCGACACGCCGGAGCTCAACTCATTCGTCCGCTCGATCATCCAGGCCGACCAGCTCGGCATCTCCCTGGGCCGGATCCTGCGCGTGCAGGCGACCGACAGCCGCCTCAAGCGCCAGGCCGCGGCCGAGGAGAAGGCGATGAAGGCGCCGATCAAGATGCTCTTCCCGACCGTGCTGTTCATCTTCCCGGCCATGTTCCTCGTGATCCTCGGGCCGGCGTTCCTCAACCTCTCGAAGATCTTCTAACCGGAGGCCACTATGGCGGACAATCCCGAGAATCAATCCGCAGAGACCGAGAAGGGTTTCGGTACCGGCCTCCGCGCGCAGCTCGAGCAGCGGCGCCGGGGCGACGAGGAGGGACCCCCAGAGCCGCAGGGGCCGACGAACGTCGAGCTCCGCTTCGAGCTGACTGCACGACCGGCCGGGGACCACCACGAGGCCGTCGGGAGCAGCCCCGATTTCGCCGAGCTCAAAGCCGAGCTCGAGGCCGCCCAGCGCCGCGAGGCAGCTCTGCGGAGCCGGCTCGACCAGCAGGTGGCCGCCTACGACGGCGGCATGAGCTTCGAGAAGGAGCTCGCGAACCGCGCGGCCAACCTCGATGCGCGCGAGGCCAAGCTCGCCGAGTTCGAGGTCGAGCTCGAGGAGCGCGAGCGGAAGGTTCGCGACCAGAAGGACGTCATCGATACCGAGCACGCACGCGTCGCCGAGGTCCAGGCCGAGCTCGCGGCCGAGCAGCAGCTTGCCGCCGAGCAGCTCGAGCAGGCAGAGGCCCGGATGCGGCAGATTCAGAACACCGAGCGCGATCGCGAGAAGGCGAATGCAGGCTTCGCCAAGCAGCTCTCCGGGTTGGCGCAGCGCGAGAAGAAGCTGGAACGGCGCGAGAGCGAGCTCGAGACGCGACATCGCGCGACCGAGGTTCGGCTGCAGGGTCGCGAGCGCTCGCTCGACAAGCGCGAGACCGACTTCCGCATCCAGGAGAAGGAGCTCGCCGAGCGGGAGCGCAAGATTCTCGCGCGCGAGAACGACCTGAAGAAGAACGCAGCCCGCGTGGCCGCCAAGGACGAGGTGCTCGGCGAGCGCGAGGCGGAGCTGCTGCTCAAGCAGGATCGGATGCGCTCGGAGGCCGAGCGGTTCGAGCGGGAGCTCGCCGACAAGGGCCGCGTGGCCCGGGAGGCGGTCACCCGGAGCGCGGAGCTCGACCAGCGCGAGCTGGAGCTGACCGAGCAGGAGGCCGAGCTGAGCCGCCTCAAAGCCGAGCTCGCCACCGCGCAGCGCGACGCGAACCGCGAGCTCGATCTCGAGGAGCTTGCCGCGAAGCTCGAGCAGCGCGAAAAAGAGCTCTTGGCGCGCGAGGAAGAGATGAAGAGCGTCGAGTCGGTCGCCGACTCGCACAAGAAGCGCACCGACCGCCGCGAGAAGCGTCTCTCCGAGATGGACGAGATGATCCGCGACCGGCTCAAGGAGCTGGACGAGCGCGAGGCCGACCTCGAGGTTCGAGAGGCGAGCCTGGAGGCGGACGTCACGATCCGGTCGGACAAGCTCGAGGAACGCGAGACCGAGCTCGCGGAGCTCGAGCAGCGGCTGGCCAACCAGGAGCGCGAGCTCGCCGCGTACGTCGCGAAGGCGCAGACGGAGCTGCAGCGCCGCGAGTCCGAGTGGTGGCAGAAGCAGCTCGGCAGCAGCGACGCGGCTGACGAAGAAGAAGTCAACGCGGCCTGAGCAATAGGCTCGGCCCGTGCGGGGCCGCAGCTACGTCCTCGTAGGCGCGATCTGGGCGGCCTGGGCCGGGGCGGTCGTCGCGACCGTGGCCATTGGGATGGCCGCCGGGGCGTACGACAAGTCGAAGGCCGGCGTGCTCGGGACGCCGCTCTTTCCGTTCTTCTCGTGGGACTTCGGCTGGTACAACGCAATCGCCCATCACGGCTACCCGCCGGTCGCCGACCGCTTCTACGCGTTCTTCCCGCTCTGGCCGTGGCTGCTGCGCGCATCGGGGTCGATTGCGGATTGGAAGGTCGCGGGCGTGCTCACGATCGTCGCGAGCGGCCTCGCGTTTCTCGGCGTCGCCGCGGGGAGCCCGGCGGGACGGCCGCTCCAGGCGGCGCTCGCGCTGGCGTGCTGGCCGGGGTCGTTCGCGCTGCTCATCGCCTACCCGGACGGGCTCGCGCTCGCCGCGGGGGCCTGGGCCGCTGCGCTGGTCATGCGTGAACAGCCGCTCGCCGCCGCTCCGCTGGGCGCAGTCGCGGCGCTGCTGCGTCCGAACGGGCTGCTGATCGCGATCCCGCTGGCGTTGCTCTCGCGCGGGAGGGGAGTCGCCTACAAGCTGGCGGCGCTCGCACCGGTCGCCGCGGCCGCTGCGGTCGAGATCTTCTTCTGGGAGCGGAGCGGGCGGTTCGGTGCGTTCTTCCACGCGCAGCGGCTCTGGGGGCGGAGCGGGCCTTCCGGGATCCACAAGTGGATCGACCACCTTCAGAGCCTCTTCGAGGCTCACACCGCGGTGATCGCCCTCGGGCTCGTCGCGGGCTGTGCCGTCGTCGTGATCGCGTGGCGGCAATTCGGCGTCCGGACGACTGTGGTGATCGCGTACGCCTGCGTCGTGCCCGTGCTGCTCGCGGCCACGCAGAGCCTGCAGGGGCTGACGGACACGGCTCGCTGCGTCCTGGTTCTGCCGCTGCTCGTCGTGCTCTGGCGGATGGGGCCGCGCTACCGGCCCTGGACGTTCTTCGCCGGGGCGGTGGTGGTGGCGCTGCTCGCGTCAGGCCTGATGCACAGCTTCGGGCGGCAGAGCCTGTACGCGTTTCCGATCTTCTGGGCGCTGGGCGAAGGCCCCGCCTGGCTGCGGAAACCACCGCTCGCAGCGCTCGGCTTCGCCGCGAACCTCGGCCTCGCGGTGCTCATCACCCACTTCGCCCCGTGACGCGGTCACGGTGGCCGCAGTCACGGTGGCAGCCACGCGCACGGGACTGTCACGAGAGTGCGCAGAAAGTGTCACAACCTCTCCACAGGCCCCGGCCCGCGTAACCTGCTCGCGTGGCCGAGCGCATCCTGATCACCGGCGGGGCCGGGTTCATCGGCTCGTACGTAGCGGACGAGCTGCTGGGCGCCGGGTATACGGTCCGCGCCCTCGACGTCCTGGTCGAGCAGGTGCACGGCGACTCGGGCTCGCAGCGCCCGGACTACCTCGACCCGGAGATCGAGCTCATCCCGGGCGACATCCGCAACGCCGAGGTCGTCCGCGGCGCGCTCGAGGGCGTCGACGCCGTCGTCCACCTCGCGGCCCGGGTCGGCGTCGGCCAGAGCATGTACGAACAGGCCGAGTACGCCAGCGCGAACACCCTCGGCACGACCGTGCTCCTCGACGCGCTGCAGGAGCATCCGGTCCGCAAGCTCGTCGTCGCCTCCAGCATGAGCATCTACGGCGAGGGCGCCTACGCGCCCGCGCAGCCCACGGAGCGAACCCGCGAGCAGCTCGAGCGCCGCGAATGGGATCCGCGCGGCCCCAACGGCGAGGAGCTCACGCCGATCCCCACCCCCGAGACCAAGGAGCCCGTCCTCGCGTCGGTTTACGCGGTGACGAAGTTCGACCAGGAGCGCCTCTGCCTGCTCTACGGCGCCTCGTACGCCGTCCCAACCGTCTCGCTCCGCCTCTTCAACACCTACGGGCCGCGGCAGGCGCTCTCCAATCCGTACACCGGCGTCCTGGCGATCTTCGCCTCGCGCCTGCTGAACGACAGGCCGCCGGTCGTCTACGAAGACGGCGAGCAGCGGCGCGACTTCCTGCACGTCTCCGACGCGGCCCGCGCCTTCCGGCTGGCGCTCGAGCGCGACGGCGCGGACGGACGGGCGATCAATGTCGCCAGCGGCCGAAGCTCCACCGTGGCCGAGGTCGCGGAGGCCCTCGCGAGCGTGCTCGGGAAGGACATCGCTCCCGAGATCCCGGGGATCTACCGCGCCGGCGACATCCGCCACTGCTTCGCCGACCTGACGCTCGCGCGCGAGCTGCTCGGCTTCGAGCCCGAGGCCGACCGCGACGAGGCGCTCGCCGAGCTGGCGCAATGGCTCGAGACTCAACCCGCAACCGACCGCTTCGACCAGGCAGCCGCAGAGCTGGCCGAGAGAGGACTGACCGCATGAGCAACGCCACCCTGCACACCAACCACGGCGCGATCGCCGTCGAGCTGTTCGACGAGGACGCCCCGAAGACCGTCGAGAATTTCGTGAAGCTCGCCCGCGACGGGTTCTACGACGGCGTCGTCTTCCACCGCGTCATCCCGGACTTCATGATCCAGGGCGGCGACCCGACCGGAACCGGAACCGGCGGCCCGGGCTACACGTTCGAGGACGAGTTCAACGATCACAAGGTCGAGCGCGGCGCCCTCGCCATGGCGAACGCGGGCCCGAACACAAACGGCAGCCAGTTCTTCATCGTGACGACGCAGGCGGCGCCGTGGCTCGACGGCAAGCACACCGTCTTCGGGCGGGTGACCGACGGGATGGACGCCGTCGACTCGATCTCCGGAGTCGACACCGACGCGAACGACAAGCCCCGCGAGGCGGTCACGATCGATCGCGTCGAGCTGCAGGACTGAGCCCCCCGGGACCGCCGCGGGCTTAGCGATCCGCGCAGCGGGAATGCCAGCCCTGAAAACGAGAAGGGAGATGAGATGGCTACGTGGATCTGGATCGTGATCGCCGTCGCCGCCGTCATCGTGCTTGCAGGGCTCGTGTTCGGCGGTCGGCGTGCCAAGGAGAGGCGTGTCGGCCAGCAGCGCGAGCAGGCGCAGACGCTCCGGGAAGAGGCCCAGCAGCGCCACCGCACAGCGAAGGAGCGCGAAGCCCTCGCGGAGGAGCTGTCCGAACGCGCGGCCGCCGAACGAAAGGCGGGCGACGAAGCAGCGGCCCACGCGGCTCGCGTCGACCCCGATCGGGACTGACGATGAAGGGGCTCATCCGCGCGTCGGTCACAACCCTCGCCGCAGTCGCAGCGCTCGCGCTCCCGGCAGCCGCGGCCGCCCGCCCGGCCTCGGCCACGTTCGCCGTCTCCGGCAACGAGTACGCGTTCACCCAGACCGTCGGCTCCTTCGCGGGTCACGCGACGGGCAACGCCGGTGACACCGGCCTCTGGAACGCGACGGTCGAGCACGACCCGCTCGGCTCCCAGCCGACCTACATCAACGGCGGCACGTTCCAGATGACGACGGTGCGCGGTCTGTCAGCCGACTACGTCACGGGCGACTTCGTCCACCACGGTGGGCAGATCACGGTGCTCGACCCCGGCGCGGGCTGCACGAACCAGCGGTTCCTCGTCGCGGGCCGGCTGGCCAACGTCAACACGCACACGACCTCCGGCGGCACCGGGATGTTCTCGGCGACGCTGACGCACTACCGCTACTCGATCTTCGGGCACTGCGTCATCTACAACGCCCGGGTCGTCGGCAGCGTCAGCTTTATGTACTAGGGCTTGCGGAGCACCGCACCGCTGTGAGGCCCGAGTAGCACCGATGTGACGGCCGTCCCGTTCGGCTGGAGGTAGAGCCCGCCGAGCGGGGCGGTCACCGTCGCCGAGCCTGACGGGTTGACGACGACGATCCCGTTCGCGAACTGGCGCTCCCAGACGGCGCCGATGTCCTTCGCCGGGCCGGTCGGCGCGCCCACGTCCTGCCGCCAGCGCGGTGTCGACGGCTCGACCCCGCAGAGCGGCGAGTAGCTGAACGCCGTCCGGCCGCCGCGCGCGAAAAGCAGGAAGCTCGCCCGCGCGTAGTCCATCGCGGCCGTGTCGTCGGCCGGGCTGTACGAGATCGCGATGAAGACCTTGTGGCGCGCCTGGGCCTCGCGCATGAGCCGCGTCTGGAAGGCCCAGTCGGCGCCGCTGAGCATCCCCACGCCGCGGTTGGCGTTCGACTTGGTCCACCACTCCTTCGAGACACCGGACGTGAACTTGATCCAGCGGCGCCAGAGCTGCAGCGTCGCGTCGTTGATGTTCCCGACGACGAGGTGGCGGCGCCGCAGCTTGGGGCCAACGTGCCGCAGGAACCGTGTGTTCGCCCGCGCGTAGTCGTTCGGCCCCGGGTACTTCGCGAGCACGCGGCCGTTCAGGTACCAGGGGTACTGCATCGTCCGCGAGATGCCGTCGACGAAGACGCCGTCCCAGCCGCGCCTGCGCAGCTCACGCGCCACGTTGCGCGCCCACGTGCGCTGGTAGCTGCGGCTGCCGATATCCATCTGCCACGAGTGCGGCCAGGACGCCCAGTTGACGCGCTTGCCGCTTGTGTCCTTCAAAAACCATTCGGGGTGGTACCGGTTGGCGTACGCGTAGCTGACGCCGGTCGAGAGGGCGGTCTGGCTCTGAGCGGCGTCGTCGCGCGTCGAGGCCATGTCCTTGTAGACCAGGACCTTCGTGCCGGGGCTCTGCCGCTTGATCGCCGCGATCTGCCCGTACTCCCAGGCCTGCAGAACGACGTAGCGGTATCCGGCCGCGGGCCGCGTGCCGTTGCAGAGCCGGACCGCGGCGAGGCCGGGCGACGACGAGCCCGAGCCCGCGGTCGCAGACAGCGCGCCGAGCGCGGCTGCGACGGCGAACAGGACGATCGGCGCGAGAACGCGCCACCGTGTCATCACCCTCCCGGTCGAAGGATGATCGATCCGATCCCCCCGGATGACCATCAAAGCTCTACCAGAGCTATCGGCCGCCCGCACGAATCCTTGAAAAAGTTCGTTACATTCGGCGCAAGCGCGGAAAGGCCGCGCGCCCCGCTAACCGTCGTCGCTCAGCGCGGCTCGCCGGCCTCTAACGGGGCCAGCGGTTCCCAGTGGCGGATCGTTCCGATCCACGGCTTGCTCATCGAAGACGTCCCGGTGAGCCGGAAGACTCCCGACCAGACCTCGCCCTTGTTGCGGATCGTCCAGCGAACCGCGTTGACGTGGGCCTCGAGGGTCGTGAACCGGATCAGCGCAAGCTCGTCCTGCCAGATGGAGATGAAGAACAGCGTCGCGCCTCCGCGAATGCGTAGGTGGGCGTCGACGAAGCCCGGAATCTCCTTGCGGCCGATCCGTCGCAGCCGCCGGAAGCGTCGGATCGCGCCGGGAAGCGCCCACCAGCGGCCGAAGGCGATCCGCGTCACGACGCAGACCGGCTCCTCGGCCGAGATCACCACGGTCCCAGGGAGAAGACGATCAGGATCGAGGCCACGCCCAGGAACGCGACCGACACGA
>DATDFL010000127.1:0-43538 GCA_036522595.1 Gaiellaceae bacterium
CGCCTCTGCGGTGGCCTTCGACGACCAGCTGCTCCGCGGCCCCGGCCAGGAAATCGGAGACGACCGCGTCGACGGCGATCCCCCAGCCCGCGATCGCGATCCCGGTCTGGCCCGTGGGGACGAAGACGGACTTGAGGCCTCGACGCCGCGCCTCGAGGTCGAGCTCGAGCGCCACCGTCTTCTTCCCGATCGCGCAGTCGGAGCCGACGGTGAGCGCGATCCTCGCGGGGATCGTCAGGTTCTCTCCGGTCGGGACGTTGAGGCCCTCCGGTGGGCGACGGAGGTCGATGAGCTTCACCCCGCGCTCGCGAGCCAGCTCGGCCAGCTCGGGATCGTCCGCGAGAAACTCGTGCAGGCCGTTCTCGACGTCGAGCCCGGCCTCGATGCATTGCTTCAGCAGCTCGCGCCAGGCGGGCGGGAAGCGGCCGCCCTGGGTCGCGACGCCGACGAGCGCCGTGGTCGGCTCGAGGTGGAGGCCCTCCGCGACGGTGCCGAAGACCGGGACGCCGTCGAGGGTCTCCCCCGGCCGGGTCGAGTCGACGACCGCGACGGCCGGATCGGGGGCGTAACGGATGACCCCGCGGGCGGTCTTGCCGTAGTGCGGGTCGCCGGAGCGGCCCTCAGCGAGTATGAGATACCGCTTCGCGGACACCCAATCCGGGCGCGTCGGCAGGGAGCTGCACGCCGTCGACGAGCTCGACGCCGGGCCACGGGTCCTCGGTGAGGAGGAGGTTGCCGTCGAGATCGACGTGGTCGAAGAGGCTCGCGATCTGCGCGCCCGCCGAGACGGCCAGGCCGGACTCGTTCATGCAGCCGAGCATCATCCCGAGCCCGAGCGCGCGGCCCGCGTGAGCGATCCGCACCGCCTCGCGGATGCCGCCGGACTTGGCGAGCTTGACCGTCAGGCCGTGGGCGCGCTCGGCGCAGGCAGACACGTCCTCGAGCGTGTGGAGATCCTCGTCGACGTAGATCGGGAGCGGCGAACGGCGCTTCAGCTCGGGGCCTTCCGGCGAGCCGGCCGGGAGCGGCTGCTCGCAGTACTGGACGCCGAGCTCCTGGAGCTGCGGGATGGCCTCCAGCGCCTCGTCCAGCGACCAGAACTCGTTCACGTCGACCTGGAGCGGCACGTCGGACACGCTGCGCACGGCGCGCACGCGCTCGACGTCATGCCCGTCGCCGCCGCCGAGCTTCAGCTTGAGGCGCTTGAAGCGACCCGCGACCTTCTCGGCGCGCCGCGCCATGTCGTCGGGATCGCCGAGCCAGATCGTCCACGAGGTCGGCGGGCCCGCGCGCTCGAGGCCGAGGAGCTTCCAGACCGGCAGGCCGGCGAGCTTTCCGCACAGGTCGTGCAGCGCACCGTCGATCGCAGCCTTGGCCGCGTGCTCCCCGGGCCGCTCCGAGAGCCGCGCCCCGATCGCCTCGAGCGCGAACGGGTCGTCGCCGAGCAGCTCCTCCGCGTCCTGCAGGAAGGTGAGCGCCGAGGCCGCGGACTCGTCGTAGCGCTCGATTGGGTTCGCCTCGCCGTAGCCCGTGACGCCGTCGTGGCGGATCTCGACGACGACGACTTCGGCCTCGTCGGACGCGCCGCGCGAGATGACGAAGGTCTCCGCCATCCGAAGCGTCGCCGTCCGGGCCTCGAGCTCCACGGCGATACCTTAGAACCTCGATGGCGCACGGCTATCTCCGAAGGCTCGACCCGCGACTGCCGCGCACCGTCTGGCTCGTGCAGTGCGGCGGCGTCGTCAACTCGTTCGGGAACGGGATGGCCTTCCCGTTCATCGTCATCTACCTCCACAACGTCCGCGGCATCTCGTTCGCGGCCGCCGGGCTCGCCCTCGCGCTCGGCGGCGTGGCCGCGCTGGGCGCCGGACTCGGGTCGGGCACGCTCGTCGACCGGATCGGCGGCCGCAACACGCTCCTGCTCGGGCTCGTCCAGCAGTCGGCGGCCTTCGCCCTCTTCCCGTTGATCAGGCAGCCGTGGCACGCGATCGCGCTGCTGTCTCTGGAGGGAGCTGGGACCGCGTGCTTCTGGCCCGGACAGTCGACACTGCTCTCGCGGCTCGCCTCAGCCGATGCGCGAAGCTCTGCATTCTCCGTCCAGCGGATCACCATGAATGTCGGCCTTGGCCTCGGCGCGCTCGTTGGTGGATTGATCGCCTCGACCAGCGATCCGGGGAGCTTCTCGACGCTGTTCGTGCTCGACGCGGCCACGTTCTTCGTCTTCGTCGGGGTGCTCTCGACCGTCCGCGAGCCGGCTCCGAGCGAGGAGGAGCGGGACGTGAAAGCCGGCGAGGGCTACCGCGCGGTGCTCCGAGACCGCAACTTCGTCGGGCTGCTCGGCCTGAACGTCCTCTTCGTCGCGGTCGGCTACGAGGTGTTCGCGCTCCTGCCGCCGTTCGCCAAGAACTACGCCGGTGTCAGCGAGCGCTGGGTCGGGATGATCTGGCTCGCGAACACGCTGGCGGTCGTGCTCGTGCAGCTGCCGGTCGCGAAAGCACTCGAAGGCCGCCGCCGCATGCTCGCACTTGCACTGATGAACGCGATCTGGGCGGTTGCCTCGCTCCTCGTGCTCGCAGCGGGCGGGCTGCTTTCGGGCACGTCCGCCGCGCTCGTGCTGATCGCGGCCGGGGTTGTTTTCGGAGCCGGCGAGACGCTCCAGGCCCCGACCCAGCCGCCGCTCGTCGCCGATCTCGCGCCCGACCGGCTGCGTGGCCGTTACTTCGCGCTCGGCTCGATGTCGTGGAGCGTCGGCGGGATCGTCGGGCCTGCCGTCGGCGGAGCGCTGCTCGGCTGGCATCCGCTCGCGGTGTGGCCGTCCGCCGCTGCCGTTTGCGTCGTCGCGATCGCCGGCTGCCTGCTGCTCGAACGCAACCTCCCGGAAGCAGTACGCCGCACGCCCAGGCGCGAGCCGGCCGCCCCGATGACCCCGCTAGAACCGCCGCTAGACTTGGCCCCCGAGCGCCTGTAGCTCAGGGGATAGAGCGCGCGCCTCCGGAGCGCGAGGTCGCAGGTTCGATTCCTGCCAGGCGCATGTACCGCTTGGCAAGCGGGATCGCGGAAGCTCTGGCGGGAACGATTCACCTTTCGCCCTCGTCCTGCATCGAGCGCAACGTCGCCTCGAGTGCGTCGATGTCCCAGTCGACGTAGATGTCTCCCGTCGTTGAGATCGAGGCATGCCCGAGCAGCGTCTGGACGGCCTTCAGGTTGCCGTGCGTGGCGTCGAGGTCCCCCTGAGGCAGCCGCGCGATTTCCTTTGCTGGGCGGGGGGTTGTAGTCACGGCCGCGTCCACGTCTTGCCGTTCACGGTCAACGTGCCGTGCAACTCCACGAGGCCCGATTCGACCGCGACTGCAAGCACGTCGCTGAGGCCAACGGTCTTGCCCGCGCCCCCGGTTGCCGACTGCTCGGCTGCCGGCGGTGCTGCGGCTCGGAAGGCAAACAGGCTCTTGGCCGCGTCAAGCTGCGACTTGTCGACGTTCTCGCCGCTGAGCGCTTTGCACAGGACCTCGCGGGCTTGCTCGCGTAGGCCGTCGTCAGCCTCGCGGCGTAGCCGGGTGAGCGGTGAGCGACTGCCACCCTTGCGGCCGATCTCGGCGGGGTCGACGCGGCCAGAATGAATCGCGCAGAGGCCACGCTCAACCGCGCGTGACCCACAGCGCTCGCCTCGCTTGTTGAGCGCCTTGCAAGTGCGGTTACTCGCGCTTTGTCTGCATAGGAACAGCCTAGGCATGCGGGTACTTAGAACCGCAGCGCACCGAGGCTCCTCGGGACAATTAGCCCCATTTGCAGGGCTTTAGCGTCTCAGGGACGAGAAGTTTCCCGCCAGGCTCAGCTAGGCGGTACCCCCAGCCGTAAGCGCGAGCCAGAGCGCCTGATATCCGTCCGTTCTTTGACGCATGGCAAGTAGGGGAGCACTCTGTAGATAGCGGCCCGCCCGACCCTCTGTCCCCTCCCCAGGTGACCCTGGTGAGGACGGGCCGCGCAGGCGAACCTCATTCGAGCACCTCGCCGCGCTGCGTCCAGCCAGCATTCAATATCGGCCGCGGTGAGCGTTAGACAATCGGCCGGTCTACCCTTTTACAGCGCGCCCCTTCCAAGATCGCGCAACGGGAGCCCGCGCGGGCTGCTTGTTCGCTCAGCGCCCCAAGGGCACTCCTGGCGGGAACCTTCCGCAGGTTCGATCCCTGCCAGGCGCATATGCCGCTTTCCAAGCGGGGTTGCGGAAAAGCGCGGGCGGAGCGCGAATATTGGAGCGCGAGGCATTGAACCGGGACGCCTGTTGACGCAAGTTGACGGACCGCACGCAGAGGAGCACTCTTTGGATAGCGGCCCGCCCAAGCCTCCTGGTCCCCTCCCCAAGGTGACCCCGGTGAGGACGGGCCGCGTGTCGCGCGGCACGAAGACGGACGTAGCGGTACTACGGGTCGAATCGACGTCGTACGGCGCCGCCCTCTGCCAGGCGCATCGGTCGCACGCGGCCGCAAGTCGACGTTTAGAAGGCGCCTGCCCCGGAGACCGCTTTAACGCGAGGCCATACCCCCCTTGGAAGGGAGTGAGGGTACATGCGGCGCCTCGAGAGCTCCGCAGTGAGGGAAGGAGCGAAGATGAAGAGAATCATCGCCGCCGTTGCGACGGTGTTGGCCACCGGCTTGCTTGCGGGTGGCGCCGGCGCGTCAGGCGGGTTAATCGGGACGGCCGCTACCGGCGCGAAATCGCTGGCACCCAATTCGGGCGCCGACGTCTACGGCGTCGGCGGCGGGAAAGTCGACGGAGGGTTCCAGTCGTTCAACCTATCCGCACACGAAGGGCCGAACGGTGATTTCGGCCACGTAAGTGTGACGTTCACCAACCTTCTGCTCGGGCAGACGATCGTGAGCTACTCCGTGAACGTCACTTGCGTCCACATCCACACGCTCACGTCGAATACGTTCGATCGGGGAGTCATCACCGGCACCGTCAAGAGCGTCACACCGGTCCCCAATCTCGTCGGGCTCCGGGTCGGCGACTCGGTCGACTTCGGGATCAAGGACGGCGGGAATCCATCCTCCGGACCCGTGGACGACTTCTACGCGCCGAATGTCGGCGCCTCGACCACGCTGTCGTGCAAGTCGTTCTTCTACACGGGGGCGCTCGCCAACGTCACCCAGGGGAATGTGAACATCAAAGGACCGTAGAGAGGGCGCCTTCGGTCTCGCTTCTGAAAAGCCCCGGACCTCCGGGGCTTTTCGCATCGGGGGATTACTTCGGGATGCAGCCGGAGGTCGTCACAGGGGAGACGACGACCTTCCCACCCACGTCCTCGGCACTTACCGAGGAAGCTCCCCAGACGCAGGGCGTTTGGTGATGCTTTGCGCCGCTCGCCTGCGCTGAGGTCAGTCCCAGCACGGTCGCAATCGCGGCGAGCACGAGCAGCACGCTGACTAACGGGTGAGCGCCGCAGAACCTCACCGCACGAGCATGCCGAGTGACGGCGCCGAACGCTATGGGCCGCGCGGCTCATCTTCGGCCGCGGCGAGTCCCATTGCTCAGTGGATCGCGTACATGTACGTGGTGACTTTCTGGTCCGGGGTCGAGTCGACCGCCGGCGCCGCGTCCTCGTAGTCGTCGTCCTGCTTCTTCACGTGCTTGCCGTCCTTGAGATCTTTCTCGAGCGCCTTACCCAGCTTGTTGAGCAGGTCGATTGCGTCCAGCTGTGCGTGGCTTAGCTCTTTGAACGCCTGCTTCGTGAGCGGGATGTCGTCGAGCATGGCCGGATCGAGGTCTCTGTGGCGGAAGTACTCCTCGACGGCCTCGGGAAGATCAGACACGGGACTCCCTTCTGTCGCAGAGCTCGACTATCTCGACCCGGCTAGACCGATGTCAAGGGCCCTCCCACGCTCAACCCCAGGGCCAGGGGGGTTTGCGAGGTAGCTCGGCGGCGACACCGTTGCGGATCGCGAACACGCGCACCCGATGCCCCGAGCGGGGCTTGGGCAAGAGGCCCTTCGGGAGCTCGAAATGGAAGCCGAACAGGCCGCTCTGGTGATCGATGCGGTGCGGGAGCAGCTGCTCGGTCGGAGCTGCGAAGACCTCCTGATTGTCGGCGAAGACCATCACTACGTCGGCCCGGTGCTTCAGGTTCCGCTGGGACGCCCAGCCGCTGAAGCCGTAGAGCGGGCCCTTGATGTACTGCACCTGGCCGCGGAGCGCGCCCTTGCGCACGGGGATCGCCGTCCCGTCCGACGACTTGATCACGTTCCCGACGAGCGTCGTGGTCTCGCTTGCGCCCGGCAGCTCGTCAAACGTCTTCCCGTGTACGACCAGCACCTGGACGTCGTTGCGGCCGTTGTGGAGTGTCGTCTCGGGCACCGAGGCGCTGAAATACGTCTGGCCCTCCAGCTGGTTCGTCTGCGTCACTGCGGCGATCCGCCCGTTCACGCCGATGGCGAGCTGGACGTCGGCGCCGTTCGTACCGCTGATCGTCCCCTGGATCCGGGTCGGAAGGAGATCGGTGCGCCGGTCGACGATCCGCAGGAGCTCGCTGTCGTCGAGATGGACGCGGAGATCGCGGCTCGGCTCGACCGGGAGGCTCGAAACCGTGCGCCCCAGGAGATCCAGGTTCGGCCCGATGCGGTAGACCGACGACGTCGTCAAGCCAAAGGTGGCCAGCTCATCGCGAAGCGCCTGACGTCGCAGGCGGAGCAGGCGTGAAAGGCGCCCAGTCACGTTCTTGCCGTTGCCGAGGCGGATGTTCACCTCTCCGTCGGGTGCGAGCTTTCGACCCACCAGCGACCGCCCGTCGACGTGCCAGGGGATCTTCGCGCCGAGCACGTGCGCGATCGTCGGGACGACGTCGATCGTCTGGGCGAAGCCGTCGTTGACGTGCCCCGTGTGCTCGTGAGGCAGCTTCACGAACAGCGGCACGAAGGCGATGTCCTGCAGGTTGCCGGGAGTCGGGCGGCGGCGCGGCTGGCCGGCGCGCATGCTGACGCCGTGGTCGGCGACGACGACCATCAGCGCCCGGTCGTAGATGCCCTTCTCCTTCAGCCGGCGAACGATCAGGCCAAGCGCGCGGTCGGTGTACTCGACCTGAAGGAGGAAGCGCTGGTACGCCTGGAGCGCGGGCCACGGCCGGTACCACTTGTTCCGTTTGATCCCGCGCAGCAGCGGCGCCTCGATGCCGTAGCGGCGGCCGGACGGCAGGTAGAGGTACGGCACGTGCGGCAGTAGCGAGTGCACCATGTAGAAGGTCGGGCGGCCGCCCCGTGAGAAGAGCGACGCGAACCGGCAGATATTCCGGCCGCAAGGCTCGATCGGGCCCTTCTGCCCGGTCTCCACGGTCTGCGACTTCTCCTTCTGGCCGAAGTCGCCCCAGCTGTCGCTGATGTCCGGAATGTGCTCCGAGTAGGGCTCGGGGAGGACGAGGTGCAGGTAGACGATCCCTGCGTCCGAGGCGAGCGAGTGCGTCGTGTCGGAGACCGCGGCGGGCGAGGCGCGGCGAACCTCGTGGCAGATCTTCTCCGGGCAGAGCTGCGTGATGGACTCGACCGCCCGGACGCGGTACCCCTTGCCGAGCAGCGTGAAGATGTTCCGGGGGTGGTCGGCGTAAACGGGCAGCGGATGGCCTTTCTCGACCGGCAGGATCCCGGTGAGCACCGCGGGCACGGCCTGCTCGGTGAGCCACTGGACGGTGGTTGCGCTTCGGTACCAGGTTGAGTTCCGCGCGAGCGCTGCGAAGTTCGGGTAGCGCTGCGCGTCGATCTTCTCGCGCGCGTCCATGAGCGAGACCGGCGCGAACTCGTCGAAGACGATCAAGACGACCGGCACCGTTGAACGCACGCGTTGCGTCTGCACATCCGGGTTCTTGACGAAGACGAGCTTCGACGCGTCGGAGCTGAAGAGGAACAGCGCGAGGAAGATCAGCGGCGCCGGCGCCAGGACGGTCAGGAACGAGCCGACGGGCGGCGACTGCCGGTAGAGCAGCGCCCCGAGCACGCCTGCCACGGCTGCGATGACGAGCGCAACGGCGCCCGAAAGGCTCGAGTCGCTGGTCAGCGCGTGCAGCGCGATCACCGCCACGAGCGCGGCCACGAAGACCAGGTGGAGCACGTCGGCGGCGGGCCGGTTGAAGACGCGCACGAGCAGCTCGACGGCGAGCAGCGCGAGCGGCGGGATCAGCGTCACCGCGAGCGCGAAGAGGACGATCTGCGTGCTCGTCGAGCGGCGGACCGAGAAGAACTCAGGGTTCTTGCCGAGGATGTCGAGCAGCGGCTCGGCGAGCGCGAAGCCGGAGAGCACCGCGAGCTGCGCGCCGCGGACGACCGCGGTGCGCGCGAAGCTCGGCGGCTCAGCCCTTCGGGCGCGCAAGGTAGAGCGTTCGGGCACCGGCAGCGAGCGTCTCCGAGCGCAGCACGTCGAAGCGCTCGTGGAGGCATTGCTCGAACCAGTCGGCCCGGTAGTCGGGGTGGTCTCCGGGCCGCTTCCGCGCCAGCAGTCGGCGGGCCATCGGGTCTTCGGGTGAGACGAACTCGATCACGAGCGAACGGGTCGCGCCGCGCAGCCAGTCGAGGAACTCGGCGACCGGGACGTTGCCCGAGATCGAGACGTGGTGGATCAAGGCGAGCGCGAGGGTGAGGTCTGGGCGGCCGCGGTCGAGCAGCGGGCGGCGCTCCTGCCCGCGCCAGCCGAGCGCCGGCGGCGGGTCGACGATGTTGACGGTGAGCGGCAGGATCCGCGTCTCGTTCTCGTCCCGCAGCGCCTTGTAGAGCCGGTCGACGACGAGGCTGTCCGCGTCCATTGCCACCACGTACTCGGCGTGCTCCGCCGCGATCCGGGAGTGGCGGCCCTCGTTGGCGCCGATGTCCCAGACGAGCTTCGGCTGCTCCTCGGCGACGGCCTCCGCGACGAACTGCGCCTTCCGTTCCGCGTCCCCTTCTGTGTACGTCGTGTGCGGGCCGTACTCCGACCAGGTCGAGCGCGGCGGGTCCCACTCGAGGCGGCCGACCAGGCGCTCGAGGCCGCGGACGTTGGCGAGGATGAGCTCCTTCTTGAAGCCCGCCTTGCGGAGCTCGCCCTTGACGTCTTCCTCCTTGTCCTCGTGGCGGCTCTCGAGTCGGTTGTGGAGGACGACGTGGGTCATCGCGCCTCGGCGAAGCAGGTCGCGCGCCGAGAGCAGCTCGCGTGCCTCGTGCGGCGTGATGCCTTCGAGGGTCCCGCGCAGCCACGGCTGGAACGGCACGTCCTTCCAGGCCTGCAACAGCAGCGGGTAGAGGAAGAGCATGCAGAACTGGCGGTAGCCGGCCCAGGGCTCCCCCTCGCGGAGCTGCTCGAAGGAGCCGACGTCGATGAAGACCGGCTCCGCGCCGCGGAACTGCACGTTGTACGGCGTCGAGTCCTTGAGGATCAGGCCCTTCTCAATCGACCGCCGGAGCACCTGGAGCTGGAGCAGCGCCGCGTCGCGGAGCATGGCGAACGTCCACTCGTACGGGTACGAGACGAACGGGATCACGTCGTGCTCGAGCACCGCCGCGACTCCGCCGTGGAGCGCCTCCGGAACCTCGGCCTCGACCTCGCGCGTGCCGACCACCGGAAGCTCGTCGAGCAGACCGGACGCTTGCAGCGCGCGCCAGTCGGCCAGGCCCTGCTGGCTCAGCAGCCGGAGGACTCGGCCGTCCGCGGTGAAGATCCGGCTGTCCGGATCGCGAAACGAGCCAGGCTCGAGCCCCGAGAGCGAGCTGATGACGCCGGTCATGCCCCGGCCGAGAGGCTATGGAAAGAGGCCGCGCCGGGCAAGCCCGACGCGGCCTCTCAGCGCTAATGCCTGCAGCTCGGGAACTTGAACGAGACGATGCGCGTGCGCCAGGTTCCGATCACGACCGTGTCGGTCGCGAGGTACTCCTGCGTGTACCAGAAGGTGCAGTCGTCGCTCGGATCGACGGTCAGGTCGCTGTAGTCGCCCCAGCGTCCCTCGACCTCCGTCTGCGGCCCGGTGCCCGTGTACGCGGTCTGCTCGGCAGATGTCATCTGCCCGAGCGGATCGCCGGCGGCGCGGCCTGTGTAGCGGACCGAGGGGAAGTCGTTCGGCCCGGACGCGCTGAAGCCGAGGGCGGTGTCCCCGTTGCGATCCTGGGCGATCGAGCCCATCCATCGCCACAACGGGTTCGTCGTCGCGTCGTCGGGGGCGTACGTGCTCTGCTGGTAGATGGACGGCGTCCCGCCGCGCGGGATCCGAACCTCGTACCAGCGGATGCCGATCCGCCCGTTGCTGTCCACGTGTACCGAGTGGTTCAGCACGAGCGAGGCGTACGACCCGAAGTTCCGGTACGGCATCCGGAACATCAGCCGGTCGCCGAGCACGTCGAGCTGCTGCGGCCCGCCCTCCTGCGGAGCGCAGTCGCCGTAGCCGTAGACGCACTGTGGCCGCGCGAACGCCGGCACCGGCAGCGTGGAGTTCGGCGAGCCGTTGTTCCCGAAGGTCGAGTTGGCGGGGTTCGTCCAGTCGACGTGGAATGCCCAGAGCCGCATGTCGAACCCGGTGTCGCCGACGCTCGTGGGCGGCACGCCGGTCGGATCGTCGACCTCCGCGAACCAGTTCGGCGAGCCCGAGGGCGGCAGCGACGAGCCGTCGAGGTCGCCGGGCAGCATCCCGATGTACTGGCCGCCGGGCGGGTTGTGCTGACCCTCGTCGAAGAAGACGACGCGGGCAGGCTGGCCCTGCAGCATCTTGCTCCGCTCGAACGAGAACACGCCGACCCCGGACGAGGTCTCGGAGTTGGTCGGGAACTCGTTGGCCATCATGTAGTAGCCGTCGGGCCAGACGCCGAGCTTCGGGTAGTCGAAGAAGACGTTCGGGCCGAAGTCGAACTCGTACAGGTAGTACGAGCCGGTCGCGTCGCTCGTGGTCGAGACGGCGATGCACTCGCCGTACTGGTCGTCGCCCGGGCTCCCGGTCGGCGTGGCGATGAACTGCGAGATCAGCCAGCGCTGCGCTAACTGGTCGTAGACGACCACCGGATCTCCGTCGTTGTGGAGCTTGCACTCGCCGTTCGTGTTCGCCCAGAGTTGGTTGATCGGCGTCGAGGTGCGGAGCACCGCACCGGTCTTCGAGTACACGGCGAAGTCGCTGTTGACGGCCTGGACGTACTGCGTCGCGCCGACCTCGCCGTCGGTGTCGGGCGGCAGGCAGCTGCAGCTGCTCGGCTGGGCGCACGGCGGGCCGAACGGCAGGCAGATGCCGTCGAAGTTCTGGATCGGCGCCGAGAGCGGGCCGGATCCCTTCCGGTGCTGAACGACCGGGTCGTGCGCGTTGGAGCCACCGCCCCGCAGCGACTCGTTGTCGCGTGTGTGCAACGGCCCCGGAATCACGGGCAGGATCGGCAGCTGGCTGACCGCCGGCGACTCGCCCTGGTAGATCCCGTCGATGACGTTCGGCCCGAACGACGCCGTCGTGTCGGCCGAAGCCAGTGAACCGCCGGCCGTCCCGCTGCTGCTCGCACGGACCAGTCCATGCGCGGCTCGCTTTGAGGCCGTCCCGCCGCCGGCAAGCGCAACGGTTGCGCCGGCAAGCGCGGCCAAGACCACAGCCACGATCAGCTTCCGCATCTCTCCACCCCCCGCTTGGGATTAGCGGGAGGAAACTTTCCAAGAATTGCGTCAATTGAAACTCGCCGCGGAATTGGATCCGCTTTTCGCTGCCTGATTGACGGGTCAATCACCCGCGAAATGCG
Source organism: Gaiellaceae bacterium (assembly GCA_036522595.1). Lineage (GTDB taxonomy): Bacteria > Actinomycetota > Thermoleophilia > Gaiellales > Gaiellaceae > AC-32. The sequence goes on from DATDFL010000127.1 coordinate 11,706, forward strand.
GACACTAGGCAAACATCGGTTTGCGAGTTACGCTCTTTCGCGCGCGTGAATGCCGTCACCGCGTACCTCCGCGGACTCAACCCGCAGTTGCCCCGACCTGTCTGGCTGCTCGAAGCGGGCGGGGTCGCGAACTCGCTCGGAAACGGGATCGTCCTTCCGTTCCTGATCATCTACCTGCACGAGGTCCGCCACTTCGGCCTCGGAACCTCCGGGGCGATCGTGGCAACTCTCGGCGCCATCGGGCTGGTCGCAACGCCCCTGGCCGGACGCCTGGTCGACATCGTCGGCGCGCGAACGACGCTGATGAGCTCGCTCGGGCTGCTTGCGATCGGATACGGAGGCTTCCCGTTCATCCACCACTCGTGGCAGGCCTTCGGGCTCGCGGCGATCGCGGGCCTCGGGAACGGCGGGTTCGCGCCGAGCCATTCGAGCCTGCTCGCGGCGCTGACCTCGCGGGAGCAGCGCAACGCGGCCTACGCGCTCCAACGCGCGACGGACAACCTCGGCTTCGGCGCCGGCGCGCTGATCGGCGGCCTGATCGCGACCACAGCGGTTCCCTCGAGCTTCAAGCTGCTCTTCCTGCTCGACGCGGGGACGTTCCTCGCGTTCATCGCGGTGCTCTCGTTCGTGCCGCGCGCGGAGCCGCTGCCGGCTCTGGCCCGCGCGACCGGCCGCTACTCGGCGGTGATCCGCGACCGCGCGTTCATCCTGCTGCTGCTCGTGATCGCGACGCTCGTCACGGCGGCCTACGCCCAGGTCTCGACAGTGCTGCCGCCGTTCGCGAAGGAGCACGCGCGCATCAGCGAGACCGGGATCGGGATCGTCTTCTTCGTCAACACCGTCCTGATCGTCCTCGCGCAGCTGCCGCTCGCGAAGGCGCTCGAGGGGCGCCGCCGGATGCGGGCGCTCGCCCTGTCGTGTGCGCTCTTCGCGGCGACCTCGCTCGCGGTCCTCTTCGTCGGCCAGTGGCTCAATGCGAGCAGCGCTGTCGTCGCCCTGTGCGGCGTGATCATCCTCTTCAGCATCGGCGAGTGCCTCCACGGCGCCGTCCAGAACCCGCTGATCGCGGACATGGCTCCGGAGCATCTGCTCGGTCGGTACATGGCCCTGCGCACGGTCGCGTGGCAGGTCGGATTCATGGCCGGCCCAGCGCTGGGCAGCTTCTTGCTGGAGCATTCGGCAACCGGCCTCTGGCTCGGCGCCACGGTCGCCTGCACCCTGGCCGCCGTCGGGTCGCTCGTGCTCGAGCCGCAGATCCCCCGTCACGCCTCGCGCACGCCCGGGCCCGAGAGGGTTCCGCGCAAGGCTTTGCGGGTAGAATGGCGAAATCTGAAGATGCGAATCGACGACCCTCTCAGTACCGGTGCCCAGCCTGCCCCGCATCAAGCGCCCGAGGCCTCGCCCGCCGGCGAGGGACGTCGCCCCACGGCCTGAACCGCGCCTCGAAGAGCAGAGCGCGCACGGCCTGACCTGGATTCACCTCGACGCCCCGACCGCCGAAGAGGCGACGCAGCTCGCCGAGCGCTACGGCTGGCACCCGCTCGACATCGAGGACGTCCTCTCGAAGCGCCAGCGGCCCAAGATCGACGAATACCCCGAGGAGGGCTACCTCTTCGCAGTGCTCCACTTCCCGGTCTACGACCGCGCGGTCCAGCGGCTGAACGCCGCCGAGCTCGACTTCTTCACCGGCCAGAAGTACCTCGTCACCTTTGCAAGCGTCGAGCTGCTGCCAGTAACTCGGCTCTTCCGCCGGTGCGAGGAGGACGAGGAGCTCCGGAACCAGCTCTTCTCGAAGGGCTCGGGCTACCTCCTCTACCACGTCCTCGACGACCTCTTCGACTACTGCTTCCCGATCCTCGACAAGATCGGGCACAAGCTCGACTCGATCGAGGACGACATGTTCGAAGAGCGGGCCGAGGATGTCGTTCGCGACATCTCGGCCGTCAAGCAGGAGATCATCTCCTACCGCAAGATCATCAAGCCCGAGCGCTCGACGCTGCGCGTGCTCGAGCGGCAGGTCGAGCGGTTCCTGCCCGAGGAGCTCGAGCTCTATTTCGACGACATCGTCGACGCGAGCGAGCGCATCTGGGACCTGCTCGACAACTACAAGGAAGTGATCGAGGGGCTCGAGTCGACGAACGAGTCGGTCATCTCGCACCGCCAGAACGACATCCTCCGCGTCCTGACGGTGTTCTCGGTCGTCCTGCTGCCGCTGACGCTGATCACCGGGATCTTCGGGATGAACGTGCACTTCCCGGGCTTCGACACCGCGGCCGCCTGGTGGGGGATCCTCGGCGGGATGATCGCCGCCCTCGCCGCCCTGCTCGGCTTCTTCCGCTTCAAGCGCTGGCTCTGAGGTCTCGAGGGGCGATGGGCGCCGCAGCTCCCACCACCCCAGACGTGACTTGACAGATCTCCGGGGAGGTTGCTCTGCCCGAAGGTCCTGTTCGGCCTAGCTAGGCGGAGACGATGAAGACGGGCGTGCCGATGTGGACCTGGGTGAAGAGCCACTCTGCGTCCGGGACGTGCATGCGAATGCAGCCGTGCGAGGCCGAGTACCCGATCGACGCGTCGTCGGGCGTTCCGTGCATGCCGACGCCGGCGGCATCAAGGCCCATCCAGCGCGTGCCGAGCGGGTTGCCCGGCCCGGGGGGGATCGGCTTGAGGCCCTGCGCCCACGGCGAGTCCGGTGGGCGCCACCACGGGTTGCGCTGCATGTCGACGACGTGCCAGTTCCCGAGCGGGGTCGGGTAGATCGACTGGCCCGTCGCGACCGACAGGACCCGCAGCGGACGCGTGCCCCTGTAGACGTGCATCCGGTTCGAGCCGCGGTAGATCACAACCACGGGGCCGAAGTTGTTCGACGTCACCTGCGGAGCGACCGTCTCTGCAGCGGGATGCAGCACGGGACGGGCGGCGAGCCGCAGCGCGCTCAGGATCTGCTTGCGCGTGGCGCGGCGATGAATCGCGAGCCCCGGCTTGCCTGCATGGATCACCGGCGTGAGCTTGCTCGTGAGCGTCGCGGTCGCGTCCTGCGCGGGGACCGAGAGCCAGTGGTCGAGACCCTCGGAGTACTGCGTCAGGCGGGCGCCGTTGAGGCTGACGCTGAGCGAGACGTCGTCCCCGGGGCTCGCTTTCAGCGCGCGGTTGATGGTCTTCTCGACATCGACGGACGCGCCGAGCTTCTCGGGGCGGATCCGCCAGCGGTGACCGTAGAACACGAACCGCAGCGGCCGGTTGTACGACCACGAGAGCGCGTTGCGGGCCTGCTCGATCGGCATTCCGCCCAGCCGGAGGCCGCCGACCTTGACCCCCTGCGGAACCGAGCCGCCCTGCTTGGCGCTCGGCGCGGCCGCCCCCGAGGCCACGGCGGCGAGCACCACGGCGACGAGCATTCGCTTCACGATTTAAATGTTACGACCAATGGTTCAGTGGCGCTAACGAGCGCGGTAGATTCGACGGCATGACCAAACAACTCTGGGCTCCCTGGCGGCTGGAGTACATCACGAAGGCGGACGAGGACACGGAGTGCGTCTTCTGCCGGGCCGTCGGTCTCCCCGATGAGGAAGGGCTCGTAGTCGCGCGCGGCGAGCACGCGTTCGTGCTGCTGAACAAGTTCCCGTATGCGTCCGGGCACCTGATGGTCGCCTCCTACCGGCATGTGGGCGAGCTCGCCGACCTTACGGACGAGGAGGCGCTCGAGGTCCACCGGCTCGGGGAGCGGGGGCTTGCCGCTTTGGCCGAGGTGTACGCGCCGCAGGGGTTCAACCTCGGCTGGAACCTGGGCCGGATCGCAGGCGCCGGAATCGTCGATCACATTCACCTGCACGTTGTTCCCCGTTGGGCCGGTGACACGAACTTCATGCCGGTCCTCGCAGACGTGAAGGTGCTCCCGGAGCACCTGGTCGAAACCCGCCGCCGCCTCGCCGAAGCCTGGCCGGCCTAGCTAGCGAACGACGAATGTTCCTGTGCCCAAGAGGGGTCCGAAGTGCGCCTTGGAGCGCGGACCGAACGCCGGCCAGACGTACCAGCGGTAACCGCCCTTCCGCAGGCGGTAGCTGTGACCCTTGTAGCTCCACCTCGAATGCAGCCGCAGCTTCGCCCGGGTCGGCCACGCGCTCAAAACTTTGTGCCCGCCGCGGAACAGCTGAACGTTGTAGAAGGTCACGCGGGCGACGCCGGCCCAGAGCAGGAGCGGCGGCCCCTTGACGACGCTGCCGTCGCGCGGGGAGCGCAGGAGCATGCTGGGAGTCACGACGACCCGCACGGGTGATGAGACATTGCCCGCTGCGTCGAACGCCTGGATCTCGTAGCGGTAGTACTGGCCGTTCTTGAAGCGACGGTCCGAGTACCTCGTGGCCTTGCCCTCGTACACGACCGCCGAGGCCGCGCCTTTCCCGCTCCGCGATCTCGTCACGCGCACATAGGCGAGATCCGGGTCGGCCGGCAGCGCCCACTGCAGCTGCAGCCGCCTGTAGCCGACGATTCGCTTCAAGGCCTGCACGGGACCGGGCGGCGTCGTATCCGGAGCAACCGGCAAGGCGATCTGCCAGCTGTAGGAGGCGGGCGCCGCATCCGTGTTGCCGACGGCGTCGGTCGCACGCACCTGGAAACTGTGGGGCCCGTCGGCGAGCCCGACGTAGACCTTCGGTGACGAGCACACGGTGAAAGCCGCCCCGTCGAGGCTGCAAGCGAACGTCGCGGGCTCGGAGCTCGAGAACGCAAACGTCGCCGACGGGCTGTCGCTCACCGCAGGCGGCCCGCTCGTGATGGCGGCGTGCGGCGGCGTGGTGTCGACGGTCCACGCGTAGAACGTCTCGAGCCCCTGATGCCCGAGCTGGTCGGTTGCGCGCACGCCGAACCGGTGTCTGCCGTCGCCAAGGCCGCTGTAGGCCGCGGGGCTGCTGCAGGGCGAGAAGGCGGCGCCGTCAAGGCGGCAGTCGAACGTGCTTCCCGGCTTGTTGGAGGTGAAGACGAAGTGCGCGCTCGTCTCGCTCGTCGGGTCGTGTGGCTCGCTCGCCGGGTCGATCGTCACGACCGGATTCGTGAGGTCGATCGTCCAGGTGTACGACGTCTCGCCGCTCTCGTTTCCCGCGGAATCCACGGCCTTCACCCGGAAGGTGTGCGTTCCCTCCGCGAGCTGGTGGTAGGTCAGCGGGCTCGTGCAGGGGCTGAAGCCGGCACCGTCGAGCCTGCAGCGGAAGGTCGCGCCGCCGTCCGTATCGGTGAACCCGAACGTGGCGTCGGTGGAGTCCGTGACGTTCGGCGGGGCCGACGTGATCGCCGGCGCCGGCGGCGGCGTGACGTCAATCGTCCAGGTGTAGGAGCTGACCGCGCTCTCGTTCCCGGCCGCGTCCAGCGCCTTGACGCCGAAGGTGTGGGTTCCTTCGGCCAGCTGCTGGTAGGTGATCGGGCTGGTGCAGCTCGTGAAGCTGCCCGAATCGAGCCTGCAGCTGAAGGTCGCCGTCGAGTCGCCGTCGGTGAAGGCGAAGGTGGCGCTGGTCGACGCGGTCATGCTCGGAGGGGCCGAGGTAATCGTCGGCGCGGGCGGCGGGGTCACGTCGACGGTCCAGCTGTACGTGGTGGCCGAACTCTGGTTCCCCGCGGCGTCGACGGCCCTGACCCGGAACGTATGCACGCCCTCGGAAAGCTGGGTGTAGGTGACCGGGCTCGTGCACGAAGCGAAGCTTCCGTTGTCGAGCCCGCAGCGGAAGGTCGCGCTCGCGTCGTCGTCGGTGAACGAGAAGGTCGCTGTGGTCGACGCGGCAACGCTCGGCGGGGCCGACGTGATTGTCGGCGGGGGTGGCTGCGTCAGGTCGATCGTCCAGCTGTACGACGTCACGCTGCTCTCGTTCCCGGCTGGGTCGACGGCCTCTACACGGAACGTGTGCACCCCCTCGCCGAGTCCTTCGTAAGTGACCGGGCTCGTGCACGAGCCGAAGGTGCCCGAGTCGAGCCTGCAGCGGAACGTTGCGCCGGCCTCGCCGTCTGTGAACGAGAAGGTCGCGCTGGTCGAGTCGGTGGTGCCGGGCGGGGCCGAGGTGATCGTCGGCGCCGGGGGCGCCGTCAGGTCGATCGTCCAGCCGTACGTCGTGGGCGAGCTCGTGTTGCCGGCCCCGTCGACCGCGGTCACGGCGAATGTGTGCGCGCCCTCGGCAAGGCCGGAGTAGGTCTTGGGGCTGGCGCAGGTTTGCGCCTGCCCACCGTCGAGCCGGCAGATGAACGTGGCCGTCGCGTCGGCGTCCGAGAAGGCGAAGGTGGCGTCTGCGCTGTCTGACGGATCAGCAGGCTCCGACGTGAGGGACGGCGACGGCGGGGGCGTGCCGTCCACCGCTACGACTGGTGCCTGGCCTTGCAGCTCAAACTCGGTCGTATCGTGGAACAGCGTCGTCGTCCAGGTGTACGTGCCTTCCGTCTGCGGCGCAGTGGCCGCAACGCTGATCGTGAGCGTCGCGCCCGGGCAAAGCTCGGAGTTGGGATCTGCCGGCGCAGCCGCGTCGATCGTGCCGTCCACGCTCAGAACGGCGGTCCACGTCGCTGCGGTACAGGTGTCCGCCGCCGCCGTCGTCGCAACGATGGAGAGGGGATCGACGACGAAGCCGTTGGGAACGGCGACATGCGCATTGTTCGCGGTTGAGCCCGACTGCTGCCGATTGGTGATACCCAGGGTGTAATTGCCTGAGGCGAGCGGCTGGACGGCGCTCGGCGCGATGGTCGCGGAGAAACGGTTCGCCTGGTCGGCCGTGGCCGCCGGCATGACGAGCGTCGAGAAGAGGCTGAACCCCGCTAACACGATGACGGCGAGGCGGTGCTTCACGATAGGGCGACGAGGAAGAGGCCGACCGCGAGGCCGACGCCGAGGGCGCAGAGAAGGGTGACGAGGACTTCGCGGTGCCGCTCGACGGCCTCGGAGGCCCGGCCCGGTAGCACGGCCCGTGGGGCCGCGGTCACGGCGGCGCCGAGGAGCAGACAGCCGAGTGCGGCGCCGAAGAAAAGCTCGAGCGCAGCCGAGTCTCCCCCCTCGGGTGCTGCGAGCGCGCTCGCGACGGGCAGGGCGGCGATGCTGACGCTGGGCTGCGGAGCCTGCGGAGTCGAGGCCGTCGTCCCCGTCGCGTGGCCCTTTGCCAGCTGCGTCTTCACCCGTGGACGGCGAACGTGCCGGAGACGGTGTGCGGGCTTGGCCTTCGGGGCGACGTTCGCGCCCGACCGCGAACTGATCGGAGGCGGAGGCGGAGCCACGTACGAGCGCACCGGAGCGGCCGGCGGGGGCGGCGGAGGCGGAGGCGGCGGTCGTTCGGGCTTCGGCGGAGTCGTCGGCGGGGGCAGGTCCGGAGACGGCACGGTCGTGGTGCCCGCGACGGCGGCGAGCGAGCCGCTCGTCAACGGGTACGCCGCGGCGAAGCCAAGCAGCGCGAGGGCGACGAGCAGGGCGACGCGCACCCGGCGCGAGCCGAGCTGCAGCCGTGCGCGGAGCATGGCTTTCGGCGGCGATCTCAATTGACGACTCTCCCCTTCGTCCTCGAAATCTGTCGGCATCGAAGCTAGCAGCGGATTCCTGATTCGCAAGGGGGATGAGCCCCGATTTCTAGTTAAAGCCGCTATGAAGCGGTGCCGAGAGAGATGAGCGATGCGCCACGTCGTCGCCGCTGCGATCGTGCTCGTCCTCGCCGCTGGCTGCGGAAACAGCCGGCCCGCGTCGAAAACCACGACCACGAGAACCTTCTCGAGCAGGGTCGAGGACGCCTGCCTGCAGAGGAACCAGGAGCTGCGCCAGCTCTCGCGTCCACGCAACAAGGCGGATTTCACCGGCTACGTCGTTTCGATGCTGAACATCGTTCGCTACTACCGCGGGCAGCTCGCGGCGCTGCATCCCAGCGACGGGCGCCGGTACTTCGCCCGCTACCGGCGGCTGGTTCACGCCGACGAGGCTTCGGCCGTCGCCCTTCTGGAAGCCGTTCGCCGCCGCAACCGGCCGGCAGTGGCCCGCCTGGGGGCGCAGCAGCGCGATCGAAGTGCCCGCGAGCAGGCGCTGCTCGAGCGGCTCGGCGTCAGCTGCTAGCGGCGAACTCGGCGACCGCTTCGATCGTTCGGTCGATCTCCTCGTCGCCGTGCGCGGTCGAGAGGAACATCGCCTCGTTCTGCGACGGCGCGAGGTAGATCCCGCGGTCGAGCAGGTGACGAAACAGCGCCGGGTAGTCGTCGACGAACAGCGTCGCCATCGCCCCGACCCGCTCGAAGCGGCCGTACTGTCCGAGCGCGTCGAGCCGGCGGCCTTTCCGCTCGAGCTCCTCGTAGACGTCAGACGTGAGGCGGCGCAGAACCGAGAGCCCCGCCGCGGTCGCAAGCGGATTGCCGGAGAGCGTGCCTGCCTGGTAGACGTCTCCCGCCGGGGCGAGGCGCTCCATCAGCTCGGCGCGGCCGCCGAACGCAGCGAGCGGCAGCCCGCCGCCGACGATCTTGCCGAGCACGGTCAGGTCGGGCAGCACGCCGTAGCGCTCCTGGGCCCCGCCGCGGGCGACCCGGAACCCGGTGATCACCTCGTCGAACACGAGCAACGCGCCGCTCTCGTCGCAGAGCCGCCTCAGCCCCTCGAGGAAGCCGTCGGCGGGCGGCACGACGCCCATGTTCCCGGCGACCGGCTCGACGAAGACGCAGGCAGCGCCGTCAATCTCGCGCTCGACCGTCTCGAGGTCGTTGTAGTCGAGTACGCGCCCCTCCCCACGCGCGTCGATGCCGAGCGTCCGCACTCCTGAGCCGGCTTCGGACAGAAACGGATCCGCGTGCCCGTGGTAGCAGCCGCGAAAGCGGACGAACGGCTCTCGCGCCGTCGCCGCCCGGGCGAGCCGAAGCGCGGTCATCGCCGCCTCGGTTCCCGAAGAGACCAGCCGAACCATCTCGACCGACGGCACGGCGTTCACGATCTCCTCGGCCAGCTCCACCTCGCGCTCCGTCGCGGTCCCGAAAGTCGTCCCGGCCCGAGCCGCCTCCACGACGGCCTCGACGGTCTCCGGGTCGGCATGCCCGAAGATCAGCGGCCCCCACGACAGCACCCAGTCGACGAGCCGGCGTCCCTCGGCGTCCTCGAGGTAGGCCCCCTCCCCACGCCGTGCGAACAACGGTTCGTCGAGGCCGACGGCCTGCATCGCCCGCACGGGAGAGTTGACCCCGCCCGGGATCACCTTCGAAGCCCGGCTGTAGAGCGTCACTCGGGGTCGTCGCGCAGGGCGAACAGCTCGCGCAGCGGCTCCGAGCCGGCTTCCTTCGCGCGGACGGTCGGCGCGTGCAGGAGCTTGTTCACGATCTGCGACGTGAGCGTCTCGACGGCCTGGCGCTCGCGCTCCGAGAGCTCTGCGAGCCGCGGCTCGGCGCGGGCCAGCTCCTCGGCGCGGATCTCCTCGGCATGGCGCCGAAGCGCCGCAATCGCAGGCGCTGCGACCCGCGAGCGATGCCACTCGGCAAAGCGGGCCGCCTCCTCGGCGACGATCCGCTCGGCCTCCCGCACGTCCTCCTCGCGCCCGACGAGCCCGCCGCCCAGGGCGTCGATGTCGTAAAGCGTGCAGCTCTCGAGCTCGCCGATCGCGGGATCGAGGTCCCGCGGAACCGCGATGTCGACGAGGACGAGCGGCTTCGTGCGAGCCTGGACGGCCTCGGCATGGAGGATCGGATAGGGGCAGCGGGTCGCCGAGATGACGACGTCGGCCTCGGTCAGCTCGACCGCGACGGCGTCGAATGGAGCCGCCCGTCCGCCGACGCGCTCGGTCAGCTCCTGGGCGCTCTCGAGCGTGCGGCTGGAGACGACGACCTCTGCCCCGCGCCCGCGCAGGTCGCGCGCAGCCAGCTCGCTCATCCGGCCGGCGCCGAAGAGCAGGGCGCGCTTGCCTTCGAGACCCCCGAGCTCGCGCTCGGCGAGATCGACTGCGGACGCGGCAACGGACTCGGGCATCTCGGCCAGCTTCGCCTCGGTGCGAACGCGCTTGCCCGCGTGGAGCGCATCCTCGAAGAGCCGGTTCAGGACCGGGCTCGTCGTGCCGGCGCCGAGCGCCGCTTCGTAGGCGTCGCGAACCTGCCCGAGGATCTGCCCCTCGCCGGGCACGAGCGAGTCGAGACCGGCCGAGACGCGGAACAGGTGCTCGACCGCCTCGCCACCCTCCCAGCTCGCCAGGACGGCCTCGAGCTCCAGCCCGGATTGTCGCTCGAGCGCGCCCCGCGCAACCTCCGGGTCGCCGCCCTCGAGGTAGATCTCGGTCCGGTTGCAGGTCGAGAGCACGACCGCGCCGAGCTCCTTCGCGAGCTCGACCGCGTGCCCGTCTGCCAGGTAGAGCCGTTCCCGCAGCTCGAGCGGCGCATGGCGATGCGACACGCCGACAGCGAGCAAACCCTTCGGTTCATGCGCATTAGCAGCCACCTCGGACCCGGGACGATGCTAGCGTGACCGGTCTGCGGCTCGCCGGTCCGACCGGCGGGGTCACAAGTAAGGGAGAGGAGTCACATGAGGAGACTCGGTCTGTTTCTGAGCCTGGGCGCGGTTGCCGCCGCCGTGCTCTTTGTCGTTCCGGCCTTCGCGGCCCACGGTGCTGCGGTCTCCGCGGCCGGCGGGGGGACGACGACGTGTAACGGCGATCTTGCGCCGGGCACCTACCACCGCGTGGTCGTTCCACAGGACGCCGTGTGCATGGGCGCGGGCCCGGTCACGATCCGGAGCGGCCTCTTCGTCGAGCAGGGCGCGACGCTCGTGCTCGGCAGCGAGGACCAGCCGGTCCACACCGCCACGATCAGCGGCGGGGTCCATGCGACCAATGCCATGATCGTGGAGATCCATTTCAGCACGATCAACGGCGGCGTCGACATCCACGGCGGATCCGGCCCGTTCGGCGGCCCGTTCGACGTCACCTACAACACCGTCGAGGACAGCACCATCAACGGCGGCTACAACGAGATCGGCTACGACGGCTTCTGGAACGGGTTCATCCGCAACCACGTCCACGGCACCGTCAACCTGAACGACAACGTCGTCGTGGATCCGGACGGCAACGAGTTCGTCACGAACATCATCCACGGCAACCTGAACTGCCACGGGAACGATCCGGCCCCGCAGGTCGGCGATTCCGAGGGCGAGCCGAACCAGGTGACCGGCCGCGAGACCGGTCAGTGCGTCGGGCTGTAACCAAAAGCGATAGCTAGATAGCTAGATAGCTAGAGGGGAGGGCCCGCGTGGGGCCCTCCCACTCCTTTGTCTTACGAGCAGCCCGGCAGCTTGAAGCTTGCGATGCGGGTCTGCCAGCCGGCCGTCGACGAGATCTGGCCCGCCAACGTGTAGTACTCGTTGACGTACCAGAACGTGCAGTCGTCGACCGGGTCGACCGTCAGGTCGGTGTAGTCGCCCCAGCGCGAGTTGGTCGTGCGCTGGATTCCCGTGCCGTTGATCGCCGTGCCTTCGCCGAGCGTCATCTGCCCGGCCGGATCGCCGGCGAGGCGGCCCGTGTAGCGGATTCCGGGGTAGACGCTCGTGCCGTCGACGACGCTGTAGCCGAGGCCGATGTCGCCCTTCTTGTCCTGGGCGGCGCTCCCCATCCAGCGGTGGATGCCGTCGTCCGGCGCGTACGTTCCCTGCTGCTGGATCGAATACGTGTCGCCGACTCGCCGGATCTCGTACCACCGTACGCCGGCGTGACCAGGGGTCGCCTCGACCGACTGGTTCGTCACCAGAGACTCGTAGGTGCCGAAGTTCCGGTAGGCGAGCCGGAAGGTCGGACGCTGTCGGTACGACAGGATGTCGAGCAGGTTGGGGGCGTTTGCGGCGACCCCCGGCTGCGGCAAGCAGTCGCGGGCCGTCTGGCCTGCGCTCCCGCCACATGGATAGATCGAGTCGAACGGCGCCGTCGGAAGCTGCGCTTTCAGCACCAGCGACGCGAGTGGCGTCGAGCGCCACTTGACGTCCAGATCCCAGACATTCAGCGCGTCGAACGTCCCGCCGTAGTCGGCGTCGTCGTCCTGCGTTCCGATGATCGGGATCGTGGCGTCGTTCCGCGGCTTCGTTTTGCCGTCGATGTCCGCCGGCAGCAGCCCGTCTCCGACCAGCGGCAGATTGACCGGATTGTTGCCGTCGATGAAGAAGTGCGCGGCCCTCGCGGGCTCGCCGTTGACCATCTTGTTCTTCTCGAGGCCGTAGACGCTGATCCCGTACTCGTCAGCCGATCCGAAGTCCCTGGAGGTCAGCACGTAGGAATCCCTCCACACGCCGTACTTCGGATAGTCGGGGAAGAACGTCGAGGTCGAGCCGGCCTGATTCGTGATGAACGCGTATCGGTAGTACGCGCCGGTCGGGTCGCTCGTCTGCGAAACCGCGACGCAGTTGTAGAACGGCAGCCCATTGAAGGAGCCGTCCGGGTTCATCCCGCTGGTCGTGAACTGACTGAGGATCCAGCGGTCGGTCAACTGGTCGTAGAGCACCACCGGGTCGCCCGATGGGTCCGTGCAATCCGGCACGGCGAAGTTGGCCCAGAGCGTGCCCGTGTCGACCGGGCCCAGGAGCAGGTTGCCGGCCTTGTCGTACACGCCGAAGACGAGGTTGATCATCTCGACGTAGTTGTTCGGGCCGACATCGCCGTTCGGGTCCGGCGGGTTCACTCTGCCGCCGAAGATGTTGAAGTTGTCCTGGTTGCTGAGCCCTTCGAAGTTCGCCTGGGTCGAAGGAATCGTCGTCGGCGGCAGCACCGACTGCAGGGCGCCGTCGGGCGAATAGCCCTCACCCCCGGCGAGCGGCCCTTCGTCTTCCTCGTCGCCCGGATCATCGGCATCCGGAGGGATCCGGCCCTGCGCCAGCTCGCGCAGCGGCGGCGAGAGGTCGTGGGCGGCGTCCCACACGACCGTCGGCCCCTGAACGGAGCCGGCCGTCGCGGTCGCGGCAGAGCCCTTGCTCGCCGCTCCCACACCGATCACCAGTGCAAACGCCGCCATCACCCCGGCCAGCCCTAGTAGCCGCGGGGTGCGGCGGGTACGTCTGAGAATCCCGTGCATGCCAGCCTCCCCTTCACTTGATTGCACGGTCTGCGCGACGTTACGGCCTCCGACCGGCCAAAGCAACCGGCTTGGAAAGATGCTCAGTCGGGCTTGCCGGCCATCGCCCAGACCGCGACGACGTACGCCGCGAGCAGGATGAGCGAAAGCACCAGGGTGGCCTTCAGCAGGCCGGCGCCCTTGCCCTGGCGGAGCCGGCGGACACCGAAGCCGCCGACGACGAGCGAGATCAGGAGGATCAGCCCGCCGGCGTCGGCGAGCAAGAAGCCGATGTCGAGCCACGTCGGGCTCGGGACGCCTTTCTTTGTCCAGCCCTCACGCGACGCGACCCACTCGGCGCCTATCCGCATCAGGATCCAGCCTGGCAGCGAGACCGCGAGCAGCGACCAGTAACCGAGCCGCAGGAACCGCACGTCGCCCCGGGCGAACCCGAGCGAGCTCGCGCTGGTCACCAGCCCGCCGATGAGGATCATCGCTCCGAGCACGTGCAGGAAGAGCGGGAACTCCCAGCTGCCCGGACGGATGAGGGCGAGGACGGTCACGCGCCCGGCTTGAAGATCATGTCGATGAGGAGCAGGAGCGCGGCGAGGGAGGTCAGGAAGTGCAGCAGCACGCCGTTCGACGCCCGGTTCAGCGCCAGCAGCTCGGGGCTGGACCCGCCCTGTCCAGCGGTCTCGAGCTCCCGGGCCTTCGTCATGCCGCGCATGTAAGTCGCGCCCGTGCGCTGGCCGAGCGCGCCGGCGATGGCCCAGAGCACGATGGCCGCGATGATCCAGCCGTCCCAGATCGCGTAGCTGTCGAGCGCGAACGCAAGGTAGATCCCGAGCACGATCGTCCCGACGGCGCCGACCCCGATGACGACGTTCCCGACCTTCACGATCGGCTCCATCCGGATCGTCCCGTCGGGCGTGTCGATCTTCCGCACCGCGACGACGAGGACCCAGAAGAGCACGATCCCGCCGATGTACGCGAACGCGCTGAGCACGTGGAGCGCCAGCACCCAGTCGTCGAAGCTCACGCGGCAATCCTAGAGAGCATGCGGGACGTCACTAGGCTTGTCCCGTGCTGCTGTACGACAGCCCGGTCTCGGGCAACTGCTACAAGGTCAGGCTGCTTCTCGCCCACCTCGGGATCCAGTACGAGCGGCAGGCGATGGACGTGATCGACCGCTCGAACCGGCCCGAGGTCCTGGGCGGGCTGAACCCCGCGCTGCGGGTCCCGACCCTCGTGCTCGACGACGGCCGGGCGCTCGGCGAGTCCGGGGCGATCCTCTGGTACTTCGGCGAGGCCACGCGGTTCGTGCCGGAGGACAGGTACGAGCGGGCGCAGGTGCTCCAGTGGATGTTCTTCGAGCAGTACGACCACGAGCCCGCGATCGCGGTCGCGCGGTTCTGGCTCGCGTACTCGGACCGGCCGGGGAGCGTGCAGGACCGGCTCGAGGGCTGGCACGCGCAGGGCGCGAAGGCGCTCGGCGCGATGGAGCGGCACCTCGACGGGCGCGAGTGGCTCGTCGGCGGCTCGATGACGATCGCGGACATTGCGCTGTACGCGTACACGCACGTCGCCGATGAGGGCGGCTTCGACCTCGAGCCTTTTCCGTCAGTGCGTTCCTGGCTGGACCGCGTGGCGGCCCAGCCAGGGCATGTCCCGATTGACGCCTAGCCGGGGCAGGCGCAGACGATCTCGCCTTCGAGGGTTCCGCGGATCGCGCCGGTTCCGCCTGTCTTGCCCGGGTCGTACTCGAAGCGGTAGGTCCCGATCACCTGGCAGCCGCGGAGCTGCACCCGCCGGGACTGCCGAATCGTTCCGCAGAAGCGCCCCTCCATCCAGCCCTTCGCGTCGCAGGTCTGGCAGGCCTTGAAGATCGGCCCGCGGTGGGTGCCCGCGTTGGTGATCCCCGAGATCGAGCCCACGGCGACGGCTCCCTTGCCTTTCCAGAGGAAGTCGCCTTCATGGATCCCGCGGCGCGTCCCGTCGCCGTTCTCGAACGCGCTCGTCAGGTTGCGGACGATGAACTCGCCGTCGAGCAGCTTCCCGGACGGCGAGTCGCACGGCGCATTGCTCAGGACACGCAGCTCGAGGAAGTGGATGGTCTTGAGCGTCCTGCACTTGAGCTTCGCGCAGCGCTCGATTGCGTGGTGGAGCGGCTTGAGCTCGCCCTTGAGGTTCTTCGAGAGCGCGGACAGGCAGATGTTGCGCTCGAGGACGTCCCGGTTCCCCGGAGTACAGAGGTTGAGCGGCATGCGGGCCTCCTTTTGACGCTTGGCCTACCTCTGCCGCAGCAAGCGGACGACGGGGATCGAAGCCGCGACCCTCAGCTTGGGAAGCTGGGTTCGCTCGGCTCAACCACGACGTACCCGCTTTGCGCGCCATTGTATGCGCCATTTCAGCGCGTGGTTCATATCTCGATCGTCTGGCAGGAAGCGCTCGGACAAGTCTTCGACCGTCTCGTGGACTAGACGCACGAACACCCTCAGCTGTACATCAAGCGGAGGCCAGGCATCCCGCCGCAAGTAGGGCGACAGCAAGAGTCGCCACGAGAGCCTGTCGCTGGTGGTGGGCCACATGCCCGAGCCTACGACCGACGCCCGCGGCGACCGCGCTACTTCTTCGCCCGGCCGAACGCCCGCATCCCGGTGCCCGCAGCGATCAGCGCCGCGCCGCCGACCGTCATCAGCGCGAGGTCGAGGCCCGTGAACGGCAGCCCTCCCCGCGACTTGACGGCCTGTGCGCCCAGCGTCTGCTGGACGGCACCCTGGACTCCGACCCGCGGATAGCCCTGCAAAGCCGCATCCCTGAGCGCGCGCTCCAGGTCGCTCCGCGAGTAGTCGTGCGTGAGCCGACCGTGCTGTGCGTAGTCCCGGTAGATCTGCTGCGGCGTTGCCGCGAGCGCAGCGGGCGCGAGCCCCAGCGCCGCGACCGCGCACGCGATCACGCCCCAGATACTGATTCGACGCCTCATCCCTGCTCCTCCCCTGAGAACAGCACGCGGCAGATTGCGCCGCTGCTGTATTAGCCCAAGGGCAACATCCCGAGGCCCGCCAAGCGCGCCCGGTTGGTCTCCGGGTGCGCTTGCCATCCATTCTCCCACGTAGTGCTCCCGACTACAAGCAGCGAGCGCATGCCTTGCTCCTCCCGCGCGGATCTTCTCCCGAAAGGAAACCCGCCTAGCGAAGCGGGTTTCGGCTTGATCTAGAGAGAGCGGACGACGGGGATCGAACCCGCGACCCTCAGCTTGGGAAGCTGATGCTCTGCCAACTGAGCTACGTCCGCGTGCAGCCGATACTAGCCCAGTTGCCTCCAGACCTAGAGATCGCTACAAATGTCGCTTAGAGTCTAGGGCCGAGTCGATAGGACCGGCCCCGCGCGGGTACCGGCGGCAGGTACTCGCTGGCCTCCGGGGCTAAACGGGAAACCGGTCCTGTCGGCTCGAACTCTCCAGGGAGAGGGAGAGAGTGCGAGCCTAACGCGCGGGTTCCGGCAACGCCTCCTTCAAGAGGGACTCGAGGCAATGGACTGTCCGTAAGTGCGACTTTCGCGTGCGGCGCGGCCCAGGCACCCTCGGTGGATGCGCCGGCCGGCGGTCGTGCTCGGGCTCTTCCTCGCGCTCTGCGCAGCCGCCTGCAGCCTACGTCGTCACGTGACGCTCCCCTCGCCGTACTGTCGCGTCGGCGGGCCGCTGGCCGGTGTCTACCACCCGCAGCGCTTGATCGTGAAGAGCCGCTGCAGAATCGCAATCGGGACGGTGCACAAGGTGAAGTTCGAGGAGTACGACGGGGACGTCCACATCGACCTTCGCCCCGACCCGGGCTACGAAGAGCTCCTCGCGGACGGCAACTCGCGGATCGGCGACAACCTCGTGGTGGAGATCATCCCCCAGGACCGCGCGCGCGTCGTCGTGCCGGAGGAGGGCGCCCGGATCGAGGTGGTCGGCCCCTGGGTCGACGACACCGAGCACGGCTGGAACGAGATCCATCCGGCCTGGTGGGTCAGCGCGGGAGCGATCGAGCCCGCGTCGGCGACGGAGCTCCGTCGCGTTCAGCTGCTGCTTCAAGGCGCCGCGGGAGGGGATAATCAGTAGGAGCCAACGAAGGGGGAGCCGAGATGGGAACCGAACTCCACGAGACCGCAAAGGCGCTCGTCGCCGAGGGCAAAGGGATCCTCGCCGCCGACGAGAGCGACGGGACGATCAAGAAGCGTTTCGACTCGATCAGCGTCGAGTCCACGGAGGACAACCGCCGCGCGTATCGCGAGCTGCTCTTCACGACCGACGGGGTCGAGGAGTACATCAGCGGCGTGATCCTCTTCGACGAGACGCTGCGCCAGAGCGCGTCCGACGGGACGCCGTTCCCGAAGCTCCTCGAGAGTCGCGGGATCATTCCGGGGATCAAGGTCGACAAGGGCGCGAAGCCACTCGCGCTCGCCGAGGGCGAGACGGTCACCGAAGGCCTGGACGGGCTCCGGGAGCGGCTCAACGAGTACCACGAGCTCGGCGCGAGGTTCACGAAGTGGCGCGCGACCTACTCGGTCGGCGACGGGCGGCCGAGCGAGTACTGCGCGTGGACGAACGCGCACGCGCTCGCTCGGTACGCGGCGTTGTCGCAGGAGGCTGGCCTGGTGCCGATCGTCGAGCCCGAGGTGCTGATGGACGGCTCGCACTCCATCGAAGAGGCCGCGAAGGCGACGGGCCGGGCGCTGCAGGCCGTCTACACGGAGCTGCACGACCAGCGGGTCGACCTCTACGGGACGCTGCTGAAGCCGAACATGGTTCTCTCCGGCTACGACGCCTCGGATCGGGCGGGAGTCGACGAGGTGGCCGAGGCGACGGTGGACGTGCTGACCCGGCACGTGCCGGCCGCGGTGCCCGGGATCGTCTTCTTGTCGGGCGGCCAGACCGACGAGGACGCGACCGCACACCTGAACGCGATGAACGCCCGCGGGCCGCATCCGTGGGAGCTCTCGTTCTCGTACGGCCGCGCGCTGCAGGCTCCGGCGCTGAAGGCCTGGGGCGGCGACGAGGCGAAAGTCAAGGACGCGCAGAAGGCGTTCTATCGCCGGGCGAAGTTCAACGGCGCAGCTCGAACGGGCTCCTACGCGCCGGAGATGGAGACCGCGGCCGCCTAGGGCCGGTATTCGCGGCCCGAGAAGCGCTCCAGCTTGTCGAAAGCGTGCGTCGCCTCGACCCGCCGCACCGTGCCTGAGCGGGAGCGCATGACGATCGAGTCCGTGACCGCGCCGTCCGGTGTGTAGCGCACGCCGCGAAGAAGCGCGCCCGTCGTGACTCCCGTCGCCGCGACGAAAACGTCTTCGCCCGAGACGAGGTCGTCGGTCGTCAGCACGCGGTCCGGGTCGAGGCCCGCGTCGACGAGCGCCTGCCGCTCGACGTCGTCGCGGGGCCAGAGCTTGCCCTGCACGCCGCCGCCCACGCACTTCAGCGCCGCCGCGGCGATGACACCTTCGGGTGTGCCCCCTACTCCCATCAACAGATCGACGCCGGTCGACGGCTGGGCGGCCGCGATCGCCGGAGCAACGTCGCCGTCCGGGATCAGGAGCACCTTCACGCCGGTCTCGCGCAGCTCGGCGATCAGCGCCTCGTGCCGGCCGCGCTCGAGCACGACCACCGTGAGCTCCCTCGGCTTGCGGCCCTTCGCCTTCGCAACCCGCTCCACGTTCTCGCGCGCGGGCGCGTTGATGTCGACCTGGTCGATCGCCTCGGGCCCGCAGGCGATCTTGTCCATGTAGACGGCCGCGCCCGGGAAGAACATCGTCCCGCGCTCCGCCACGGCGATGACGGCGATCGCGTTCGGCTGGCCCTTTGCCGTCAGCCGCGTCCCCTCCAGCGGATCGACGGCTACGTCCACCTCGGGCCCGCGTCCATCGCCGACCTCCTCGCCGTTGTAGAGCATCGGCGCCTTGTCCTTCTCGCCCTCGCCGATCACGACGACGCCGGCCATCGAGACGGTGTCGAGCATCGCCCGCATCCCGTCCACTGCGGCCTGATCGGCGTCCTCCTTGTCGCCGCGTCCGATCCAGCGGCCTGCCGCCATCGCGGCGGCTTCCGTGACGCGCACGAGCTCGAGCGCGAGGTTCCGGTCCGGGACGTTGCCGTTCAGGCGGCGATCCTACATCCGCTCCGGCGCTTCCACGCCCACGAGATCCAGGCAGCGCGCTATCACGCTCTGCGTCGCGGTGCAGAGCCCGAGCCGGAAGGCCTGCTCCTCGCTCTCGAGCACGCGGTGCCGGTCGTAGAAGCGGTGGAAGTCGTCGGCGACGCGAATCGCGTAGGTCGGCAGCGCCTGCGGCCCACGCCGTTCGGCCGCCTCCGCGGCGATTCCGGGAAACTCCGCGAGCCGCTTGATCAGGTCCCGCTCCTCAGGCTCCGGAGCCCGACCTTGTAACAGACTGTTACTTGGGGCGCCGGCGGCGTTGCGGAGGATTCCCGCGATCCGGGCGTGGGCGTACTGGACGTAGTAGACGGGGTTCTTGACCGAGCGCTCGGCCGCGAGGTCGACGTCGATCTCGATCGTCTGGTCGGGCCCGCGGTTGACGAGGTACCAGCGTGCGGCGTCGACGCCGACCTCGTCCATGAAGTCGTCGAGGAACACGACGTCGCCGCGGCGCTTCGAGATCCGGGCCTGCTCGCCGCCGCGGGTCAGGTGGACGAGCTGGTACAGCAGCACCTCGAGCCGCTCGGGCTCGTAGCCGAGCATCCGGGCGATCGCCCCGTACCAGTTGCGCGTGCCGTGATGGTCGGCGCCGAGCACGTAGATCGCGCGGTCGAAGCCGCGCTCGAGCTTGTCGGCGAGGTAGACGATGTCGGCGGCGCGGTAGGTCGGCGTCCCGCCCTGCTCCGGGGAGCGCACGATCACCCGATCGTCCTCGTCGCCGTAGTTCGACGAGCGCGCCCAAAGAGCGCCGTCCTTCTCATAGGTGTCGACTCGCGGCAGGAACTCGGGCAGCTTCTTCTCGAGCTCGCTCTGGAGCGCCCACGAGTCGAAGTGGATCCGGAAGCGCTCGAGGGAAGCCTCGATCTGCCCGAGCATCTTCGGCACCGGATCGCTTTCCTCACGCGCGAGCTCGACGACGTACTCGCCCCGGTAGCCGTCCTCGGGAGGCTCCTCCCCGCGGCGAATTGCCTCGACCGACTCGCGGAACTTCTCCATCTGCGCGCCCGCGTCGTTGTAGTAGTACTCGCGCTCGACGTCGTGCCCCGCGAGCTCGAGCAGTCGCGCGACCGAGTCGCCGATCGCGCCGTTCCGCGCCGACGCGACGGTGATCGGGCCGGTCGGGTTCGCCGAGACCATCTCGACCTGGATCCGCTGCTTCGGATCTGCGCGGCCGGCACCGTAGTCAGCGCCGGCTTCGAGCATCTCCCCGAGCGCCTCGCCGTACCAATCCGGAGCGAGCCAGAGGTTGACGAACCCCGGCCCCGCCACCTCTGCGCGCTCCACCTCGTCGAGCCCGGTGGCGACCCCAGCGAGCTCATCGCCGAGCTCCCGCGGCGAGCGCTTCCGCACCGGCGCGAGCTGCATGGCGACGTTGGTCGCGTAGTCCCCGTGCTGCGCGTCGTGCGGCCGGTCGAGCTCGACCGGAGCCCCCGCGAGCTCGCTCAGCCGCGCCTCCAGGCGCGAGACTGCGGTGTCAGGCAACGGCTTCGCGGCGAGCGAACAGCTCTTCGAGGCGGCGGAGCTCGTCGGGCGTGCCGGCCGCGATGATCACGTCGCCGACGTCCAGCGTGGCGTCGGGATCGGGCGTCGTGTCGAAGGTGCCGTCCCGCTTGCGGAGCGCGACGATCATCGCCCCGGTCACCTCGCGAACGCGCAGCTCGCGGATCGACTGGCCCGCGTGCTCGCAGGTCTCGTCCACCTCGATCTCCTCGAAGCGCAGCTCTGGGCCGCCGCTCGTCGAGACGATGTCGAGGAAGGCGGCCACCTGCGGTCGCAGGACGAGCTTGGCCATCTCCTTGCCCGCGGACGAGTACGGCTGGACGACGCGGTCCGCTCCGGCGAGCCGCAGCTTCTTGGCCGCGTCCTCGTCGGAGGCGCGCGCGACGATCAGCAGGTTCGGCCGCGCGTTCCGCGCCGAGAGCGTGATGTAGAGGTTGTCCGAGTCGGAGTCGGAGGAGGCGACGAGCCCCCGCGCGCGCTCCAGCCCGGCCTCGCGGAGGTCCTCGTCCTCGGTGCCGGTTCCTTCAACGTAGAGCGCTCCGGCCTCCCGCGCGGCTTCGATCGCTTCTGGGCTGAAGTCGAGGACGACGTACTCGATCTCCGCCTCGCGGAACTCGGCCGCCACGTTCCGGCCGACGCGGCCGTAGCCGCAGATGATGTAGTGGTCGTTGAGGTGCTCGATCGTCCGTCGCCTCCTGCGCTCCGCCAGCGCTCCCGTGAAGACACCGTGCGCGATCCCCTCGACGAGGATCGACGCCACGTAGGCAAAGATAGTCAGTCCCGCGAGCACGAGGACGATCGAGATTCCCCGGGCCCAGTCGCTCCGCGGGACGGTGTCGAGGCCGGCAAGCGTCGCGGTCACGACCGCGCGGTAAAACGACTGCACCCAGCTCTCGTCCAGCGACTCGTGGAAGCCCACGGTTCCGGCCGCGATCACGCCTGCAGCCGCCGCAACCGCATAGACCACCCGGCGCGGGGTGAAAGAGCCCCTCACGCCTCTAGTATCCTCGACGCATGGACGAGGAAGGCCAGGAGCGCCAGCTCAACATCCACCTCGACCCGGATCACCTGGCCGGGGTCTACGCCAACTTCGCCAACATCAGCTTCTCGGACTACGAGTTCACGATCACCTTCGCGCGCATCGACCACGAGGTCGAGGAAGGCGACGTGCCGGGGGTCGTCGTCTCGCGCGTGAACATGTCGACGCGGTTCATGCGTGAGCTGCTCGACGCGATGAACGACTCGTGGTCGAAATGGTCGTCCCGTGAGGGGATCCGCAACCTCCCGGAGACGACGGAGGGCGACGCGAACTGAGGTTCAAACGGGTGCGCCTCCGAGCTCCGGCGCATCTGCTCCCTGACCTGCACGAGTTCTACGCGCGGCTCAACACCGGCGAGACTGAGCTCGAGTTCACGGCCGGCGAGGGCGCGCCCTTCTACCACTTCGCGTTTCTGGCGGCACCGGAGCGCTTCGACGAGCTGGCCGAGGGCGAAGAGGTTTTCGACTTCGACAACTGGAACGCGAGGGCCTTCTACTTCCACGACCCGGCCGGGAACATCGTCGAGCTGATCGCGCACGAAGGCCTCGAAGGCCCCCTCGGGCTCTCGGAGCTCGGGCTCGTCGGCGACACCCGCGCGATGGCGGCCGAGCTACAGACCGTCGGCCTCGAGCTCTGGGACGGAACCCTGGATGAGGAAGGACGCCTGGCATTCGTCGGCGAAAAGGGGCGGACGCTGATCCTGGCACCGCCCGGGCGCGGCTGGATGCCCACCGACCGGCCCTCCGAGCGGCATCCGGTCGAGGTCGAGATCTCCGGCGCGAGGCCCGGCTCGGTCGAGCTGGAAGAAGGTCTTTACCGGATCACGGCTGTCTAGCTCGTAAGGTTTCTGGCTTGACGAGGCGGATCGCCGTTATCTCAGACGTCCACGCGAACCTGCACGCGCTCGAAGCCGTGCTCGAAGCGATCGACGGCGAGGGCGTGGACGAGCTGTGGTGCCTGGGCGATCTCGTCGGCTACGGGCCGCGGCCGAACCCGTGCTGCGAGGCGGTGCAGCAGCGCGCGGCGGTCTGCCTCGCGGGCAATCACGACCTCGGCGTGCTCGGCCGGCTCGACCTCGAGGAGTTCGCACCCGACGCGGTCGTCAGCGCGCGGTGGACGCGAGAGGCGCTTCGCGAGGGGCCGCGCGCCTACCTGGAGTCGCTGAAGCCGGCTGCGCGCACAGCGGGGGTCGAGCTCTTTCACGCGAGCCCGCGCGACCCCGTCTGGGACTACGTGCTCTCGGCGGAAGCTGCCGAGGCCGCGTTCGAGCTGACCGAGGAGCCGCTCGTGCTGGTCGGCCACAGCCACGTGCCCCTGGCGCTCGCCTCCGTGGACGGCTCGATGGCCGGCGGGCTCGCTCCCGAGGGGACGGAGGCGGAGCTGGGCGCGGACGCGCGGCTCGTACTCAACCCGGGCTCGGTCGGCCAGCCGCGGGACGGCGATCCTCGCGCGGCCTGGCTCCTGCTCGACTACGGCAGTGCGCGGGCCTCGTTTCACCGCGTTCCCTACGCGTTCGAGCGCACCCAGGAGGAGATTCGCGAAAGGGGGTTGCCGGATGCGCTGGCGGAGCGTCTGGCTCGCGGCATCTAGCGTGCTGTTTCTCGCCGGGTGCGGCGGCGGCTCGGCGCCGACCCGCACGACCAAGCCGCCGCCGAGGATCCCTGCCCGGGTCGCCCAGCAGCTCGCCGCCGATGCCGACGCCCTCGCCGCCGCGCAGGGCTGCGCCGCGCGCGATCCGGCGGTGAAGCTCCAGACCGATGTCATCAACGCGGTCGCGCGGATCCCGGAGCGTTACCGCGAGCAGCTGATGAGCGCCGCGAACGACGTCGTCTCGCGCATCCCCAAGTGCCTGCCGCCGCAGCAGAAGCACGGCAAGCACAAGGGTCACAAGAAGAAGAAGCACGGCAAGGGGCGATGAAGGCGACTGAGCGCTACCGGCTGGACCGGCCCCTCGGGCACGGCGGCATGGCGACGGTGTACCTCGCCCGCGATACCGAGCTCGACCGGCCGGTCGCCGTCAAGGTCCTGGACGCTTCGGACGAGGGCTTGCGCGCGCGCTTCGTCCGGGAGGCGCGGCTGGCGGCGCGTCTCTCGCACCCGAACGTGGTCAGCGTCTTCGACGCGGGCGAAGACGGGGGCCGCCCGTACATCGTGATGGAGCACGTCGAGGGCCAGACGGTCGCCGAGCTGCTCGCGCGCCGCGGCCGGCTGCCGCCCGACGAGGCGCGCGGTCTCGCGCTCCAGGCTGCTCGCGGACTGGCGCACGCTCACGCTGCCGGGCTCGTCCACCGGGACATCAAGCCGCAGAACCTGTTGCTGCGCGAGGACGGCACGCTCAAAGTCGCCGATTTCGGGATCGCCCGCGCCGCGGAGGACACCTCGCTCACGCAGCCCGGAACCGTGCTCGGAACGGCTGCATACCTCGCCCCCGAGCAGGCGCGGGGCGAGCAGGCGACTCCCGCCTCGGACGTCTACTCCCTGGGAGCCGTGCTCTACGAGCTGCTCACCGGAAGGCCCCCGCTCGAGACAGCCGCGCCGGTCCGCGAACTTGCGCCGGAGGTCCCGCGGGACTTCGAGGACGTGGTCATGCGCTGTCTCGCCCGGAACCCGTCGTACCGACCGACCGACCTCGAAGGCGAGCTCGCAACCCCAGCCACGCGGCCGATCCCAGCTCGGCCCGAGCCGAGCCGGTGGAAGCTCTGGCTCGGCCTGGTTGCAGCGGCCGCAATCGCCGCGATCCTCCTCGCAGTCACGCTCACGGGTGGGAAATCGAGCAAGCAGCCACCCCCGAGACCGAGGGCGGTTCCGCAGATCCCGCGCGGCGCCGACGCACAGGAGCAAGCCCGCAACATCGCGGCCTGGCTCAGGCGCTACTCACGGCGATAGGCCAAGGCGGCTGCGCACGCGCTTCGAGAGCACGAGGTACTGCTCGTAACGGAAGTAGCGCGGGTGCGCGGGATCGAGCTTCGCCGGCCGCGGGCGCGGAGTTGGCTCGCCGATCGCCTCGCCCCGCTGGAACTGATCGCGTGTGAGATCGATCTCGACCCCCGAAGACAGCCGGTTCCACATGTGCGACTCGACCCGTTCACCCTCGAGGTAGACGTCCGCGGCCAGCAGCTCACCGCCGAGAAAATCGTGCACGACGAGCGAAGTGATGTCGCACTGCCCACAGCCGGGATTCTCAGGCGACCAGTCGTTCTCCTCGTCGGCGGTATCCAGGCTCCAGGCCTCGCGAATGGCCTGTTCGAGCTGCGCGAGAGTGAAAGGCAGGCTAGCCCGAGACCTGTTCCTCGGCCGCCGCGGGCGCGCCGAAGGTGATGCCGTCGCGGGCGAGCGCGAGCTGGACTTCCTCCCGCGCCTTGTAGATCCGCCACTTGACGGTCGCGAGCGTGATCTCGAGCGAGTCGGCGATCTCCGTGTACGAGAGCCCGACGACGTCGCGGAGCAGCAGCGCCATCTTCAGGTCGACGGTCAGGTTCTCGACCGCGCGCCAGAGCGAGTCCATCTCCTCGAGCCGCTCGACCGGCGCGTCCAGCACCTCGAGCGGAGCGATGTCGTCGAGCGCCACCAGCGCCCGCGGCCGCCGCTCGACGGCTCGCAGCTCGTCCAGCACGCGGTTCTTCGTCACCTGGAAGAGCCACGTCGTGAACTTGCAGCGCAGCGAGAACTTCGGCAGCCCCTGGAAGACGCGGAGGAAGACCTCCTGCGTCAGATCCTCGGCGAGGCTGCGGTCGCCGTTCACGAGCCTCAACACGTAGTTGAAGACGGGAGTCTCGTACGCGCGAAGGATCAACGAAAACGCGCGCTCGTCTCCTCGTTGCGCCTTCCGCAGGACGCCAGGGTCAGGCTGAGCGAGGCTCAAGGGAAGGGGAGTATAGAGCGGATTGTGGTCATGTGCAGAGATTTTCCCCCGACATCTGTAAGGGTTTCGTGAGGCCGAGGTACGAGATTGCGGTAGGTGCGAGATCTCGCAGCTCACCGTCCTCGCGGAGCGTTGCATCGGGGTCCGTGACGATGAGCGGTACGGGGTTCGAGGTGTGCGCGGTGTGCGGGCTCGTGCCGTCTTCCTCGTACATCTGTTCGGCGTTGCCGTGGTCGGCCGTCACCAGTGTTACCCCGCCGAGCCGCTGAACGGTTTCGACCACCTCTCCAAGACAGGCATCCGTCGTCTCCACGGCCTTCACGACGGCCGGGATGACACCGCTGTGCCCGACCATGTCGGGATTCGCGAAGTTGACGATCGCGAAGCCGTAGCCATCGCTATCGAGCTCTGAGCAGAACCGATCGGCGACTTCCGAGGCGGACATCTCGGGCTTCTTGTCATAGGTGCCCACCTCGCGCGGGCTGGGAACCAGGATCCTCGTCTCCCCACCCCACTCCTCTTCGCGACCGCCGTTGAGGAAGTACGTCACGTGCGCGTATTTCTCGGTCTCGGCGACGTGGAGCTGCTTGACGCCCTGCTCGGCGAGAGCCTGCGCGAGCGTCTCGTCGACCTCGCGCTCGCCGAACGCGACCGGGCAGTCGAGCTCGTGGCTGTAGCGCGTCATCGTCGTCAGGTCGAAGCCGCCCTCGAGCAGCTTCTGGCTGAGCTGGCGCGCGCGGTCAGGGCGGAAGTTGAAGAAGATCGCCGCGTCGTCGGGCCCGAGCCGCGGTCTCCCCTCCAGCACGACCGGCTCGATGAACTCGTCGGTGACGTTCCCGTCGTAGCTCGCTTTGATCGCCTCTATCGCATCGTCTGCACGTTTGCCCTTCCCGTCAACGATCGCGTCGTAGGCGCGCTGCGTCCGCTCCCAGCGCTGGTCGCGGTCCATCGCGTAGTAGCGGCCGCAGACGGTCGCGATCCGGCCGGCCGGGAGCTCGGCGAGATCGTGCTCGGCGGCGTGCGGCGAGACGTCGCGCCCGTCCGTGAAGGCGTGGATCCAGGTGCGCTCGGGGGCGAACCGGAGCAGCGCCTTGAGGTGGTTCAGGTGGGAGTGGACGCCGCCTTTCGAGACGAGCCCGAGCAGGTGGACGTCGCCGCCTTTCCCGAAGGCGGCCTTCAGCGCCCGGTTCTCGAAGAAGGAGCCGTCCTCGATCGCGCGGTTGATCCGCTGCAGGTCCTGGTCGAGCACGCGGCCCGAGCCGATCGTCAGGTGGCCTACCTCGGAGTTGCCCATCTGGCCGTGCGGCAGGCCGACCGCCTCGCCGCTCGCCTTCAGCGTCGTGTGCGGGTACTCCGCCCAGAGCCGGTCGAAGTTCGGCGTCTCCGCCAGCGAGACCGCATTCCCCGGGCCGGGCGGCGCGCAGCCCCAGCCGTCGAGGATGACGAGCGCTACGAGAGGGACGCTGCGGCCTGGCAAATCGCGGTGAACGATCCCACGTCGAGCGATGCCCCGCCGACGAGCGCGCCGTCGACGTGCCCCTGCGAGAGCAGCTCAGCCGCGTTCTCGGGCTTGACCGAGCCGCCATACAGAACCGGGACCTCGAGGAGCCCCTTGATCAGCTCGTGCGCCTCCTGCGCCTGCTCGGGGGTCGCCGTCTTGCCGGTGCCGATCGCCCAGACCGGCTCGTAGGCGATCACCAGGTTGTCGTGATGTTGAAGGACCGACACCTGTCGGCGGAGCACGGCCTCGGTCTCGCCGCGCTCGCGCTCCTTCTCGAGCTCTCCGACGCAGGCGATCACGCGCAGGCCGGCCTCGAGCGCGTGCTCGGTGCGCAGGCGGACGGTCTCGTCGGTCTCGCCGAAGAACTGCCGCCGCTCGGAGTGGCCGACGATCGCGCCCTGGACGCCGAGCTCCAGGAGCATCGGCGCCGAGATCTCGCCGGTGAACGCGCCCTCGTCGGCCCAGTGGACGTTTTGCGCGAAAACAGCATGGTCGCTCTCGAGCGCCGCCTGGAGTGAGACAAACGGCGGGCAAAGGACGGCTTCGACGCCTTCCGGAGGCTGGAACGTCTCGCAGAATGCGCGCGTTTCGCCCGGCCCTTTGAACATCTTCCAGTTCGCGGCTAGAAGCAGCACGGGTGGGCATGTTAGAGCGGTGCTCCTGACTTCCATCGAATCGACCGGTCATTTCAGACGGACGCCTTAGGCGATGCCCGAACGCAAGACTGTCCTGATCGCGCTGGCCGCGAACGCGGCGATCGCCGTCGTCAAGGCGATCGCGGGGGTCTTCTCCGGCTCGGCCGCGATGCTCGCGGAGGCCGCGCACTCGATCGCGGACACCGCGAACCAGGTCTTCCTGCTCGTCTCGATCCAGCGCGGGCAGCGGAAGCCCGACCGGCAGCATCCGTTCGGACACGGCAAGGAGCGGTTCTTCTGGTCGTTCCTCGCCGCTGTGGTGATCTTCCTCGCCGGCGCGGTCTTCTCGGCCGGGCAGGGAATCCTCGAGCTGGTGCACTCCAGCGGCGAGACGAGCTACGCGCTCGTCTACGGCACGCTCGCCTTCGCCTTCGTCGCCGAGAGCCTCTCGCTGATCCGGGCAGTGCGGCAGACGCGCGGTGACGCGAAGAAAGCCGGCAAGGGCTGGCGCGAGTACATCCGCGAGAGCACCGAGCCTGCTTCGAAGACGGTCGTCGCCGAGGACACGGTGGCCGTCGGCGGCGTGCTCGTCGCGGCGCTCGGCATCGGCCTGCACCAGCTCACGGGCGATGTCGTCTGGGACGCGGCGGCCGCGCTCGTGGTCGGCGCAATCCTCGTCTACGTGGCGTACCGGCTGGCGGGCGACTACAAAGAGCTGCTGATCGGTGCGGGCGCACGGCCCGAGGAGCTGCGCCGCATCCGGGAAGCGCTCCAGGAGCATCCGGGCGTGGACGAGGTGATCGACCTGCGGACGATGTACCTCGGGCCCGAGTCGCTGCTCGTGGCGGCGCGCGTCGGCCTCGCGGACGACGGGCGCGACGCCGAGGGGATCGAGCACCTCGCGACCGAGGTCGACCAGCACCTCCGCAACGAGGTCTCGGCCGTGAGCGAGGTCTTCCTCGACCCCACGCCGCGGTAGAAACGAGGGGAGCGGCGCGCAGCCGCTCCCCTCGAATGGTCGAGTCAGCCCGAAGCTGGGCAGGTGTTGGCGTGGTCGCCGCTGTTGAAGTTCTCGTACCGCTGGATCGGCGTGAAGCCGGCCCCTGGGTACGTCGTCAGCAGCAGCGGCCCGAACTCCGCCGAGCTCCCGCCGTAGTCGTTCAGCGTGCCCGGGATGAAGTCGCCGCCCTCCTGCCAGTTGCAGACGTAGCGCGGCCGACCGTGGCCGTGCACGACGTCGAGCCGGGTCGAATAGAACGGATAGAACTCCGCGCCCGGAGGCGGGTTCGTGCAGCCGGCGCCGGTGACGGTGTTGCAGGTCGGCTCGAATGCCGGCATGTCGGCCTCGAACTGGAACCGCGGGTACTGGTGCCCGCCGTTCGTGGTCGGGCTCGAGAAGATGACCGGCTCCATGTGGAGGACCCGGTCGCGGTGGACGTTCGGGTTCGTTCCAGGCCAGTCGTTCTGGTACGACGGCCCGTCGAAGTCGAGGTCGGCCTGGAAGCACCCGTTGATGTGGATCCGCGTCGAGTCGCTCCCCGGAACACAGAAGACGTCGTCTTCGTCGAGACCGTCGGGGTCATCCGAGCCCGCGACGGCGCAGTTGAAGTTCTCGTCGAGCGCCTGGCAGTGCTCGAAGTGACCGATCTCGTCGGAGTACGAGACGTTCGTCGTGTGCGCCGACCACGTGTTCCCGCGCGCGTCGGCCGTGCTGTATTCGGCGTGGAACGCATACGGCGCGGACTGGCACGGGTTGTCATCGCCCGGCGTGTAAAGCACGTGCGCGAACCCGTTCGCGATCGAGGCCGTCATCGACCCGCTCTGGCGTGTGTCCAGGTCGGTGAGATCGGCCCGGAACCCGGCCGCCGTGTCGTGCAGGTGGATCCGGATCCGGTCGCCCGGGTTCATCAGCAAGTCCTTGCTGTAGTCCGGGTTGATGGCCGCGAAGTTCGGGTTGTCGAACGTCCCCGTGAAGAGCGGATCGGCAGGCGCCTGCGATTGCCCGTTCTTGGTGACGTAAGCCCAGTTGATGGGCTCCTGGCCGCCGAGGATGTAGTTGTCGCAGTCCTCGGTGTTGAACGTGTGCGTGTTCTGGTCCTCGGTCAGGCTGTCGATCGTCATGTTCGCGCAGTAGTGGGTGGCGTCACAGCCGAACCCCTCGAACTGCGGGACGTACCCCGGGCCGTAGAACTGCAGCTCCATGAACGCGTTGCCCGGGTGCTTGCCGATGTAGTCGGGCGCGGCGGGGTCCGTGCCGACGAGGTTGTTCGCGTCCGAGTCCGGCGTGCACGTGTCGGTGTACTCGGGCGCGGACTCGGTGTCACAGAGCGTCAGGCCGAGCCAGAACGTCGGGCGGAGCTCGAAGTTCCACACGCCGCCCGAGCCGTCGGCCCTCGGCCGCTGCGGCGGGTCTTTCGGAAGACGCACGACATAGGTGATGTCGTTGGCCGAGCCGGGCTCGGACGATCGGAACGCAACCGACGGCTCGTCGTGCCCGACGTACGGATCGCCCGGCGTCTTGAAGGCGTCGCGGCAAATCGACTTGGCCTCGCTCTCGCAGAGTGGCTCTGCTTCTCCGCTCGCCGAGAGATGCGCCACCGGATTGAACGTCAGGTGACTCGCTCTCGCGGTCGCAGGCGCGGGCTTCGCGACGCCCGGTCCCAGGACCAGCGCTCCGCAGAGCACCGTGAGAAGCACCGCCGCCCGGAAAACCACGCGCGAGGTGGGTTTCCTCATGACTCCTCCTCTCTGTTTCCCCCTATACCTGCCTGATAGAGGAGTCTCTGCCAGCGCTGCGGCAGTTGTCAACCCAGTAGCGTCACGCCTCCGGAATCACCGCGACTCCGGGCAACTCCGTCCCCTCGAGGAGCTCCAGCGCGGCGCCGCCGCCCGTGGAGAGCCACGACACCTGGTCGTCGAGGCCGAGCTCGTGGAGCGCGCGCGCCGAGTCCGCGCCGCCGACGACCGAGTAGGCATCGGACTGCGCGACCGCCTGAGCCACTGCGCGTGTTCCTTCCGCGAAGGACGGCCACTCGAAGACGCCCATCGGGCCGTTCCAGAAGATCGTCTCTGCGCGGGCGATCTCGGCGGCGAAGGCCTCACGCGTCTCGGGCCCGATGTCGAGGCCGAGCCAGCCGTCCGGGAGCGCGTTGTAGGGAACGACCTGGGTCTGGGCGTCCGGCTCGAAGGCGGCCGCGGCCACGACGTCCCGAGGCAGCTCGACCTCGAAGCCGAGCGGGTTGTCCTCGCGGAGCTGCTCGGCCATTTTGCCGCCGACGAGCACCGTGTCGGCCCGGCCGCCGAGGTTTCGGAGGACGCCGAGCTTGTCCTCGACCTTGGCGCCTCCCGAGACGAGCACGAACGGGCGCTCGACCTCGCCGAGCAGCTTGCCGAGCTCCTCGAGCTCGCGTTCGAGCAGTAGACCCGCGTAGGCGGGAAGGAGCTCGGCCACGCCGACGGTCGAGGCGTGCGCACGGTGGACCGAGCCGAAGGCATCCTCGACGAAGAGATGGCGGCCCTCGGCGAGCCGGCGCGCGAAGCCGGGGTCGTTCTTCGTCTCGCCCGGGTCGAAGCGCGTGTTCTCGAGCACCTCGATCCGCTCGTCCGGCAGAAGCTGCCGCAGCGCGGCGCGAACCGGTTCCATCGAGAACGCCGGGTCCGGCCCTTTCGGGCGGCCGAGGTGCGAGCAGACGGCGACGCTCTCGGCCTGCTGCTCGAGCAGATAGCGCAGGGTCGGCAGCGCCGCCTGGATGCGGGTGTCGTCGGCGACCCGCCCGTCCTCGAGCGGCACGTTCAGGTCGGCGCGCACGAGGATGCGCTTGCCGCCGACGTCCGCAGCACGGACGGAGCGTGGCTTCTTCACCGGCGCGGAGACTAGCGCCGGCCGACGACCAGGTTGACCTTTGCGCCGCGCCGTCTCACGGCGCGCGGCCTGGGAGTCTGCGCGATCACTAGGCCCACGCGGCGCTTGGCTGCGTGCCGCCGCGTGATCTTGCCCACCGAGCAGTGGGCCCTGCGGATCCTCGTCTTCGCACGCGCGAGACGAAGGCCGACCACGCGCGGAACGCGACAGCGCACTTGTGGCGGGGGCGGGGGCGGCGGAACGGGCGGGG
>DATDFL010000128.1:0-3383 GCA_036522595.1 Gaiellaceae bacterium
CCGTCGGCGGTGGAGGCGGCGGAGGCGGGGGCGGAGGCGGCGCCGCCGCCGGCATCGTCACCTTTCCGGTCGGCGCCGAGGCCGCGGAGGACCGGCCCGACTTGTTCCACGCCGTCACCATGACGCGCAGCCGCGTGCCCGCGTCGCGTGCTTTCAGCCGGTAGGACGCGCGGTGGGCGCCGCGAACCGAGCGGCAATAGCCGCGCGCGTTACACCGTTGCCACGTGAAGCGGTAGTGCGAAGGCTTGTTCGCCCACCGGCCCCGCGTCGCCTTCAGCGTACGGCCGACGAAGGGCTTGCCGGTGACTCGCGGCACTGCGACGCTCCGCGGCGCGCGGCTGCTCCGAGCGGCGCTCGAACCGGCAACGAGCAGCGCGGCGAACGCAAATGCGACGAAGACGAGTAGGGCTTTGTGGCTTTGTCTCACGGGACCTCCAGAATGGGCGGCGAGGCCGACTGAGAAATCGACCGATCTCGAGGCCGAGGCATGGCCCGAACAGGTGATCCGGGTCGTTGCGCCGCATAGGGGGCGCATCCGCGGCGGGGGCTCCGCGTCTGCAGCGCGCAAACCTAACAGGAGGGTCGGCCGAACGCGGCCCGGTAGGGCAGGCGGGCCTCCCGCTTGGCCTCCGGGAGGCGTCGCCTACCCGGGCGGAGCCGCGTCCGCCCTCCCTGCGCAGGCATGCGGCACTGCCTCCGCGGTGCAGCCAGGCTAAACGGGCCGGGGGGTGGGAATCTACGCCCCGTTCAGACGGGTTGGGTCCAGGGTGCAAATCGAGTAGGGGAGATCTAGACCCCGCCATCCGCATTGCGCAGGGCCGATCCACAGCGAAATTACCGTTATCAACAGAAAATCGCTCGCTTCCACAGAGACTTCAGCAGGTTTATCTAGAATTTTTCTACCTACACCCCTTTACAGGTAGGCCCAGATCCGGTAGAACAGTGCTGTTCCACCTAGCGGCAGGGGGGAGAAAGGCGGCACGTCTCTTGGCCAGTAAGACCCATCGAACTGCGGTCCTACTCGATCCACACCCTCTTTGGCTCGACGCGCTCGAGTCGATTCTGCGGTCGATCGAGGTGACCGTCGTAGGACGGACGACCTCGCCCGAGGATGCCCTCGAGCTGGTCGTCGAGAAGCAACCCGACGTCCTGATCTGCGAGACCGAGACGCTGAACGGCGGCATGAGCGGCAGTGAGCTCATCCGCGCGTGCCGGGAGCGCTTGAGCGCTCTTCGGATCATCGTCCTCGGAGCTTCACGGGATCATGTCGACATCGACGCTGCGTTCGATGCCGGCGCTTTGGCGTACGCCGTGAAGACCGCACATCCGGAAGACGTCGCGGCAACGGTCCGGCAGACGTTCGATCACACCATCTTCCTCGCGAACTCCGCTTCGACGAATGGGAGCTCACCCAGCTCCCTGCCGCCCGTCGCAGCCGGTCGTGAGGACGAGGACGTCGCACTGACGCGGCGGGAGCGGGAGATCCTCGCGCTCGTCGCCGAGGGCCACTCGAATCGTGAGCTTGCACGGATGCTCTGGGTCACCGAGCAGACCGTGAAGTTCCACCTTTCGAACATCTACAGGAAGCTGGACGTGGCGAATCGCACGGAGGCCAGCCGGTGGGCCCACAGGAACGGTCTCGTGGGCGCAGCGACTGCCCAGCCAATGCCGGTTTCTGCTTAGCAACGGGGAAGGGGAGAGGGCGCCCGCGAAGGAAGCGGGCGCTCTCCGCCGATCACGTCTCTGCCACCCAGTCCCGCGTGAGGTAGAGCCAGAACGCGAGCCCCGCGTAGTCGCGGTAGGCGCGGAAGCGGCGCTCGATCGTCTTGTCGGACGCCTTGCGGCCCCGGAGCCGCGCGTACTTCGGGCGCGTCCACGAGTCGAGAATGAGCCGCGAGTAGCGGCCGAGCAGCATCATCATGTGCGCCGTCGCGTAGGGGCCGCAGCCCGGCAGCGCGAGCAGGCGCTCGGCGACCTCGTCGTCCGGTAGCTCTGGGTCGTTCAGCGATTCGAGGTCGAGCTCGCCCGCGGCGACGTCGGTGGCGAGCGAGCGCAGGTAGGGGCCCCGGTAGCCGGCGCGCACGACGTCTTTGTAGAAGCGCTCCGGCGCCTCGGCCATCGCCTGCGGGGTCGGGAAGGTCCGCCCGCCGCCCGGCGCCTCGATGCCGAGCTTCGACACGAGCGCGCCGGACATCCGCACCGTCGCGCCCCACGCGCAGTTCGTCGTGCAGATCGTCTTGATCACGTCTTCGAAGACCGTTGGGCTGCGGAGCATGCGGCCGGCGCCCGCCGCGGCCCAGCCGAGCTCCGCGTCGGCGCGGGCCACCGCGTAGAAGCCGGAGAGGTCGGCGTCGAGGCGGAGCATGTGGCGCACGGTGTCGGCGAGCACGACCGCATCCCGCGCGCCCACGTTCTCGCCCTGCACCCGCGCGAAGCCCGGACGGCCGGCGCCAATGGCGATCGTCCGCGCGCGGCCGCGCGGGAGCGGCAGCGTCGTCACGAGCGTTCGCGACGGCTCGTCGAGGGAGTTCGGGGCGAGGTCGGCCACCCCATGCGAGGTGAGGGTCCGCCAAAGGTCGACGGGCTCGCCCCCCGCGCCCACGAGCTCCAGCTCTGTTGACCACGCCTTCGCCATCGTCAGGGTGAACGCGCCGGAGGCTGGCAGATTCCCGGCTCTGGTGCGAACATACGTTCGGATTGAACGACGCCGCGATCCTGCACGCCGACGTCGACGCGTTCTTCGCGGCCGTCGAGCAGCGGGACGACCGCAGCCTGCGCGGGCGGCCGGTGATCGTCGGCGCCTGGGTCGTCCTCGCGGCGAGCTACGAGGCAAAGGCGTACGGCGTGCGCACGGCGATGGGCGTCGCTCGAGCACTCCGCCTCTGCCCGGACGCTGTCGTCGTCGAGCCTCGGATGTCCGCCTACTCGGCTGCCAGCAAGGCGGTCTACGAGGTCTTCGACGATACCGCGCCGCGCGTCGAGGGCCTCTCGATCGACGAGGCGTTCCTGGATGTCCGCGGCGTGCGGCGGCTGTCCGGGCCGCCGATCGACGTCGCCGCCAAGTTGCGCCGTGAGGTGCGCGAGCGCGTCGGTCTGCCGATCACGGTCGGGATCGCGCGGACGAAGTTCCTCGCCAAGGTCGCGAGCGGCGTCGCCAAGCCCGACGGCCTGCTCGTCGTGCCGCCCGAGCACGAGCTGGCGTTCCTGCACCCGCTCCCGGTCGAGCGGGTCTGGGGCGTGGGCCGCGTCACCGCCGAGAAGCTTCACCAGCGAGGGATCCGGACCGTCGGCGAGCTCGCGCGCGTCGCCGAGCCGGCGCTCGTGTCGCTGCTCGGGCGCGCCTCAGGGCGGCACCTGCACGCGCTCGCGCACAACCGCGATCC
>DATDFL010000129.1:0-4178 GCA_036522595.1 Gaiellaceae bacterium
CCCTGTCCGCGTACGCCGTCGGCCCGTCGAACGCGGTCGCCGTGAGCGCCGTCCGCGCCGTGCTCGAGCGGCCGGGGAAGAAGTACAACCCCCTCGTCCTCGTGGGCCACAGCGGCTGCGGCAAGACGCACCTGCTCAACGCCCTGGGCCTCGAGCTCGCCCACGCCGACGGGGCGATCGTGGCGTGTCTTTCGACTCAAGCCTTCATCGACGAGCTGATCGCGGCGATCGACGCCAACCGGGTGGATTGGTGGCGCGCCCGCTATCGCCGCGTCACCGCGCTCCTGCTCGACGACGTCCACCTGGTCGCCGGGAAGGAGCGAACGCAGGAGGAGCTGTTCAACCTGTTCAACCTGCTCCAGGATGGGGAGCGCCAGCTCGCGTTTACGGCCTCCGCGCCCCCCAACACCCTCGCCGGGATCGAGGAGCGCATCGCGTCGCGTCTGGAGGGTGGCCTGGTCGTGGAACTGAAGCAGCCCGACCGCGACGTGAAGCGGGCGGTCGTCGAGCGAGTCTTGACGCAGCAGGACCTGGCGCCGGAGTCTCCGCTCCTCGACTACCTCGCCGACCGGCCTGCCGATTCAGTGCGGAGCCTGGTGGCGGCGGTGCAGCGAGTGATGAGCGCGGCGGCGGCGCAGGACCTACCGGTGACCGT
This sequence comes from Gaiellaceae bacterium, assembly GCA_036522595.1. GTDB lineage: Bacteria > Actinomycetota > Thermoleophilia > Gaiellales > Gaiellaceae > AC-32. The sequence goes on from DATDFL010000129.1 coordinate 656, forward strand.
CGGACTGGCGCGCGAAGTGCTGGAGGGCACCTCGCCCGAAGACGACGGAGGCACGGAAGACCGGCGCGAGCGTCGGGGAGGACGTCGCGCCGGGGGACCTCGCGCCAGCGGGGTCGTGGTGTCGAACCTGGGGAGCATCAAGAGCCGCGAGAAGACGGTGTGGGACTGGCCCGACGTGCCTGATCGCCTGATCGAGGAGTTCCGCTGATGGCGATCAAGGGGTCGCTCAAGGAAGCCTCGCTCCCCGACGTGCTCCAGCTCCTGGCCCTGGGTCAGAAGACCGGGTGCCTCTCGATCGCCGACCGGTCGAACTTTGGCTACATCTACTTCGACAAGGGCCGGATCTGCTACGCGTCGATCGTCAACCGCCGCGATCGGCTGGGGGACATCCTCGTCAAGCACGGCACGATCAGCCCCGAGCAGCTGGACGCGGCGATCCAGCTGCAGTTCAAGAAGCGCGACCGCAAGCTCGGCGAGATCCTGGTGGGGATGGGGGTCCTCACGCAGGAGGACCTCGAGCGCTACATGCGGGTCCAGATCGAGGAATCGGTCTACTACCTGTTCACCTGGACGCAGGGGACGTTCAACTTCGAAGCCGAGGTGCGGCCCGACCAGCAGGATTTCCTCGTGTCGATCACCCCCGAATCGCTGCTGCTCGAAGGTGCGCGCCGGGTCGACGAGTGGAGCCTGATCCAGAAGAAGATCCCTTCGTTCGACTTGATTTTCCTCGCGGACATGGACCACCTGGCGATCGGCGAGGGCCTCACCGACACGCAGGAGCGCCTGCTCCCGCTGCTCGACGGCTCGCGCGACATGAACCAGGTGATCGAGGACTCCGGGCTGGGCGAGTTCGAAGTCGGGAAGGCGATTTACGGGCTGATCACCGCCGGGTTCCTGCGGCGGGCGGGCCGCACGCCTTCGACCGCCCCGCAGCACGTCACGGACGCGCGCGTGGAGGAGCACCGCAACCTGGGCGTCGCATTCTACAAGACGGGGATGCTGGACGAGGCGGCGCGCGAGTTCCGCCGCGTCGCGGAGCTCCGGCCCGGGGAAGCCAGCGCGCCCTTCTACATCGGCCTCGTGGCCCTGAAGCAGGCGCGCTGGCGGGACGCGGTGGAGGCGCTCCGGCTCGCCGCCGAGCAGGGAGGCGGTCGGGCGGCGGTGTTCCACAATCTCGCGTTCGCCTACGAACAGCTTGGCCGGCTGGACGAGGCGGAAGCGCTCTCCGCCGAGGCGGTGCGGCGGGCCCGCACGGACGCTCTCGCGTACCTGGGGTGGGGAATCGTCGCGCTCAAGCGCGGCGACGCCGCGGGCGCGGCCGAGCGACTCGACCACGCCAGGGAGCTGCTCGGCCAGACGCCGCCGCCCACCTGGTTCTGGGCGCGCGCGCTCACGGCGGCATGCGCGCGGGAGTTCGACCTCGCCGAGGAGATCGCCCGCGAGGGCGTGGCCGCCTACCCGGGGCACGCCGCGCTGCAGAACAACCTAGCGGTGCTACGTGAGCTCGCGGGCGATCTGCAGGGCGCCGAAACGATCGTGCGCAACGCGCGCAAGCACGAGCCGTCGCTCCCGCAGCTCTCGAAAAACCTCGGCGACCTCGCCTATCGCGCCGCGCGCTACGACGAGGCCTGGGAAGCCTACAGCCGGGCGGTGGAGCTCGCGCCCGATCTCGGAGACGACGTCTACTTCAAGCTGGGCAACATCGCGTACAAGCGGACCGACCGGGAGCTCGCGGCCCAGCTGTGGCGCAAGGCCCTCGAGATCAACCCGAAGCACGAGCTGGTCAGGGCCAATCTGGATACGCTGAGCGCGCTGTCGTGACGTCGGAGCAGGACGAGGGGGCGTTTCGCACCCTGACGCAGAAGATCTCCCGGGCGCGAGGCGTCGCCTGCGGGGCGTACAAGGACCGCTGCCTGCGGCGGCGCATCGCCGTGCGCATGCGCGCCCGCGGCGTCCACACCTTCCAGGACTACGGCCGCGTGCTCGACGCCGACGCCGCCGAATACGATCGGCTGCTGGACGCGCTCACGATCAACGTCACCAAGTTTTTCCGCAATGTCGAGACCTGGCGCGCGCTCGAACCGCGGCTGGCGGCGCTGTGGACGGCGCGCCGCGGCTCGGTGCGCGCGTGGTCCGCGGGGTGCGCGTCGGGCGAGGAACCGTACAGCATCGCCGTCGTGCTCGCGGAGGTCGCGCGCAAGCTCGGGCAGGAGAGCCTGCTGGCGCGCGCCCGCGTGGACGCCACCGACATCGACCGCGCGAGCCTCGAGCGCACGCGCCACCCCGAGTTTCCGGAAGCGGCCTTCAGCGAGATGCCGCCCGCGCTGACCCGCCGCTACTTCACGGCCGAGCCGGCGCGCCGGCCGGTTCCGGCGCTGCAGCGGCTCGTGCGTGTCGAGAGGCACGACCTCACGACCGAACCGCCTCCCGCGGCGCCCTACGACCTCATCGTCTGCCGCAACGTCGTGATCTACTTCGACCGGCCGATGCAGGAGCGGCTGTTCGCGACGTTCGCCGACGCGCTGGCGGCGGGCGGCCTCCTCGTGCTCGGCAAAGTCGAGACGCTGTTCGGCCCGGCGCGCGACCGCCTGGTGCTCGAGGAGCCGCGCGAGCGGATTTTCCGAAGGCCCGACGCGGGATGAGCGAAGCGGCGCGGCACGAGACCGTCGTCCGGATCGCCGACTGGGCCGCGGCCCGGGGGAGCGACGTCCTCGTGACCCTCGGCCTCGGCTCCTGCGTCGCGATCATGCTCCACGACCCGCGGGCGGGCGCCGGCGCGATGGCGCACGTCCTGCTCCCCTCCCGGAGCCTGACGCGGGACCCGGGCCACCCGGCCAAGTTCCCTGAGACCGCCGTCCCGTTGCTCGTCGAGCGCCTCGAAGCGCTGGGCGCGGACCCGCGGCGCCTCGTCGCCAAGCTCGTGGGCGGCGCCAGCATGTTCGCGCCGCTCATGACGCCGGGCGCCGTGCACATGGGTGAGCGCAACGTCGTCGCCGCGCGCGACGCCCTGCGCCGTGCCGCGATCCCCGTGACGCGGGAGGCCGTCGGAGGCGATGCCGGAAGATCGGTGCGCTTCTTCGTCGCGGACGGCCGCGTGGAGATCCGCTCGGTGGGTGCCGATGCCGTCGTCATCTGACCGCGCGGCCGGCGTGCTCGTCGTGGACGACAGCGCCCTCATGCGGCGCGTCCTGTGCGACGTGCTCGGCGCCACCGGCGAGTTTCGGGTCGTCGCCACGGCGCGCAACGGGCTCGACGCCCTGCGCAAGGTGCACGCGCTCCATCCCGACGTCGTGACGATGGACATCGAGATGCCGGAGCTCGACGGGCTCGGGGCCATCGGGTACATCATGTCGGAGGCGCCCCGGCCGATCGTGGTGGTGAGCGCGCACGCGGGGCCGGGGACCGCGGCGGCGATCCGCGCGCTCGAGCTCGGCGCGGTGGAGATCGTCGCGAAGCCGCCCCCCGAAGACGCAACCCGCGGCGCGCTGGAGGGGATCGGCCCGCAGCTCGTCGCCGCCCTTCG
>DATDFL010000130.1:0-3879 GCA_036522595.1 Gaiellaceae bacterium
CCTCGACGCGCAGCCAGTGGACGAGGTCGGGATCGAAGTCCGGGTGAGCGACAACGCGGAGCAGGTCAGCGACGAGGTCTTCGCGCACGTCGAGGAAGTGACGATGCGGATCGGCGCCAACTTCGTGCCGATCAAGCACGAAGGCGTGATTTACGTCCGTCCGCCGCTGAGCTGACGTTTCGGCGCAGGCTGCGCCAGACGCCGCGAGCAGCGACTTTCGCGCTCGGACGCCTCGGTCTTCGCCAGCCTGCCGGACAACCCGCAGGCGCGCCAGGTTCTGTGAATGAATCGGCACACTTTCTTGACCCTCGGCCATGTCCGTTCGAGCCATGTCCGGGGACAGTCCCCAGGCATGGCCCTCCGGTTGGCTACGCGGCCAGGTCCGTGGGAAGCACCCTTGCGGTGAGGAGCTCCCGGAAGCGCTTGGCGTCGCCGCCGACGTGGCCCTCCACGAGGTCGCGGCCCTGCCAGTAGGTGTGCTGGTACACGGGCGACGGGCTGTGAACCTGCGAGTCGACGAGCTTGTCCAGCCGCTCGTCGGGCTGCAGCGACCACGTCGCCGCGTACTCGCGCGCCTCCTCGACTGACGCGCCGCGGTCGTGCAGCAGCATCGCGAGGTTCGCCGAGAGCGGCCGAAGAAAACGGCGCGCTGCCTCGACCCGCTCCCCGATCTCCGCGTCGAATTCGAAGCCGAGCCGTCGAAGCACTTCGGCCGCGAGCTTCTGCCCATCGCCGGCGACGATCCCAGGCCCGACGGTGGCGATGCCTTCGGCGATCACCGCCGAGGGCGACCAGAGCAGCGTGATCGTCCACTCGACCTGCTTCCGGTCTCGCACGAGCTCGACCTCCTGCCAGACGTGGTGCGTGTGATGACCGCCGTAGATCTCGTGCGACGTCAGGTTGACGAGGTCGGCGGCGAGCAGGGGTAGGTCGGTGTTCACCGAGATGTGCGTGCGCAAGTCACCGAGATACTTCGCGTAGCCCAGCCAGCGCTTGTCGGTCACGAGCTCGAGCTCGAAGTCCTCGCCCTCGGGAAGCCCGATTGTCTCGCGCGCCAGCCGCCTCAACTCCGCTGCCACATCGCGTAGCGCCTTCTCGAGGAGATCCGACGGAATGGCGATCTGCTCCATCCACTTCGCGAGGCGCGCGCGGAGATCGCCGGCACCCGGCAGGGCCTCGTCGAGCATCGCCGCGGCTCGGCGGAATGGCTCCTCGTCATGCCAGCGGGGCTCGATGCCGTAGACGAGCTCGCCCTCTTGCGCGTAGGTCAGTTGCTCGCCCGAGAGCCGGCGCGCGTGCGCGCGGAGCGCCCCCACTTGCCCCGCGAGCCATTTGTCGTCGCGCACGTCTTCGAGCAGCCGCTCCGCCTCGTCCGCGAGCGCGACCGGATCGCGCGGTTCCTCGACGCTGATGCCCCAGTCCGGGCCGTAGTAGGAGTCGACGAGCTCGTCGTCGTGCTTGCCGAGCCGCAGGCCGAGCTCGACGTACCGCCGCTGGGGGCTCAGCGTTCGAATAGCGCGGCTTGTCCTTGTCCGACGCCTACGCACAAAGTGGCGAGCCCGTAGCGGCCGGCGCGGCGGCGGAGCTCGTGCAGGAGCGTGACCACGAGCCGCGCGCCGCTCATGCCGAGCGGGTGGCCCAGCGCGATCGCACCGCCGTTGACGTTCACTTTCTCCGGATCGAGCCCGAGCTCGCGGATCACGACCAGGCTCTGCGAGGCGAAAGCCTCGTTCAGCTCGACCAGGTCGATGTCGCCAACGGAGACGCCGCTCCGCTCGAGCAACTTCTGCACCGCGGGCACCGGCCCGATCCCCATCACCCGTGGATCTACCCCGGCGACCGCCGACCCGACGAACGCGCCCAGCGGCTCGACCCCGAGGTCGCGCGCGCGCTCCTCGCTCGCGATGACCAGCGCCGCGGCGCCGTCGTTGATCCCGCTCGAGTTCCCGGCCGTCACCGTGCCGCCCTCTCGAAAGGCGGGCTTCAGCGCGGCCAGCTTCTCGTCCGAGGTGTCCGGCCGCGGGTGCTCGTCGCGCTCCGCCTCCCCCACCGCGACCAGCTCGTCGGCGAAGCGACCGTTCGCGTCGGCCTCTGCCCAGCGCCGCTGCGACTGCAGCGCGAACGCGTCCTGCTCCTCCCGCGAGACGCCGTAGCGCTCCGCGACGTTCTCCCCCGTCTCGCCCATCGACTCGAGCGGGAACATCGCCTCGAGGCGCGGGTTCGGAAAGCGCCAGCCGAGCGTCGTGTCCCAGACGGTCCGGTTCCCGCGCGGGAACGGCGTCTCGGGCTTCGCCATCACCAGAGGCGCCCGTGACATCGACTCGACTCCGCCGGCGACGAAGAGATCCCCGTCGCCGGCAACGACCGCGTGGCAGGCGCCAACCACTGCCGCGAGCCCGGAGGCGCAAAGCCGGTTCACCGTCACCCCGGCGACCGACTCAGGCAGCCCGGCGAGCAGCCCCGCCATCCGCGCCACGTTGCGATTGTCCTCGCCCGCCTGGTTGGCCGCGCCGAACCAGACGTCCTCGATCTCCTCCGCCGGAATCCCGGCCCGCGCGACCGCCTCTCCGATGACCAGGGCGGCGAGGTCGTCGGGCCGCTCGTCGGCAAGCAGGCCGCCATAGCGCCCGACGGGCGTGCGCACCGCCGACAACACCACAGCGCGGCTCACCGCGCCAACGCTAGCCGACGAACTCGACCTTGACGGGCTGCTCGTACGCCCCGAGCTTCTCGGCACGGCTCAGCAGCTCGCGCACCGCCTGGCGGCCTTCCTCGCCGTAATCGCAGGTGAGCTCGTTCACGTACATCCCGACGAAGCGGTCGGCGAGCTCGGTGTCCAGCCCGCGGCCGAACCGCATCGCGTACTCCATCGCCTCGTCGCGGTTGTCGAGACCCGCCTGGATCGACTCGCGCAGGACGTCGGAGAGATCGAAGAGCGTGCCCGCGCCGAGATCGCGCCGCGCCACGTTCGCCCCCAGCGGCAGCGGCAAACCGGTCTCGAGCAGCCACCACTCGCCGAGGTCGACGACCTTCTTCAGGCCCGCGTCCGCATACGTCAGCTGACCCTCGTGGATCAGCAGGCCCGCGTCGGCGCGACCCGAGGTCACCTCGTCGATGATCTGGTCGAACGGCACCTCCCGGTAGCGGAACCCGCCGACGCACATCCGCAGCACGAGGAACGCCGTCGTCAGCTCCCCCGGAACCGCGATCTCGATGTCGCGGATGTCCGAGACCGACATCTCCTCACGCGCGACGACGACCGGCCCGTAGCCCGAGCCCATCGACGCCCCGTGCGGCAGGAGCACGTACCGCTCCTGCACGAGCGGGTACGCCGCGAGCGAGATCGCGGTCGTCTCGAGCTTCCCGTCGAGCGCCCACTGGTTCAGCGTCTGGATGTCGCGCAGCACGTGCTCGAACTCGAACTGGCGCGGGTCGACCTCGCCCGAGGCGAGGCCCCAGAACATGAACGCGTCGTCGGGATCTGGGCTGTGTCCGAGCCTGATCAGCAAGGCGGCCTGAGGCTACACCCCCTCGACGGAGAACGCGCGCTCTACCGCCTCGGCGAGGTCACGCCCGAAGCAGACCGGGCCGTGACCCCGGATGACAACCGCATCGCCGCCGGCCGCAGCCTCGACAACCGCGGCTCCCAGCTCGGGCGTCCCGGACTCGCCGATCGCGACCGGGACCGGCGGCCGCGTCGTCGCAAGCGGCGAGTGCGTGTGCACGACCGCGCCCACATCGGGCCGCGCGGCCAGGACGGCGAGGTGCATCGGCAGCTCGACGCTCGGCGCCGGCCCCTCGACCAGCTCGCCGTCGAGCGTGACGAGGCAGACGTCCTCGGCTCGGAGCGTCTCGTACGCGAGCCCGCTCGGCGAGATC
>DATDFL010000131.1:0-2353 GCA_036522595.1 Gaiellaceae bacterium
GGGGCGAGGTGGTCCCGCTCGGGCCGGGCCATGCCGTCGCCCTGTTCTGCCTGCCGCCGGGCGCCGCGAGCCCGCTCGAGGTCGCGGCGCGCGCGTTCTGCGAGCACGCCGCCGGGTACCTCTGCCGTCACCTGAGCGTCAAGGTGACGTTCTCGATCGGCCCGAGCTGCGCCGCGGTGCGTGACGCGCACGATTCGCTGTGCGCCGCGCGCGCCGCCCGCAAGGTCGAATCGCGCATCGTCGTCCTTGCCAAGCGCGCGATCCACGAGCGGTTCGTGGACCCGGAGTTCTCGCTGGAAGCGGCGAGCGAGCGAGCCGGCGTATCCAAGAACCACCTCAGCTTCGAATTCTCGCGCGAGACCGGCGAGACCTTCACCGAGTACGTCGCGCGCCTGCGCGTGGACGAGGCCAGACGACTGCTCGTGACCACGTCGCTCCACATCTACGAGGTCGGCGCGCGCGTTGGTTATCCGAGCGTCGAGCATTTCAGCCGGGTCTTCAAGAAGGTCACGGGGGTCAGCCCGGTGAAGTTCAGGGCCGGATTCCGGCCGCTGGACGACGATTCGCCGTGACAGCGAGCCATCATGAAGATACCCGCATTGGTTCTCGTCGCCCTGGTGCTTGCGGCACCACGAGTGCCCGCAGACACCAAGGTCACGCTCAAGATGGGCGACAACCTGCCGGACCGCAGCAACACGTGGGGCGCCGTGGTCGAGCAGATCAATACCGAGTTCAAGGCTGCCAATCCCGGCGCGGAGATCGTCACCGAGAGCTATCCGGATCAGCCCTACCAGCAGAAGATCAAGATCTACGCCACTGCCAAGCAGCTCCCCGATGTCTTCAAGTTCTGGAGCTTCACATCGCTGCTCAAGCCGCTCGTCGATGGCCACTTCGTCGAGCCGCTCGACCGGAGCGACTTCGAGAAGCTCGATTACCTGCCCGGTGCGCTCGACTCCAATGTCTATAACGGCAAGCTCTATGGCATTCCGGTCTCGGCCGATCTCTGGGTGATCTACTACAACAAGAAGCTGTTCAAGGAAGCCGGCGTCGACCGGCCGCCGGCATCCCTCGACGAGCTCCTCGCCGTCGCTCCTAAGTTCAAGGCCAGAGGACTCGTCCCCATGGTCACCGACGGAAAGGACGCCTGGCCGCTGTGCGTCACGTTCGACCAGCTCGCATGGCGGATCTCGGGCGACGCGACCCTCCCTGCCAGGGCGCTCGCACGCAAGGCCAGGTTCACCGATCCGGTGTTCGTGCAGGCCGCGACGGAGCTGGTGCGCATGGTCAATTCCGGGCTGTTCCAGGACGACCTCATGGTCTCGGATTACGGCGCGGCGCGGAACCTGTTCGGACAGGGCCGGGCGGCGATGTACCTCATGGGCTCGTGGGAGCTCGGCCTCGGCGCCGACAGGACCTTCTCCGACGCGTTCCGCGCCAGCGTCGACGCGTTCAAGTTCCCCGTCATCGCCGGCGGCAAGGGCCAGATCGACGATCTGTTCGCGTGGTACGGCGGCAATTACGTCCTCTCCGCCTCGGCCAAGAACAAGGCACTCGGCAAGAAGTACCTCCAGTTCTATGCCCGCAGGTTCCCGGCGCTGGCCTGGGAGAAGCAGGCTGCGATGCCGGCGCAGAGGATCGATGCTCGACCCGGCGATACCCCGGTGGCCAGGACGCTGCTCAGGATCGCCACCGAGGCGAAGGCAACGTCGGGGACCCCGTCGCTCGATCTGTCCACGCCGCGGTTCAAGGACGACATCGAGGACGCCATGCGCGAGCTGGCGTCGGGGCTGATCTCTCCGGAAGCGTTCACCAAGAAGATCGACGCGGCAGCCGACAGGGCCGCCCGGCGCTGACGAAGGACGACTTCGCTCGCAAGTACGAGCCGTCAGTTTCAGGCAGGTCGCCACGAGGTAGACCTTGTAGAGGTCGATGGCGGTGAACGGCCGGTAGCCGCCGACGCCGCCGAGGGAATGGCGATCGGTCCGCGCGGCGACGTGCTGGTGGCGACCGATCACGGCGTGGCGTACCGCGATGGCGGGCGCTGGCGGACCGTGGCGTTCAGCGCCGGCGTCGGCGCGCCGCTGGCGACCGTGCGATCGGTGTTCGTCGATCGCGAGGGCACGACCTGGCTGGGAGCGGCCGGTCTGGTCCAGGTACGCGGGCGCGGTGTGGTCGAGCACCACGACGCGGCGAACGGGCTGCCCGGCGATGTCGTGTGGAGCTACCAGCGCGATCGCGCAGGAACGTTGTGGGCCGGCACCAACCGCTGCCTCGCGCGTGCGATCCAGGGTGAGTGGGGCTGCTTCGACGGCACCCGCAACCGGGTCGTGCGCTCGTTCGCGTTCACGTCCCG
>DATDFL010000132.1:0-24643 GCA_036522595.1 Gaiellaceae bacterium
AGCGCCTCGCGCTCCTCGTCCGCGCCGAGCACCTCGAACCCCTCGCTCGCCAGATGCCGCTCGAGGAACTCCCGAGTTCCGCGCTCAGCCTCGGCGAGAAGCAGCGCCCGCGACATGCGACCGAAGCTAGCCGCGGCACCACGCCACCGCCAGATGTCCATTGGGGCGAAAGTGCGCCGAGGTTTCTACAACCGGCCGGAGCGGAGGACGCCCCACAACAGCCACAGGCCGAGGCCGCCCGATAACACGAAGCCGACGAACGAGAGGAAGTTCACGCCCGCGATCTGCGGGCCCTTCGTCGAGAAGATTCCGATCAGGCTCGAGCCGATCAGGCCGCCTACCACCACCAGCGCGATCACCAGCCGGTTGAACGCGACGTCGAGCTTGCGCATGAACTCGTCGAGGCCCTTGTGCACGAAGCCGACCTCGATCTGGCCGTCGCGGATCTCCTCCAGGAAGTCGTGCACCTGGTACGGCATGTCGCGCGCGATGCGGGCCAGCTCCAGCGCCTCGGCCTGGCCGCGCTTCAGCATCCGCTGCGGCGTGTAGCGCTCCAGCATCAGGCTCCGCGCGTACGGGCGCGCGACCTCGAACACGTTGAAGTCCGGGTAGAGGTCGACGCCCACCGAGCCCAGGGTCGCGATCGCCTTGTCCAGCGTGACGAACCGCGTCGGGAGCCGCAGGTTGAGGCGGTAGATCAGCTGGAAGGCCTCGCGGATCACCTGCAGCGGATCGATCTCGGCGAGGCTCGCGCCGTAGTAGCGGTAGTACATCTCGCGCAGCTCGAGAAGGAACTCCTCCTCGCGCTCCCTGGGGTAGCGGACGCCGAGCTCGGCGAGCCGCCGCGGCAGTGCATCGACGCGCTCGTTGGCGGCATCGATGAAGAGCCGTGTCAGCTTGGACATGTCGTCGTCGGTCAGCTTCCCGACCTGGCCGAAGTCGACGAGCCCGATCGCGTTGCCGTCGTCGAGGACGAAGATGTTCGCGGGGTGCGGGTCTCCGTGGAAGAACCCGTGCCGGAAGATCATCGTCATCCAGGTCTCGGTCATCAGGTACGCGAGGCGACGGCGCTCCTCCATCGACCACGCGTCCTGCGGCAGGTCGGCGAGCTGTATCCCCTCGAGCAGCTCGAGCGTCAGCACCCGCGCGCGGGTGTAACTCCAGTAGACGCGCGGGATGCGGACGTGCGCATGCCCGGCGAAGTGGTGGTGGAACGTCTCGCCGTTGCGCGCCTCGAGCCGGTAGTCGAGCTCCTGGCGGATCGAGCGCGCGAACTCGTCGACGAGCTGCCGCGCGTCGATGAAGTCGAGGGCGCGAACCCGCTCCCGCGCGAGGCGCGCCGCCTGGTAGAGCAGCGCGAGGTCCGCTTCGACCTGGCGCGGCGCGTTCGGCCGCTGCACCTTGACGGCGACGCGGTGGCCGTTCGGGAGCGTCGCGCGGTGCACCTGCCCGATCGAGGCCGCTGCGACGGGCGTCGTCTCGAACTCGGTGAAGAGCTGTTCGACCGAGAGCTCCAGCTCCTCCTGGATGACGCGCTCCACGTCCTCGTACGGGAACGGGCGCACGTCGTCCTGCAGGCTCTGCAGCTCCTGGAGGATGTCCGGCGGGACGATGTCCGGTCGGGTCGAGAGGAGCTGGCCGAACTTGACGAAGGTCGGGCCAAGCTCGTCGAGCATCTCGCGCAGGTGCTGCCCGCGCTCCGACGGCGCGCCTTCCGGCGCCTCCCGCGGGCGGCCGGGAAGCAGGTCGGTCAGGCGGTGCGTCTCGAAGAAGTAGCCGAAGCCGTGCTTGACCGCGACCTGCGCGATCTCGGAGAGCCGGCCCAGGTTCCGGGTCGCGGAACTTGCCACGGAGTCAGTGTGCCAGGAGGGGCGGTTCGACTTTCGGATTGATCCCGCTGCGCTTGGCGCCGTCGGGGAGCTCCGGCGGCAGGCCCGCGGCCGATGCCTCGGCGGCGAGGCGCCAGAGGCGAACGATCTCTGTCCCGACGACCTCGACGGCCTCTGCGTAGCCGCGCCGGTTGCGGGGGAGATCGTCGAGCCGCATCGGCTCGCCCCAGACCACCGCGCACTTGCGGCGGTTCTTCGGCGACCACCCGAACGTGTCGAGCCCGCACGGGATCACGGGGACGCCTTCCTGCAGCGCGATCATCAAGCCGCCCGGGTGCATCGGGCCGGGATGTCCGAAACGCTGCCTCGTGCCCTCCAGGTGGACGCCGACGAGGTTCCCGTCGCGCGCGAGCTTGCGCGCGTGGCGAAGGGCATCACGATCCCCCTCGCCTCGCCGCACGCCGAAGACACCGAGCGAGGCGAGCGACCAGCCGACGACCGGCACCCGCATGAGCTCGGCCTTGGCGAGGAAGTAGATCGTGCGCGGCGAGAACGCGCCGATGAGCGGGTGGTCGATGCCGGAGAAGTGATTCGCGGCGACGACACCGCCGCCCTCGAGCGGCACGCGATCGATGCCGTACCCGGCCGCGGGCGCGAGCCAGACCGAAATGCGCGGGACGAACATCCGGCCGACCCGCCAGCCGGCTTCCGCATTGCGAAACACCGCTACGGCTCGGTGCGCTCGACCAGGCGCAGCCGGTGCTCGAGCTGCGCAACGCGGAGCTCGAGCTCCTCGAGCTCGCCGCGCGTGACGAGACCGACCTCGCGGAAGAGGCCCGCGAGACCGCTGCCGGTGCGCTCGCTCAGGCGGACCGTCTCGTTGCGCCAGCGCCCCATCAGCTCTTCGACCAGCGAGCGCGCCTCCTCGCGCCCGAGCCCGCCGCGCGCCGCGACCTCCTCGGCCAGCGCGTCCGCCCGCTCGGCGGTCAGGGCAACGGCGCCGACCCCGGCGAGGAGGAGCTTCTCCGCGAGCTCGCGCGTCGAGTTACCGGGCTCGGCCATGAGGGCGTGCGCGGCGCCGCTGCCGGCGGCGCTCCCGCTTGGCCTGCTGCGCGGCATTCGCCGCAGGAGCCGGCTGCGGTACGACGTCTCCGAGGCTCGGAGCGGGCTCTGCCGCAGCGGCCGCCTCGGCTTCCTCGAGCGCGACCTGGCCATCCCCGGCCACTGCAGGCGCGACCTCACGCCGGCGCGCGTAATCCGGCTCGCGTTCCTTCCAGACCGTGAGCAGCGGCGCGGCGATGAAGATCGACGAGTAGGCGCCGGACGTGATCCCGACCAGCAGCGCGAAGGCAAAGTCCTTCAGGGTCGTGCCGCCGAAGATGAGCAGCGACGCAACGGGCAGCAGCGTGATGAACGTCGTGGCCAGCGAACGGCGGATCGTCTCCCAGAGCGAGATGTTCGCGATCGTCGCGAACGGCGCGCGCGGCATCAGCTTCACGTTCTCCCTGATCCGGTCGAAGATGATGATCGTGTCGTAGATCGAGTAGCCGAGCACTGTTAGGACGGCAGCGACGGTCGAGTTCGACACCTCTCTCCCGGTGAGCGCGTAGACCCCCACGGTGATCGCGATGTCGTGGAGGAGCGCGATGATCACCGGCGCCGCGAACTTGAAGTCGAACCTGATCGCGATGTAGAGCACGATCAGCAGCAGCGAGAAGAGGATCGCGATGATCGCGGAGCGCGCAATCTGGCGGCCGAAGCTCGACGAGACCGTCTGGATCTGGAACGAGATGTCCCTGCCCTCGCCGAAGCGCGTCTTGATCTCGTTCGAGAGCTGCGTCGTCTCCGCCGGCTTCAGCGAGCGCATGCGCAGCTGGAAGCTCTTGTACGAGTCGCTGCCGGTGAACTTGCCGCGGCCCTGGACGACGGGGTCCTTCGCGAACTTGTCGGCCTCGGTTCGGACGGTCGCAAGCGAGACCGGCTTCGGCGTCTTGAAGGTGACCTGGGTGCCGCCCTTGAAGTCGATGCCCAGGTTGAGTCCTCTCGCCCCGAGCGCGCCGATGCCGATCGCGACGATCGCGGCCGAAATGGCGAACCAGAGATAGCGGCGCCGCATGAAGTCGATCTGCAGCCACTTCGCCGTCTGCTGGCCGTGCGCGCCCATGAAGCTCGGGTTCTCGAACCAGCGGAAGCCGGCGAGCAGACCGAGCATCGCGCGCGTCGCGGCGACGGCGGTGATCAGCGAGATCACCACGCCGATCATCAGCATCAGCGCGAAGCCCTTCACCTGCGCGGTCGCGACGGCGAACAACACGAGGGCGGTGATCACCGTGACGACGTTCGCGTCGACGATCGTGTGGAAGCCCTTCGCATAGCCGGCCGCGATCGCGGCGCGGACGCTCTTCCCGGACCGCACCTCTTCCTTGATGCGTTCGAAGATGACGACGTTCGCGTCGGCCGCGACGCCGATCGTCAGGATCAGACCCGCGAACCCCGGCAGCGTCAGCGTGACGTTGAAGATCAGGATCGCCGCGTAGAGGAAGGCGGCGTAGATGCCGAGGCCGATCACCGCGACCACGCCGAGGAAGCGGTAGAGGACGAGCAGGAAGATCGCGACGATCAGGAGGCCGATCAGCGCGGCCGTCTTGGCCTGCTTGAGCGAGTCCTTGCCGAGCGTCGCGGAGACGTCGGTGTGCTCGAGCGGAACGAAGTTGACCGGGAGCGCGCCCGTCTGAAGGACGACCGCGAGGTCTTTCGCCTCGCCGATCGACTGGATGTTCGAGATCTCGGCGCCGCCGGCGCTCGGGTCGATGCCGCCCGGGTTCTGCTTGTAGTCGATGTACGGCGTCGACTGGAGCTGCCCGTCGAGGACGATCGCGAAGTGCTGCGCGTACCGCTGGATCGTCTGGAGGTCGTTCGCGCTGCCCTGACCCGCTGCGTTCGCCGCGTTCTGGCCGCGGATCGCCTCGGCCTGCGTGATCTCGTGGAACTTCTTGTTGCCCTTGCTGTTGAAGCCGAGCTGCACGAAGGCCGGTCCCTCGCTTGCCTGCGTGCCGACCTGGGCGCTGATCGCAGAAAGCTTCAGGTCGTCGCCCTTGGCCTCGGGAATCGGGTTCGACGCGCGGTCGGGGTAGTACTTGAAGAGGTAGTAGAGGGTGCCGACGCCCACGTTGGCGTTGGGGCAGCCGGTCGCCGCGTCGCAGCTGACCACGGTCATGTGCTCCGGCACCGAGAGGACCTTCCAGCCCTTCGGCACCTTGCCGCGGAGGGTCGGCGAGTCGAGCAGCTGCTTCTGGGTCGGGTACGGCCCGCGCTGGACCTTCTTGTGCTTCGGCCCGAAGAGGTAGAACTGCGTCGGCGTCCCGCTCTTGGCGTCGTCCTGAACCTGGTTCAGCAGGTGGTACAGGTTCGGATCGGGGACGACCTGGCCGTTCTGGCTCGACGGGCCCGTGACGTCGTTCTCGAGGTCGAAGAACTGCAGCTGCGCGGTCTTGCCGATGATCGAGGCGGCCTTTTCCGGGTCGTGGACGCCGGCGAGCTCGATGACGATCTGGTTCTTGCCCTGCTTGCGGATCTCGGGCTCCGACACGCCGAGCTTGTCGATGCGGTTCCGCATGATCGTGATCGAGCGGTCCATGTCCGCCGAGGTGAGCTGGTGGCCCTTCGGCGGAACCGCCTTGAGGACGACCTCGAGACCGCCCTGCAGGTCGAGCCCGAGGGTCACCTTCTTGTGCGCAGGCGATCCCGGGACGCCGAGCAGAGCCGCGCCGACAAGCGCGGCCACGATCAGGCCAATCAGCGTCAGGTGTGAGCGTCGGTTGGTCACGCGGGAAAAGAAAGATTAGCCGTCGTCGGGCGAGACGGACTTCTGGGGCAGGGCCTCGGGCTCCTCCTCCACTTCTTCTTCCGCTTCCTCCGGGCTGACGATTGCCGCGACCGCCCGCCGGTCGAGGCGCACGACCGTGTTCCTGGCGATCTCGACCTCGAGCACGTCGTCCTCGATCGCGACCACCGTGCCGTGCAGCCCGCCCGCGGTGATGATCTCGTCGCCCTTGCGCAGGCTGTCCTGCATCGTCAGCTGCTGCTCGCTCCGCTTGCGCTGCGGCCGGACGAGCAGCAGCCACAGGAGGAAGAAGAGCACGACGATCACGATCAGGAAGCCACCGCTCACGTTGGCACCTCCACGGCCTGGAGCCTCGCCAGCGCCGCCTCTTTGTACGACTGCAGCTCGCCTCGCTCGATCGCGCTGCGCGCGCCTGCCACGAGATCGAGCACGAAGCGGAGATTATGCAGGGTCAGGAGCCGGTGGCCGAGCAGCTCCTGCTGGTTCACGAGGTGGCGCAGGTACGCGCGCGAGAAGCGGGTGCAGGCGGGGCAGGCGCAGTGCTCGTCCAGCGGGCGGTCGTCGCGGGCAAAGCGGGCGTTGCGGAGGTTGAGACGACCTTGCCAGGTCAGTGCCGTGCCCGTGCGGGCGTTACGGGTGGGCAGCACGCAGTCGAACATGTCGATCCCGCGGGCGATGACCTCGAGGATGCCTTCCGGGTCGCCGATGCCCATGAAGTAGCGGGGGTGGTCTTCGGGGAGCAGGTCGGCGGCCCAGCTGGTTGTCTCGAACATCGTCTCGCGGCTCTCGCCGATCGCGAGCCCGCCGAGCGCGTAACCGTCGAAGCCGAGGCTCGTGATCTCTTCGATCGAGCGGCGGCGAAGCTCGGCGTCGGTACCGCCCTGCGCGATGCCGAAGACCAGCTGGCCGGGGGCTCGCTCGGCCTTGGCCTGGCGCTCGGCCCAGGCGGTTGTGAGGCGGACGGCCTCCTCCAGCTGCGCGGGGGTCGAGTCGGCGGGCGGGCAGACGTCGAGGCACATCGCGATGTCTGAGCCGAGCTGCGCCTGGACGCAGGCGGCCAGCTCCGGGGTGAAGCGGGCCTGCTCGCCGTCGTAGACGGAACGGAACGTGACGCCCTCGTCGTCGCGGGCGAGGATCGTGTCGCGGAGCGAGAAGACCTGGAAGCCGCCGGAGTCGGTCAGGATCGGGCCGTCCCAGGCCATGAAGCGGTGCAGGCCGCCGAGCTCCTGGATCGTGTCGGCACCCGGGCGGAAGTGGAGGTGGTACGTGTTGGCGAGCACGATGTGGGCGCCGAGCGCCCGGAGCTCGTCCGGGTCGACGGTCTTGACGGTGGCCTTGGTGCCGACCGGCATGAACGCGGGCGTCGGCACCTCACCGTGCGCGGTTTGCAGGGTCCCTGCGCGGCCCGCGCCGTCGGTTGCAGTCAGCTGGAACACGCTTAGAAGGGGCCCGCGTGGTGGACTAGCAGCGACGGCCGAGCGTGAGCCGTACCGGAAGGTCTTCCGTGAACGGGATGCCCACGACGTGGTAATGGGCGTGGATCGCCGCCACGAGCGTCCCGCAGGACCCGCGCGCATCCGGGAGCGAAAGAGTAAGGAGCCTGTCGGCACGAGACCCGAGCTGAAGGGCGCTGGGCTGCGGGGACAACCGCAGCGCCGGTTGCACCTCGAGCCGGTCGATGGTGACCCCAGTCAGGCCCGCGTTGCGGATCACAACCTGCACGGCCTGGCTCTTCCCAACCGGCGCTGACGAGAAGACGTCCGCGGTCCAGAGCGGATGCAGTAGGCCGTACGACAGGACCAGGACGCTGAGTACCCCGACGAGGATCGCTGCGTCGGGAAGCGGGAGAAGATCCTCCCGCCGTGCGACCCAATGCCGCACGAGCACGACCGCGACGAGGAAGCCGACGAGTCCGCCGACGGGTCCGGCCGTCACGAGAGGGATCCATCCAGTGAAGAGGAGGACGACTGCGAGGCGCCCGTCCGAGACGACCGCGTGTTTCCTTCTGAGCCATCGGGAGGTCGAGACGCTGGTCAGCAACAGGGCGATCGCAATGACACCGATGTTCGCCGAGAGGCCCCAGAGACCGCCGTGGTGGAAAGGCCACTCGTTGATGACGCCTGGGTGGGTCCCGTAAGGCGTTCCGATCGCACCGATCAAGGACGCGATGCCGTACAGCGCGCCACTCGCGGCCGCGCCCAACACCCACCCGACGAGAAGCGACACCGTCGTATGGATCCACCCCGGCAGCTGCGGCCTGGCGGGATATGCGACCGTCGTCACATGCCAATTGTAGGCAGCCCGCCGGGCCAATCCAAGCGCTTCCCCACCCTCCTTGGGTGGGGTTGAAGGGCCACCCTCGCTCCCGCTGTGAGCGTACCCGCCGAAGGCGCACGTGTCTGTCACGGAATCGCGCCGAAACCGTGCCGATTCGTCCCCGACTCACGGGCGGCACTGCCGCTCGTAGAGGCTCGTCCGAAAGTCGTCCACCGTCGTGTCGCCGCGGTGCTCGAAGCCCTGCGCCTCGTAATAGCCGCGCAGCCGCACGTTGTCAGTCCGGCAGTCGAGCCGCAGCAGGTCGCGTCCGGCCTCGCGCACCCGCCCTTCCGCCCATTCCAAGAGCTCCGACCCCCGTCCCGCGAACTCCCGCCGAACCGCGAGCCCGTGCACGTACCCCGCCACCGGCGGCTGCTCGCCCCAGAACGCCCGGTCGGCCCAGCGCAGCGTGATCGTCCCCGCGGCCGCCCCGTTCTCGCGCGCCAGGTACGTCTCGCCGCGCTTGATCGATGCGGCCACCCACTCCGCTGGATATGGATGCGGCCACTGCTCGATCCCGCGCGAGCGCAGCCAGGCTGCGGCCTCCGACAGCACCGCGACCACCTCGTCGACCTCCTCCGGACGCGCCGGCTTGACGTTCACAGGACCAGCATCGCGTCGCCGAAGCTGTAGAAGCGGTACCGCTCCGCGATCGCGAGACGGTAAAGATGCCGCGTCTCCTCGACACCCGCGAATGCCATCACGAGCGCAAGCAGGGTCGACCGCGGCAGGTGGAAGTTCGTCAGCAGCGCGTTGACGCGCCGGAAGTCGAACCCGGGCAGGACGAACAGCTCAGTCCGCCCCTCGAGCGGCGCGCCCCGTGCCAAGGACTCGAGCACGCGCACGCTCGTCGTCCCAACGGCCAGCGCGCGTGGGGCCTCCCGGATTCGCTCCCACGCCTCCGCCGAGACCTCGTAGCGCTCGCTGTGCAGCTCGTGGTTGGAGAGATCGTCCGCAGAAACCGGCCGGAATGTGTCCAACCCGACGTGCAGGGTGACCCGCTCGACGTCGAGCCGCTCAAGCAGCTCCGGCGTGAAGTGCAGTCCCGCCGTCGGTGCGGCCGCCGAGCCTTCCTTCGCCGCGTAGACCGTCTGATAGCGCTCCGCGTCGGCAAGCGGCTCGTGGATGTACGGCGGCAGCGGAGCCTCCCCGGCCGGCTCGCCCTCCAGCCGCAGGCGCCAGCGTCCCTCGCCCAGCGGCTCGACGAGCTCCACCGGCCCGAGCCGCTGCCCCGCCCGGAGCTTCCGCGACGGCCGCGCCAGCCCCTCCCAGAGCCCGTTCTGACCGAGTCGCTCGAGCAGCAGCACCTCCGCCTCTCCCCCGCCCGGCCGCTCGAGCCGCAGCCGCGCCGGCAGGACACGCGTGTCGTTCACGACGGTCAGCGTCTCCCGCGGCAGGAGCTCCGGCAGCTCGCCGAAGCGGCGATGCTCGACCTCGCCCGTGCCGCGATCGAAGACGAGCAGCCGCGACTCGTCGCGCCGCTCGAGCGGACGCTGCGCGATCAGCCCCGGCGGCAGCTCGTAGTCCAGCTCGGCCGACTTCATCCGACGCGAACGCTACCGTTGCGATCCATGACCGACGACGCATTCGAGCGCGCCCGGGAACGGCTGCAGGAAGCCGCAGAAGGGCGCCCCGACGCAGCCGCCGTCGACGCAGCGCTCGAGCGCGCGCGGGCCCAGGTCGAAGAGCTCGCCCAGGCGGCCGCGAACCTCGAGGCGACGCTGCCGGCGAGGATCGACGGTGCGCTCCAGGACGGCATCCGGGAGCAGGTTCGCCCGGTTGGGCGCAACCTCGCCGAGATCCGCGGCCTCTCCAACCAGCTGATCCGGCGCCTCGAGCGGATCGAGGGCGACCTCCTCGCCGAGCGGCACGCTCGCGTGGACGACCTCGCGCTGCTCGTCGACCTGATCAGCTCCGGCTGGAAGTCCGTCGACGACCGGCTCGGCTCGCTCGAGAAGAACCTCCAGTCGGGCGACGGCGCGATCGTCTACCGGATCGAAGAGCGCCGCGCCGAGACCGGCTGAGCCCGCGCCAAGCGCTGCTCAACTGCGAGCCCGACGAGTCCTAGCGCCACCGCGAACCAGAGCGTCGCGAGCCTGATCAGCACGGTCGCGGCCGCAGCCGCCGCTCTTGGGACGTCGCCGAGGACGCGGATCAGCCCGGTCATGCTCGTCTCGGCCACGCCGAGGCCGCCGGGCAGGAACGACAGCGCCCCCGCAAGGCTCCCGAGCGAGAACACGACGATCGTGTCCGCGAGCGAGAGGTGCAGGTGCAGGCCGCGCACGCAGACGTAGGCGGCGAGGCACTCGAAGAACCACGAGAGGGCCGAGACCGCGGTCATCCCGGCAAGTAGCCGCGAACCGAGCAGGAGACGCGCCGCCTCGGGCGCTTCACCCAGCGAGGCGAACCGCTCGAGCAGCGGGCTCCGCACGACGAGCACGATCACCGCGACACCGGCGACCGCGAGCACGAGCAGGGGCCACCGATCGGATCCGGCCCCGCCCGCGACGGCGAGCACGACGACCCCCGTCGCGTCGGTGACGCGCTCCGCCAGCACCACCGGCGCCGACCTCCGCACGGGCACGTCGAACGAGCGCCGCAGCAGCCCGCACTTCAGCACCTCGCCGACCTTCGCCGGCGTGATCGTCCCGAGGAGCCCCGCGACGAAGATGGCGAGGCTCCGTCCAGCGGGCACGCGGATCTCGAGCCGCTCCAGGTAGCGCTGCCAGCGCCAGAAGCGGATCAGGTAATTGAGCGCGGTCAGACCACACGCGGCCGGGAACAGCTCCCAGCGGAAGCGACCGAGCTCGTCGCCGAGGCGGCCGAAATCGGCGTATAGCCCGAGCCCGATCGCGACGGCGACCGCCAGCGCGACGACAAGTACAAGTCCGCGTTTCAGGTCAGCGCGAGGATCACGCCCGCGGTCGCGATCCAGAGCCCGACGTCGACGAGGATCGGCAGGTCGGTCAGGAGCACCTGCTCGGGCTCCTCGCCGAGGTCGTCACGGTGGACGAGGAGCAGGTAGCGGAAGACGCCGAAGATCACGAAGGGGATCGTCACCATCAGGGCCTTCGAGTCGCGCGCGGTGAACGTGTAGAGCGAATAGGCGATAACCGTCGAGGCCGCCACGACCGAGACGAGCTGGTCGACGAGCTCCAGTGAGTAGCCCTCCAAGACCGGCCGTCCCGGGGTCTCTCGCGCGCCGACGAGCACGAGCTCGCCGCGACGCTTCGCCAGCGCCAGGAAGAGCGCGAGCAGCGCAGTACAGAGCAGCAGCCACGGCGAGATGCGCACGTCGACCGCCTCCGCCCCGGCCGCCGCGCGGATCACGAACAGCCCGCCGATCGCGAGCACGTCGACGAGCACAACGTGCTTGACGCCGAACGAGTACGCGAGCTGCAGACCTGCGAAGCCGAGAACAAACCCGAGGGACGGCCAGCCGAGCCAGCCGGCCACCCCGAACGCCAGCACGCCGAGCGCCGCCGCCAGAACGATCGCCGTGCCCACGGAGAGCTCGCCGCGCGCCACAGGCCGGTCGCGCTTGACCGGATGGAGCCGGTCGTGCTCGCGGTCACGGAGGTCGTTGACGAGATACGCCGCGCTGGAGAGCGCGCAGTAGGCGCCGAAGGCTGCGAGCGCCTCCCCCCACCGCACCGCGTCGCCGAGCTTCGCGGCGAACACGATCCCCCCGAAGACGAGCAGGTTCTTCGACCACTGCCGCGGCCGCAGCGCGACGGCGGCCGCACGCACAGGTGAACGGCGCCGCGGGAGCTCGACGACCTCGCGGGCAGGAGCGGCCATCCGCCGAAGTCTGACTACTTCGGCTGTATCGGGAGGACCAGCTCGAAGCGGCTGCCCTCTCCGGAGGACGTCTCGAGCTGGATCCGCCCGCCCAGCGCCGCGGCGAGCTCACGCGCGATCGCGAGCCCGAGGCCGGTGCCCCCGCCGCCGTCACGCGACCAGAACGGCCTGAAGATCCGCTCGCGCTCGACGGGCGGAACTCCGGGCCCGCTGTCGTCGACCGCGACGTAGACCGTCCCGTCCGTGGCGGTCAGCTCGAGCTCGATCTCGCCGCCGTCCGGCGTCCAGCGGAAGGCGTTCGAAAGCAGGTTCGTGATGATCTGGAGGACGCGGTCGCCGTCCGAGATGATCACCGGCTTCGCGGCCACGCTCTGCCGGTAGTCGATCGAGCGCCGCCTCGCCTCCTCGCTGAACGCGACGTAGGCGCGCTCGACGAGCCGTTCCATCTCGACCTCCTCGCGCAGCACGGTGAAGCGGTGCGCGCCCAGCTTCGCGAGGTCGAGCACGTCGCCGACGAGCCGCTCGAGCCGCTCCGCCTCCGCGGCGATCACGGTCAGCGACGCAGTCCGCGTCTCCTCGTCGGTGACGACGCCTTCGCGCAGCGCCTCGACGTGGCCGCGGATCGCCGTCAGCGGGGTCCGCAGCTCATGCGAGACGGACATCAGGAAGTTGCGCTCGAGCTGCTCCGCCTGCGAAAGACGAGCCGCCATGTCGCGGAAGCGCCCGGCGAGCTGGTCGATCTCCCCGCCGCCTGGCACTTCGGGGACGTCAACGTCGTACTGTCCCCCCGCGATCTCGTCCGCCGCCCGCGAGAGAGCGAGCACCGGAGTCGTGATCCTGCGCGAGAGGTACCACGCGAACCCGGCAGCCACCGCCACACCCGCGGCGAACGCGAGCAACAGCCGCTCGATCAGCGCGAGCCAACGTTGGTTGAGGACCGTCTTCGGCTTGGCGACGACGATCGTCCCGAAGATCTGACCGCCTCGCTTCCGGCCGATGATCAGCGGGCGCCCCGCCGCAAGCAGCGTCTGGTTGCTGCCGGGCGGGGTGAACTCGAAGCGCCGCAGCCGCCTGGGCATGTGCCGTGGATCACGGAGCAGCGAACGCGGGATCTTCGCGAAGCCAGGCTGCTTTTCTCCGAAGAGCGGGAGCCCGGAATAGAAGATGCGGTCGCCGGTCGCCTGCTCCGCCGTTCTTGCCGGAAGCAAGTTCACGCCGGCGCGCTGGGAGTAGACCGTCGTTAGGCCGACAGCCTCCTTGGCGACCTCGTGATACGCCTGAGACCGCGCGCGGTTCTGCGCGTACGTTCGGAACAGCCGGAGCGCGATCGCGGCCGAGACGAGTCCCGCCACGACGACTCCGAGCAGGAAGAGCGCGGGAAGCTGAAAGCGGAGCGAGCGGAGCACCGAAGCGCTCCTACGCGCTCACCGCCGCATCACGCGCGGGAGCGACCTTGTAGCCGACGCCCCACACGGTGACGATCGGCGAGGCGTCCCCGAGCTTGCGCCGGAGCTGCCTGACGTGCACGTCGACCGTGCGCGTGTCGCCCGCGAAGGTGTAGCCCCAGACACGCTCGAGCAGCTGGTCGCGGGTCAGCACGAGCCCCCGGTGGTCGAGCAGCTCCCAGAGGAGGTCGAACTCCTTAGGCGCGAGCTGGACTTCCTTGCCGTCGACGCGCACCTCGCGCCTGCCCGCGTCGATCTCGAGCGACCCGTGCTTGAGCTGGCGCTCCTGCGGCTCGCGCCGCTCGGGAACCGCGCGCCGGAGGATCGACTTCACGCGCGCCACGAGCTCGCGCGGGTTGAACGGCTTCGTGAGGTAGTCGTCGGCCCCGACCTCGAGGCCGATGATCTTGTCCACGTCCTCGTCGCGCGCGGTGAGCATCAGGATCGGCAAGTCGGAGCCACGGCGGATCCGACGGCAGACCTCGATGCCGTCGATGTCGGGCAGCATCAGGTCGAGGACGACCAGGTCGGGCCGGTCGTGGCTGAGCGCGTCGAGGGCCTCCTGACCCGTGCCAGCCGTCTGGACGCGATAGCCGGCGTTCTTCAGGTAGAGCGCGACGAACGAGGCGATCGAGGTCTCGTCCTCGACCACCAACACGGTCTGAACCCGAGTCGCCATGACCTCATGGTGCCAGAGCCACCGGCTCTGTCAGGGGGTGGTCGACCCGAGCGCGAAGGACGTCTCGAAGTCCTGGATCGCCTGGTAGGGCCCGTTGTCGACCGACATGACGCCGTTGCTGGGGAAGTTCGGATTCGCAGCGCCCGTGATCGCGACATTGCCGCGCCCGACCGCCGAGAGGAAGATCCCTGACCCCTTGAGGTGCACGACGAAGCGCCCGTCCACCGCGCGGAAGGTGATCTTCTTGCCGGTGCAGGCGATCGTCATCGAATTCGGATAGCGAAGGCGGCAGTGCCGTATCTGCGGGATCGAGGCGTCGTACGGGCCCAGGTCACGGATCCTGATCGTCCCCCTCGCCATGCTCCCGATCACCGTGCCGCGCTTCAGCTTGATGTCGATCGTCGCGCGGCCGCGCTTGATCGAGAGCGTGCCGTCGGTCTGGGCAGCGGCGGTCACCACGGCGGGTACCGCGAGCATGGCCACGAGGCCGACGAAGAGAAAGAACCGCCTCATCTGCAGGAAGTATCGACGAGTGCGGTGAGTTGGCGATAAACGGCTTGTAAGGAATATGTAAACGCCCGAGGAGTCGGACGGCTGCGACAATCTGGAGGGTGCGCAGGGGTCTCGCCTTCCTCCCGCTCGCGCTCGGCGTGCTGTTTGCCGGGGGCGCGCCGGCCGCGGTCGGCCCGCCAAGGCTGCTCGGGCTCAGCATCTCGAACGGCGGCCATCCCTTCCTCGGCGACACGCGTCAGCTCGCAACGGTGAGCCCGAACGGCGACGGGCTTCGCGACCTCGCGCTGATCCGCTTTCACCTCGACCAGGCAGCAACGGTCGACGTCCAGGTCGTCGCGACGTCCACGGTCGGGCGGTCGCCGAGCCTCATCTGGCGCCTGCGCCGCAAGCTGGCGCCCGGGCCGCACGCGCTCACCTGGAAGCCGACGCGCGGCATCGCCGACCGGACGTACCTGCTCCGCTTCGTCGTCAGGGGCCAGAGCGGATCGCGTGTCTACGGGTTCGAGCGGCCGCGGCCCGGAAGGCCTACGAGCGGGCTCGTGGTCCGGATCCTCGGCGTCGACGTCGCATTCCAGCAGCGCGGCTACGCCTTGGGCGCGCAGGAGTCGGCGTCGATCGCGACGGACGCGCGGAGGGTCAGGGTTCAGTTCTTCGGCTACCCCGGCCCCGGTTCGCCCGGCGAGCTCGACACGAAGACCGGAGCGTCGGCGATGACACCGGCGGTGACGCTCGACTGGCGCGGGCACCGGCGCGCTCCGCACGTGGTCGACTTCGGGCCCTCCCAGGGCTGGGCGAGCGGCCTCTACTTCCTGCGGGTTACGACGTCGGACGGCCGCCTGGGGTACGCGCCTCTCGTTCTTCGGCCGCGTCGGCTCGGCGAGCACCGGGTTGGGGTCGTCCTCCCGACCAACACCTGGCAGGCGGACAACCTTCGCGATGCAAGCGGCGACGGCTGGGGGGACTCGTGGAGCGCCGACCGCTCGCTGACCAGCCTCGACCTGCGGCGCCCCTACCTCGACTCGGGCCTACCCGACCGGTTCCTCGGTGGGAGCGGCGCCGTGATCGGCTGGCTGAACCGGACCGGCAAGCAGGTCGACTACCTCTCGGATGACGACCTCGCCGCCGTTGCGACCGGCGACGCGCTGCGCCGCGCCTACGACCTCGTCGTCTTTGCGGGCAGCGAGGAGTACGCCGGCCGGCATGCGTACGCCGTGGTGCGGCGCTTCCGCGATCTCGGCGGGCGGCTCATCTTCCTGTCCGCAGCCAACTTCCACTGGCGTGCCGAGCGGAAGGCATCGACGCTGAGGATCGTCCGGCCCTGGCGGCAGCTCGGCAGGCCCGAAGCGGCGCTGGTAGGCGCGCAGGTCACGGCGACGGGCCGTGGCGGCGGGAAGCCGTACGTGGTGCAGGGTGCGGCGGCGGAGCCGTGGGTCTTTGCGGGCACCGGCCTCACCGACGGCTCGACCTTCGGGCGCTTCGGCACGGAGATCGACGCAACGACGAAACAGTCGCCCGCAGGCACCGTCGTACTCGCACGGATTCCCCGCGCGATCGGCAGGCGCTCCGCGGAAATGACCTACTACCGCACCGCTGCCGGCTCGCAGGTCTTCGCTGCCGGGGTGCTGGGCTTCGCGAGCGCGCTCGACCAGCCTGCCGTTTCGGGGCTCCTGCAGAACGTCTGGTCGAGGCTGGCCGGCTAATACGTGTAGAAGCCCTGGCCGGTCTTCCGGCCGAGGTTCCCGGCCTGCTGCATCTCGAGGAGCCGATCCGGCGGCGCCATCCGGTCCTCGCCGAGGGCCGCGTGCAGCGCCTCGGAGGCGTGGACGTGGACGTCGACGCCGATCAGATCGATCAGCGCGCAGGGCCCGATCGGCCAGTTGGCGCCGAAGCGCATCGCGCGGTCGACGTCGTCCGGGGAGACACGCGCCTCGTCGAGCACGCGGACGCAGTCGTTCAGGAGCGGGATGAGGATGCGGTTGACGATGAAGCCCGGCGTGTCGTTGCAGGCGACCGGCTCCTTGCCGATTCGCTGCGCGAAGGCGTAGGCAGCGTCGAAGACCTCGTCGCTGGTGCGCTCGGTGCGGATCACCTCGACCAGAGGCAGCACGGGCGCGGGGTTGAAGAAGTGGAGGCCGACGACGCGCTCAGGGCGCTCGGTCACTTCTGCGATCTGCGTGACCGAGAGCGCGGAAGTGTTGGTGGCGAGGATCGTCTCGGCCCCGACGATCGCATCGAGCGCTTTGAACGTCTCGTGCTTGACGGCGAGGTCCTCGAAGACGGCCTCGATGACGAGGTCGCAGGGCGCCATGCCGGCGAGGTCGGTGACCGTCGTGAGGCGGGCGAGCGCGGCGTCCTTATCCTCGGCGGTGAGCCGGCCCTTTTCGACACCGCGACTCAGGTAGTGGTCGATCCGGCCGCGCGCGGCCTCGCCGAGCTCGGCTTCGACCTCGCGTCCGACGACCTCGAGGCCCGCCTGAAGGCAGACCTGAGCGATCCCGGCGCCCATGGTGCCGAGCCCGACGACGCCGACACGCGAGATCTCCGCCACGGCGCGCGATCCTAGATGTTCACGCGCCCGCGCGAGAACAAGGTTCCCCCACCCTAGGGTGGGGTTGACTGCCCGCCACCCTCGTGGTGGACGCTAGCCGGAAACGCGTCGCCTGTCTGTGACCGCTTCGCGCCGGGACTGTGAATTCTGCGCCCCGCTAGATCCGTTCGATCACTGCCGCGACCGCCTGGCCGAAGCCGATGCACATCGTCGCGAGGCCGTAGCGCCCTTCGCGCCGCTCGAGCTCGTTCAGCAACGTCGCGGTGATCCGCGCGCCCGTCGCGCCCAGCGGATGGCCGAGCGAGATCCCGCCGCCGTTCGGGTTCACGTCCTCCCCACGCTCGTCCAACCCCGCGTCCCGAAGGAACTGCAGCGCCACCGACGCGAACGCCTCGTTGACCTCGATCACCGCGATGTCGCCCCAGCCGAGGCCCGCCCGCTCGAGCGCGCGCTCCGAGGCCTGCGGGTTCCCGTGCAGCATCAGCCGCGGATCGACGCCGGCCAGCCCGAACGAGACGAAGCGCGCCCGCGGCTCCAACCCGAGGCGCCCGCACGCCGCCTCGCTCGCGATCAGCACCGCGGCCGACCCGTCGCAGATCTGGCTCGAGTTCCCGGCCGTCACCACCCCGCCCTCGACGAACGCCGGCTCCAGCGCGGCGAGCGCCTCCGGCGAGGTGTCCGCCCGCGGTGTCTCGTCCACCTCGAACAGCATCCCAACGCGCGGGTTGAAGATCTCGACCGGCACGACCTCCTTGTCGAACCGCCCCTCTTCGATCGCCGCCAGCGCGCGCCGATGCGATTCGTACGAGTACGCGTCCAGTTCCTCCCGCGAGAACCCCCACCGCTCCGCGATGAGCTCCGCCGAGATCCCCTGCGGCACGATCTCCCAGCGCTCGGTGAGCTTCTCCGAGAGATCGCCGCCGCTCGAGCCCATCGGCACCCGCGACATCGACTCGACACCCGCCGAGACGACCACGTCGAGCTGTCCGGACGACACGGCAGCCGCCGCGTTGAAGTTCCCCTGCATCGAGGAGCCGCACTGCCGGTCGACCGTCGAGCCGCAGACCGACTCGGGCCAGCCGGCCACCAAAGGCGCCATCCGGCCGATGTTCCACCCCTGCTCGCCGACCTGCGAGACGCAGTCCATCTGCACGTCCTCGATCTCGGCCGGATCGAGCTTGTGTCGTTCGACGAGCCGGTTCAACACCTGCGCAGCAAGGTCGTCCGCTCGGATCTTCGAGAGCGAGCCGTTCCGCTTGCCGATCGGCGAGCGAACCGCGTCGACGATCAGCGCCTCACGCATAGGAAAGAAGTCTAGGAGCCGCCCGCCCGCTGTCCGTGGGCGCTCACATCAGCGACCTCATAGAGCCGCCACGTTCCCGGGACGCCCTTGAGCTCGTGCTCGCCGTGTTCCTCGAGGTCGATCCCCGCACCAGCCACGAGGTCCTTGACGGTCTGCGAGATCAAAACCTCGCCGCCCGAGGCAAGCGCGGCGACCCGGGCACCGATCACGACCGCGAGCCCCGCGACCTTGTTCTCATGGATTTCGCACTCGCCGGTATGTACGCCGGCTCGCACGTCGAGCCCGAGCTCGCGCACCCCGTCCACGATCGCCTGCGCGCAGCGGATGGCCCTGGCGGGGCCGTCGAACGTGGCAAAGAACCCGTCACCAGCGGTGTCCCGCTCTTCTCCGCGGTAGCGCGTGAGCTCCCGGCGGACGAGCGCGTGGTGACGCTGCAGCAGCTCTCGCCAGGCGCGATCGCCGAGCTCCGCGGCGCGCTCCGTCGAGCCGGCGATGTCCGTGAAGAGCATCGTGGCCAGCAGGGTGTCGTGGATCTCGGGAACCCGCTCGCCGGCCACGAAGCGCTCGACTTCCTCGGGGATCTCCGGCGAGAGGTAGATCTCGCTGTAGTCCTCGCCGGACACGCGGAGGGCCTGCGCTCCCGGGATCCTCTCGGCGACGTCCAACGCACCCCTCTCCGCGATCGTCGCCCGGTAGAGGACGAGAGTGGGGACCCGCACGGCGGGAAGAATCTCGCGAAGATCCGTCTCGAACCAGGCGCGATTCAATGCGTAGGCGACGGAAGGGCTCGCGCCGACGCGGAGCCCGTTTGCGAACGATTCGCGCTCGACGGGATCGGCGTAGAGGGAGGGCGCGTATTCACGAAGCAGCTCATCGCAGTACTCCTGCGTCCCCCACCTGTCCCGGAGCTCGGCAAGCTCGGTTCGCGCGGCATCGCTCTGCCCCTCGGGATCGTGTGCAATTGGATGGAACAGCACGAGCGCGCGTGTGCGCTCGGGGTAGGTCGCCGCGTACAGCGCCGCCATCGAGCAGCCATCGTGGGAGCTCAGCAGCACCGCGCGCGATGAGCCGATCGCGTCCAGCACCGCCCTGACGTCGTCCATCCGCGTCTCGAGCGCGGGAAACTGGCCGCCGAGATCCGAGAGCCCGGTCCCGCGCTTGTCGAACAGGATCAGACGGAACGACTGCGCCAGGCGCTCGTAGAACGCGCGCCAGCGCCTCGATTCCCAGCCGTAGACGAGGTTCGAGACGTAATCCGGGACGTAGAGGAGATCGACGTCCCCATCACCGACGACCTGGTAGGCGATCGACACTGCGCCGCTCCTTGCGTAGCGGATGTCGAGGCCCATGGGCGCGAGTTTCCTAGACTTGCCGCATGGCCACAACCGTGCTCGAGCGCAAAGCCTTCGTCGCCGGCGAGTGGGTCGAGACCGGCGACTGGCTCGAGGTTCGCTCGCCCTACTCCGGCGAGGTCGTCGGCCGCGTCGCGAAGGCGGGCGCTGCGGAGACGAAGCGTGCGGTCGACGCCGCCGAGGCTGCGATGCGCGAGCCGCTTCCCGCCCACAAGCGAGCGGAGATCCTCGTCAAGGTCGCCGGAGCCCTCGGCCGCCGCCACGACGAGGTCGCGCGGCTGATCTCGGACGAGGCCGGCAAGCCGATGAAGGCCGCCCGCGTCGAGGCGAAACGCGCCATGTCCACGTACACCTTCGCCGCCGTCGAGGCGCGCAAGCTCGCCGGCGAGATGGTGCCGATGGACGCGGCCCAGGCCGGCGAGGGCAAGCTGGCCTTCACGCTGCGACAGCCGATCGGGATCGTCGGCGCGATCAGCCCGTTCAACTTCCCGCTCAACCTCGTCGCGCACAAGCTCGCCCCCGCCCTGGCCGCCGGCTGTGCGGTCGTGTTGAAGCCGGCGAGCCAGACGCCCCTCTCGGCGCTCCTACTTGCCGAGCTCGAGGAGGAGGCCGGGCTGCCGCCGGGCTGGCTGAGCGTCGTCGCCGGGGCATCCGCGGAGATCGGCGACGTCCTGGTCGAAGACGAGCGCGTGAAGGCGATCACGTTCACTGGCTCGGGCGGGGTCGGCTGGAAGCTGAAGGAGCGCGCGCCGAAAAAGAGGGTCAACCTCGAGCTCGGCAACGCAACGCCGGTGATCGTCGCCGCCGACGCCGACGTCGAGGCCGCCGCGAAGGCGCTGGCCGCGAACAGCTTCTCCTTCGCCGGCCAGAGCTGCATCTCGGTACAGCGGATCTACGTCGAGCGCAGCGTCCACGACGAGTTCCTGCAGCGGTTCCTGCCCGCCGTCGAAGCGCTGAGCGTCGGCGACCCAGCCGATGAAGAAACCGACGTCGGGCCCGTGATCGACGAGGACGCGAAGGAGCGCATACTCGAGTGGATCGAGGAGGCCCGCTCGGGCGGCGCCGAGGTGCTCGCCGGCGGCGAAGAACAGGACGGGCTGATCCGGCCGACGGTGATCGGCAAAGCGAGCCGCGAGCTGAAGGTCAGCTGCGACGAGGTCTTCGGCCCGGTCGTCACCGTCAACGCGGTCGACTCCGTGGACGAGGCGATCGAGCTCGCCAATTCCACGCGCTACGGGCTTCAGGCCGGGATCTTCACGCGTTCACTCGAGACTGCGCTGCGCGCCGCGCGCGAGCTCGAGTTCGGCGGCGTGACCGTCAACGAGGCGCCGACCTTCCGCTCCGACCAGATGCCCTACGGCGGCGTCAAGGACTCGGGCAACACGCGCGAGGGCCCGCACTACGCGGTGCGCGAGTTCACCGAGGAGCACCTCGTCGTCCTTGCCCTCTAGTTTCGGCTCCGTGGCGCAGGGAACGCAGGAACCATGATCGGGGTCGCAATCGCACTCATCGTCATCGCCATCGTCTTCGGCCTGGTGATTCCGTGGGTCGGGATCATCGTCGGGATCGTCGGCCTCGTCCTGCTCATCGCCTTCCTGGTCGGGTTCGGCCGGCGGGCGGCGGACGAACCAGGGCCGTAAGAGGACGACCAACTCCGCTGATACGCTCTTTCGGCGGTGCGTTTTCCCCTGCTAGACCGGATTCGCCGCAGGTCTGAACGCGCCTCCCACGAGGCTCCGATCCCACTCGTCCGCAGGGCGCCGTCACCAGGTGCCCTCAGGCGCGAACGCCGGGCGATTCTGAAGGCGCGCGAGCAGCGCATCCGCGATCTCGGCGGCCTGACGCTCGAGATGTACCGCCGCTCGACCTTCCGCGACGAGCTGCTAATCGAGGGCTGCCGCGAGATCGTCGCGCTCGAGGAGCGGATCAACGACCTCGACGGGATGCTCTCTTCGGTCACCAGCGCGCGACGGGCCCCGACGACCTGCGAATGCGGCGCCCCGGTTCCCTGGGGCTCTCATTTCTGCGCGAACTGCGGCCGGCCCGTGGGCACCCAGCCGGTGATCGCGTGCGAGCACTGCGGCCATCCGCTGCCGGCCGACGCGAAGTTCTGCGCCGGTTGCGGCCGAGACGCGGGCGCAGCCGAAGAAGCCCACGCGGCTCAGCTCCCAGCTGAGGCCCGAGCGGAAGCCTGGGAGCGATAGGCCGTGGCCGCCCCGGAACCGGAAGAGCGCTGCCCGCGCTGCGAGACCCCCTACAACCCGGGCCAGGAGTACTGCCTCGAGTGCGGCTCGCGCCTGCCCGCCCGCGGCGGCATGGCCGCGCGGCTCGGCACGGTCTGGCGCAGGCGGCTCGGCTGGTATCCCGGCGACTGGATCTGGCCGTCGCTGCTGGCGCTCATCGTGGCGGCTGCTGCCGGCGCCGCCTCCGCGCTCTGGCTGGCCGACCGGTCGAGCGCGAACGACCAGACGGTCGTGGCCACGTCACCGCGGGCCACGAGCCTTCAGCAGACCACCCGGACCGCTCCGGAGCCGACGACCGCGACGGCGACCACGCAGACCACCGCCACCGCCCCCGCTCCGCCCCCGCCGCCGCCTCCGACGAAGACGCTCGCGCTGTGGCCGGCGGGCCGCACCGGCTGGACGGTCGTCCTCGACTCGCTTCCGAGCTCCAACGGCCGCGCGCCCGCGACCGCCGAGGCCCGGCAGGCGCTGCACCTCGGGCTGAAGAAGGTCGGCGTACTCGACTCCGCACAGTTCTCGAGCCTGCACCCCGGCTACTACGTCGTCTTCTTTGGGATCTACAGCACCCAGGCAGCCGCCCAGAGCTCCATCATCGACGCCCATCAGAAAGGCTACGGCGGCGCGTACCCAAGGAGAATCACGCCGTAAAGTTCGTTAGCAATATTGCAAACTCTGGCGCGGACTTTGTAACACGGCCCGAGTTCGTTATATTCGACCTCGCAAGCCAGGCGCAGGCACCGGATTAACCGCTAGTTAACAAAGCTTTGCGGGAGATTAATAGGAGACGGAGATACTGACGGTGGACGAGCGAGCGCTCCAAATTCAGGCCTGCATGTATCAGTACTCACGCGCCATCTACAGGTCGATCAAAGATCTCATCGACCCGTACGCGGACGAAGCGACGCGAGTTCAGTCCCGCCGCGAGGTGCTCGAGGCCTGCGAGCTGACCATGGAGCGGCTCGCGAAGGACCCGCTCTACTTCGCCAAGCCTGACCGCGCGCTCTTCCAGGACATCCGCCGCTACTTCCCGATCACGTGCCAGGCGCAGGTCGCCTGGGCCGTGCGCGAAGGGGTCGCCGCGGCGGTCGCGTTCATCGAGAGCCAGATCGAGGCGGGCGCGTTCGACGGCGGCGTTGCCCGCTGCCGCGCGACGACGCGCAAGGGCAAGCCGTGCCAGCGCACGCCGCTCCCGGACCGGGACTACTGCCCGTCGCACCAGCACCTAGAGCGGTCGCAAGTCGCTGCATAGAGTCAGGGGTCGGCGCCAGCCGACCGGTTAGGCGCACGCCCATCCGCCGGGACGAGGGCTAATCCTGCCGCACTTTGCGGTCGTTTCAGTGGCCCCATTCGTAGCGGGCGAAAGATCCCGTTAGTGTCGGCAGCGCTAACGACGCTCTCCCGACCCTTGTCCTCCTGGACGAGCGCCGTCCGAGCAGAGACGGAAGGCTCATGGAATTCCTCGGCCCCGCGTCAGCGGGTCTTTGCCGAGCAACGAGCTGACTAGGAACGGGGCATGGCAACTCGCCCTTGCCACGCCCCGCCGCGGCGCTCTCCCTCTCCCCAAGCGCCGCTTGCCGCGAAGCCCCGCCGGGGCAAGCCGCAGCCCGGACGGGGCTTCGCGTTGTGAACGGACGGTGCCGCATGCCCGCCCGGGTGGAAACGAAGGGCTCCGCTGCAGCCCCCGTGACCGGGAGCCCTTCGCGGTGGGGTGTCCAAACACCCCTGCTCGATCCACTGCCTGCTCCCCTTTGGCAGGTAGCCGACCAAGGTTGGCTGACCAAGGTGAGACCGACCGCAAGCGAAGCGTCCCGGCCTGTAACGATGAGACTCGGAGTTCCAGCCTTCAGCCTCCAGCAAAACGTCGAGGTGCGTCGCCGACCACGGTTTGGAGATCGGCCATCCTGCTCCAACCCGCTTTGCTGGGGGCGGAAAGTTCGCGCTGCCGTTTTGCTGTGGCCTCGCGGAATTCGTTCGCCGCGCCGGTCAGTGAGGCGCGGCGCGCCGGACTCTAACAGCGGGCCTCTCGACGATCGACACACCGCGGGCTCGAAGCCCCGCATGTCTCGCAAATAGCTCGTCTTTCGTGGCTTGGGGTGCTGGGCGCCTAGCGCCCAAGCTCGTCAGCGGCCGACTCCGAAACCGGCGGCGGCAGCAACAGATGACTGTCGACGATCGCCTGTGCGACGTCGACCACCTTCCGGCCGTTGTGTTGTGAATGGTCTCGGAGCATGTCGAAGGCGTGGTCGGCGTCGATCGAGTGCCGCGCCATCAGGATGCCCTTCGCCTGCTCGATCAGCGCGCGCCGGCCGAAGGCTCCCTGGAGGCTCTGGTACTCAGCAAAGCGCTGCAGGGTGATGTCGATCGCGCTCTGAAGCTCCTGGGCGTCCCCGTCCACGATGTATGCGAAGACGCCGCGCTTCGCTGCTTCGTGCACGTACGCCGGATCCTTCGCGGACAGCAGCGCGATTACCGGACAGGAAGCCTCACGGACGATCTCCGTGATCAGCTGGAGCGCATGCTCCGAGCTCAGGCCGAGCCCAACGAGCGCGACGTCCGGGCGTTCGCGTTCGGTCACGGCGCCCACTTCCTTGACGTAGATCTCGCGGGCGATCACCTCGTGGCCGAGGCCCGAAACGACCTGGGCGAGCAGCTCGAGCCGGTCGCGCCTCTCGTTCGCGATCAGGACTCGGAGGTGGTGCCGGTCGGCCCCGTCCATCGTCAGAAGGTCCTGGTCGCCGGCGCGACGTAAAAAATCGGCGATGATCGATCC
>DATDFL010000133.1:0-2676 GCA_036522595.1 Gaiellaceae bacterium
GCGGCGCCGAGGAACGACGCCACGATCAGCGACGTCATCGTCGGCAGGATCTCGAAGACGATCACGTAGAACCGCCGCTCGCCGCGCACACGCGCGGCCTCGAGGAAGTCGCGGCTTCGCAGGGAGAGGGTCTGCGAGCGAAGCTGCCGCGCGCCGTACGACCAGCCCAAAGCGCCGAGCACGACGACGAGAGTGAAGAGCCCCGAGTTTCGCTCGTAGGCCGCGATCACGATGATCAACGGGAAGATCGGGATCACCAGGATCACGTCGGTGATCAGCGAAAGCACGCCGTCGGCGACCCCACCCAGGTACGCCGCCGAGACGCCCACGATCACCGCGATCGCAGTGGCCAGCCCACCGACCGCGAGGGCGATGACGATGGACTGCCGCGTCCCCCAGATCAGCTGCGAGAGCACGTCCTGGCCGTAGGCCGTCGTGCCGAACCAATGGTGGCTCGAGGGCCCAGCCCCCCGCGCGAAGGTCTCGGCGGTGCCGCTGTACGGCGCGATCTGGCCCGGGAAGATCGCGAGCACGAGGAAGAAGGCGAGCAGGAGCACACCCGCGATGGCCTTGCGGTTCCCGGCGACCGCCCGCCACAGATCCGCACCGGGCCGCCGGGTGATCTCGAGCGGCTCGACGACGGCTTCGGCAGCGGACGGCAGCGTCACGACTGGTCCCTCGTGCGCGGATCGAGGATCGCGGTCGCTCCGTCCGCGGCCAGAATCGCCAGCAGCACCGCGACGGTGATCATCAGGAACAGCCCCTGCATCAGCGCGTAGTCCTGGTTCTCGACCGACTGCAGGAACATCCAGCCGACCCCGGGGTAGTTGAAGACGAACTCGACGAGGATCGCGCCGCTGACGACGAAGCCCAGCGACATCGCGAAGCCGGTCAGGTTCGGCAGGATCGCGTTCCGCCCCGCGTAGGTCCACATGATCCGCCACGGGCTGAGGCCCTTCGCCCGCGCCATGCGGACGTAGTCCTCGGCGAGGACGGTGATCGTGTTGTTCCGCATGGTCAGGATCCAGCCGCCGATCGAGGTGACGAGGATCGTCAGGGCCGGCAGGATCGAGTGGCGGATGGCATCGCTGATGAACGGCCACGACCACGCGACGGTGGTCGTCACGTCGTAGCCGCCGCTCTCGGGGAACCAGCCGAGCTTGATCGAGAAGAGCCAGATCGCGAGCAGCGCGAGCCAGAAGTACGGGAATGCGGAGGTGATGACGAAGATCGGCGGCAACAGCCCGTCGAGCACGCCGCCGCGCCGCCAGGCCGAGACGAGGCCGATCAGCGTCCCGAGGACGAAGGCCAGAATGGTCGTCGTGCCGATGAGTGCGAGCGTCCACGGCAGCGCCTGGAGCACCTGGTGGGCCACCGTGTCCGGGAAGAAGGTCAGCGAGATCCCGAAGCGCCCGCGCGAGATGTTGCCGAGGTACGTGAAGTACGCGTGGACGAAGCTCTGGTGCGTGTTGAGCCCGAACGCGATCTGGAGGGCGTGCATCGCGTTCGGGTTCACGTGGCCCTTGTAGCGGGACATCATCGCGATGACCGCGTTGCCGGGCATGAGGCGCGGGATCAGGAAGTTCAGCGTGACCGCAGCCCAGAGGGTCACGACGAAGAACCCGAGTCTCCGGAGAACGAACCTCATGCCCGACAGACGCTCATGACTTTGGCTTCAGGTGCAGGAGCAGGACGCCCCAGTCCGGAGTGATGTATGCGGCCGGCTGCGCGTACGGGTTGCCGGGGGTGACCCAGCCGGAGATCGACTTGGTGTTGTACTGGTACCAGTCAACGCCCTCGGTCACGGGGATGATCGGGATGTCGCGCACCATCACCTGCTCGAGCTGGCGGACGATGTCGTGCTGCTTGCTCGGGTCGGCCGTCGCGGCGTACGAGTCGATCAGCCTGTCGACCGCGGGATTCTCGTAGCGCTCCCAGTTCGTCGACGCATTCTTGCCGATCGGCGCGGAGTTCTTCGAGTAGAGCTCCTGGCGCAGCTCGTAGTACGGAGCCGGCCCGCCGCTCTCGTTGCCGTTGTAGCTGAGCTGGAACTTGCCCGCGTAGTTGTCCGCGTCGTAGGTCGTGCTCGAGAGGTTCTCGGGCGTGATCTTGATGCCCACCTGCTTCAGCTCGTTCTGGATCACCTGCACGGACGCGACCCAGTCGGAGTAGCCGCCGATGTTGAGGATCCGGAACGAAAGCGGCTTGCCACTCGGCGTGTAGAACAGACCGCCCTTCTTCTTGTAGCCGGCCGCCTGCAGCGTCTGGATCGCCTTCTGCGGGTTGTAGTCGAAGGCGTGCGCGAGGCTCGGGTCGAGCCAGCTGCTGAAGGTCGGCGTGACGATGCCGGTCTGGTTCGCCGGCGGTTCGTAGCCGTACTCGCCGACGTCGGAGACCTTCTTCCGGTCGATCGCGTAGGCCATCGCCTTGCGCACGGCGACGTCCTTGAGGATCGGGTCCTGCTGGTTGATGAAGATCGAGACGTTCACCGTCGGCGGGAACCAGTAGTGGTTGTCCGCGCTCTTCTTGGAGTAATAGGACTTGATGTTCGGGATGAACTGGCTGCCCCACTGCGCCTTGCCGCTCGCCAGCTGCTGGTTCGCAGGGTCGTTCGACGTGAACGCGGGGTAGTACACGGTTTCGATCTTCGGCATCCCCTTCTGCCAGTAGCTCGGG
>DATDFL010000134.1:0-3267 GCA_036522595.1 Gaiellaceae bacterium
CTCGGCCTACGAGATCCCGACCGACGCGCCAGAGTCGGACGGCACCTTCGAGTGGGATTCGACGACGATCGTCGTAGTCGAGGCGCACGCGGGCGGGGAGACCGGGCTCGGGTACACCTACGCGCCCGCGGCTGCGGGGAAGCTCATCGAGGAAAAGCTCGCTTCCGAGGTTGAGGGCGTCGACGCGACGGCTCCCGCGGAGGCATGGGAGAAGATGGGCCGGGCGCTGCGCAACGCGGGGCGGCCCGGGGTCGGCGCGATGGCGGTCGCCGCCGTCGACTGCGCGCTCTGGGACCTGAAGGCGCGGCTGCTGGGCGTCGCGCTCGTCGACGCGCTGCCGCGGGCACACGACTCCGTCCCGTTGTACGGGAGCGGCGGCTTCTGCTCCTACTCGCTCGAGCGGTTGCGCGAGCAGCTCGGCGGCTGGGCGGCGGATGGGCTGACGCGGGTGAAGATGAAGATCTCGCGGGAGCCGGAGCGCGATCCCGAGCGGCTCGATGCGGCGCGCGAGGCGATCGGCGACGACGTCGAGCTCTTCGTCGACTCCAACGGCGCCCTGACGCGCAACGAGGCGCTCGACTGGGCACACCGCCTCCGGCGCGGCTGGGGCGTGACGTGGTTCGAGGAGCCGGTCAGCTCCGCCGACTTCGAGGGGCTGCGGCTCCTGCGAGAGCGCGGGCCAAGCGGTCTCGAGATCGCAGCGGGCGAGTACGGCTACGTGCTCGCGGACTTCCGCAACCTGCTGGGCTGCGTCGACTGCCTCCAGGCCGACGTCACGCGCTGCGGTGGAATCACGGGCTTCCTGCAGGCGGCGGGGCTCGCCAACGCGCACGGGCTCGACATCTCCGGCCACTGCGCGCCGCAGCTCTCGGCCCACGCGTTGTGCGCGGCGCCGAACCTGCGGCACCTCGAGTACTTCCACGACCATGCGCGCATCGAGCCGATGCTCTTCGACGGCGTCCTCGAGCCGGAGGACGGCGAGCTGCGGCCCGACCGCTCCCGGCTCGGCCACGGGCTCGAGCTGAAGCGCGCCGACGCTGAGAGGTACGCGGCGTGAAGATCCCGGCCAAGACCGCTCCAGGGATCCGCATGCGGCCGGTCGGCGAGAACACGGTGGACGTCCGTTCGCTCGTCAAGTCGCTTCGCCGCGCGGTCGAGGGCGAGGTGCGGTTCTCCGCCGGCGACCGGGGGCTCTACTCGGCAACGGGAGCGAACTACCGCCAGCTGCCGATCGGCGTCGTCATCCCGCGCACCGTCGACGACGTGGTCGCGACCGTCGCAGCCTGCCGCGAGCACGGCGCACCGCTGCTCTCGCGCGGCGGCGGCACCGGCCTCGCGGGCCAGACGACCAACGTCGCGGTCGTCATCGACTTCTCGAAGTACCTGAACCGGATCCTCGAGATCGACGCGGAGCAGAAGCTCGCCCGCGTCGAACCCGGCCTGATCCTCGACCACCTGCGCAAGCAGGCCGAGGACGAGCACCAGCTCACCTTCGGGCCGGACCCCTCGACGCACGAGTACTGCACGTTCGGCGGGATGATCGCCAGCAACTCCTGCGGCGTGCGCTCGGTGATGGCGCAGTTCTACGGCCCGGGCCCCCGCACCTCGGACAACGTCCACGAGCTCGACGTCCTGCTCTACGACGGGCGGCGCCTGACGCTCCGCGAGGGAACGTCAGGCGACCCCGAGATCGACCGGAGACTCGAAGAGCTGCGCGACCGCTACGCGCAGCTGATCCGCGACCGCTACCCCGACATCCCGCGGCGCGTCTCCGGCTACAACCTCGACGATCTGCTGCCGGAGAAGGGGTTCCACGTGGCACGTGCGCTCGCCGGCAGCGAGAGCACCTGCGTCACCTACCTCGGCGCGACAATCCATCTGCTGGACAGCCCGCCGGCGCGGTCGCTGCTCGTGCTGGGCTACGGCAGCGTGGCCGAGGCCGGCGACGGCGTCATGAAGGTGCTCGAGCACCAGCCGCTCGGGCTCGAGGGCGTCGACGAGACGCTGATCACGGACATGACGATGCTCGGCAAGCACAAGGAGGATCTCTCGCTCCTCCCCGACGGGCGCGGCTGGCTGCTCGCCGAGTTCGGCGGCCAGACGAAGGAGGAGGCCGACGACAAGGCCCGCAAGCTGATGGGCGAGCTGAAGGAAGGCAAGGACGGCCTCACCGGCATGAAGCTCTACGACGATCCGCCCTCGGAGCAGCACGTCTGGGAGGTGCGCGAGGCCGGGCTCGGCGCGACCGCCTTCATTCCGGGCAAGCCCGACACCTACGAAGGCTGGGAGGACTCGGCCGTCCCGCCGGAGCGCCTCGGCGAGTACCTGCGGGCGATCGGCCCGCTCGCCGACAAGTACGGCTACGACAGCGCCCTCTACGGCCACTTCGGCCAGGGCTGCATCCACGCGCGCTGGAACTTCGACCTGAAGACGAAGGACGGGATCGAGACCTACAGGCGCTTCGTCCACGAGGCTGCGGACCTCGTCCTCAGCCTCGGCGGGTCGATCTCGGGCGAGCACGGCGACGGGCAGTCACGCGGCGAGCTGCTGCCGAAGATGTTCGGCGAGGAGCTCATCCAGGCGTTCCGCGAGTTCAAGTCGATCTGGGATCCGGACTGGAAGATGAACCCCGGCAAGGTCGTCGACCCGCAGCGCCTCACGGACAACCTCCGCCTTGGCACCGACTACGCGCCGCCGGTCGTCGACACGCACTTCAAGTACACCGAGGACAACGGCAGCTTCGCCCACGCGACGACGCGCTGCGTGGGAATCGGCAAGTGCCGCCACACCGAGGGCAAGGTCATGTGCCCGAGCTTCATGGTCACGCGCGAGGAGAAGCACACCACGCGCGGGCGCGCGCACCTGCTCTGGGAGATGCTGAACGGCGAGGAGCTCGAGCTCTGGCGCGACAAGGAGGTCTTCGAGGCGCTCGACCTCTGCCTCTCCTGCAAGGGCTGCACCAACGACTGCCCGGTCAACGTGGACATGCCGACCCTGAAGGCCGAGTTTCTTTCGCACTACTACCAAGGGAGGTTGCGCCCGCGGTCGGCCTACGCCTTTGGGTTCATCGACCAGGCCGCACGGATCGCGTCCAAGCTGCCCGGGCTGGTCAACCTCGTCACGAGGACGCCGCTGGCCAAGCTGGCCATGGGGGTTTCACTGAAGCGGGAGATTCCCCCGTTCGCATCGCCGACGCTCAAGGAGTGGTTCGAGCAGCGGCCGCAGCGAAACGGCGGCGGGCGCCGCGTGATCCTCTGGGCCGACACG
>DATDFL010000135.1:0-38320 GCA_036522595.1 Gaiellaceae bacterium
GGTGGCGTGGGTCCTGGACGGGCTGGAGATCACGATCGCCAGCAACGTCGGGCCGGACCTGACCATGAACAACACGCTGCACATGTCGGCGTCCTCGGTGGCTGACATCGCGACCTGGTACCTGATCGGGTCCGGCCTGACCGCGTTCACCCCCGCGGGCGGCTACTGGTTCATCTTCTTGTACGCCACCCGGGTGATCGCCGGGATGGGCATCGGCGGTGAGTACGCCGCGATCAACTCCGCGATCGACGAGCTGATCCCCGCCCGCGTGCGCGGCCGCGTCGACCTGATCATCAACGGCTCCTACT
Source organism: Gaiellaceae bacterium (assembly GCA_036522595.1). GTDB lineage: Bacteria > Actinomycetota > Thermoleophilia > Gaiellales > Gaiellaceae > AC-32. The sequence continues at coordinate 309 of DATDFL010000135.1, forward strand.
GGGTGGGCGCGATGGCCGGCGCCGCTGCGGCGATCGTGTTGCTCAACGAGAACTTGCTGGCCAAGGACATCGGCTGGCGCATCGCCTTCGCCGTCGGCGCGATCCTCGGGCTCGGGATCATGCTTGTGCGGCGCAGCGTTCCGGAGAGCCCCCGGTGGCTCTTTATCCACGGGCAGGAGGAGGAAGCCGAGCGAATCGTCCGTAGCATCGAGGAGGACGTTCAGGACGAGACCGGCGAGTCGCTCGACGAGGTCCACGACACGATCAAGGTGCGGCAGCGCGAGCGGATTCCGTTCGGCGAGATCGCGAAGACCGCGTTCCAGCGCTACCCGAAGCGCAGCATCCTCTGCTTCTCACTGTTCCTTGGGCAGGCATTCATCTACAACGCCGTTACGTTCGACCTCGGGACGATCCTGACGAAGTACTTCAGCGTCTCGTCGAGCTTCGTGCCGGTGTTCTTCATCCTCTTCGCCGCCGGCAACTTCCTCGGGCCGTTGCTGCTCGGGCACTTCTTCGACACCTGGGGCCGGCGGCCGATGATCGCGCTTTCGTATCTGGGGTCAACCGCGGTTCTGATCGCCACCGCTCTCCTGGTCGACCAGGGCGGGCTGACCTCCTGGTCGTTCATGGCCCTCATCATCGGCACGTTCTTCCTCGCGTCGGCCGGCGCGAGCGCCGCGTACCTGACTGCCAGCGAGATCTTCCCGCTCGAGACCCGCGCCCTGGCGATCGCGTTCTTCTACGCCATCGGAACGGCTGCCGGCGGGATCTCCGGCCCGCTCTTCTTCGGGAAGATGATCACGGGCAAGGGGTCGGACCTGATGATCGCGTTCCTGGTGGGCGCATGCGTGATGGCGCTCGGCGGGATCGCGGAGATCTTCCTCGGCGTGCGCGCCGAGCAGGTCGAGCTCGAGGAGATTGCGAAGCCGCTCACCGCACGCGAGGCGGAGGCCGCGGAAGGCAAGGACGGGCGGCCTCGTCCGGAGGACGAGCGGCATTCGGCCCGTGCGGAGCGGCGGCGTGTCCCGGCCGGGCGGTACCGCCCGGGGCCCGGGTCGACGCTGTACTCGCCGGGGATGATCGGCACCGCGTACGCCAGCCGTCGCGCGGGTGAGGACGTGCTCGACCGCGAGGTCGATGCGATCGCCGATGCCCTACGGCGCGACGGGCCTGCCGACCGGCGAGAGCTGGCACGGCGAGTGCGGGCGCAGCGCTGGGGGCCCGGCCGGTTCTCTGCGGCGTTGCACGAGGCCGTCGCGGAGGGACAGGTCCGGCGCAGTGGGCGGACGCTGTACGAGTCGGCCGGGCGTCGCGCCGGTACGCGGGAGCCGTCGGGCTCCGGAGCGGAGAGCCGCTCTAGCGGCGGCTCTTGAGCGCGCGCTCGATGCGGCGCTTGCTCTCCCGGTCGGCGATGTCGCGCCGCTTGTCGCGGACTTCCTTGCCCCGGCCGAGGGCGAGCTCGACCTTGACGCGGCCGTCCTTGAAGTAGAGCCGGGTCGGGACGAGCGTCAGGCCGCGCTCGGCGACCTTCGAGGTCAGCTGGTCGATCTGGCGGCGGTGGAGCAGCAGCTTGCGGTCGCGATCCGGGTCGTGAGGGGTGACCGAGGCCTGCTCGTACGGGGGGATGTGGAGCCCGACCAGCCAGAGCTCGCCGTCGCGCGCGTCCGCGTACGCGCGCTGGAGGATCGAATGTCCCTGGCGGAGTGACTTGACCTCGCTTCCGGCCAGGGCGAGCCCCGCCTCGACGCGCTCGAGCAGCTGGTACTCGTGCCGCGCGCGGCGGTTCTCTGCGATCAGCTTCTCGCCTTGGGTCTTCGCCACGCGCCGATTGTAGGTGTGGAACTTTCGGCGCCGTTTTCTGGCAACTGCGTGACACACGCGCGCAGATTTTGCGGTTACGCTCACCGCGGGTGGCGGGTGGAGCTTCATCCCCACCCAAAGAGGGTGGGGATGCGCGCGCGTGCGCGCGCGTGGAACTAGGTACGGGCTAGCGCGATTTCGATCTTGCCTTCGTTTCGGCGGATCTCCTGGACCCGCACCTCGATCGCGTCGCCCAGCCGGTACGTCCGCCCGCTGCGCCTGCCCGCAAGGGCCGTGCCCAGATCGTTCAGCTCGAAGTAATCGCCCGCAAGGCGCCGAGCCGGCAGGAACCCCTCGAACACCTCGCCGAACCGCGCGAACAGCCCCGCCGGGATCAGCCCGACGATCTCGCCCTCGAACGCCGCCTCCCAGCCGAGCTCGAACAATCGCCGCTCCAGCAGCCACGCGAGGCAGATCTCGTCCGCGAGGTACTCGAGCTGCGCCGCCGTGCGCTCCCGCACCGACGCCTGCTCCGCGAGCTCCGGCAGATCCTCGGGGAGCGGCTCATCCGAGACGCCGAGCTCCCGCAGCAGCGCGCGGTGGCAGACGAGATCGGGATAGCGCCGGATCGGCGAGGTGAAATGGCAGTACGCCGTGCTCGCGAGGCCGGAATGTCCCAGGTTGCGTGGGTCGTACCGCGCCTGCTTCAGCGCCCGCAGCACGAGCGCCGGAAACGCATCCCTCCCCCGCCCCGCTCGGCTCACGTATTCGGTCACCCGCTCGCTCGCGGCGCCCGCGACCGCGCCCGCTTCGGCGGGATCAAGCCGCTCCGGAACCGGAGGTGTCGGCACGCCCAGGTCTGCGAGCTTCGAGATCAGGAGCTCCACCGATTGCGGGTCGGGCCGCTCGTGGACGCGATACAGCGCCTCGCGGCGCCGCCCAGCGAGCAGCCCCGCAACCGACTCGTTCGCGAGGATCATCAGCTCCTCGACGAGCATGTGCGCGTGTGGCTCAGACTCGCGCACTGCTTCTGCGACCCCGCCATCGCAGTCGAACCGGAACGCCGCCTCCGCGCTCTCGATGCGCAGGGCTCCGCGAGCGAAGCGCCGCTCGCGCAGCTCCGTCGTCACCCGCTCGGCACGGCGAAGCGCCTCTTCCAGCTCAGGCTCGGCCCGCTCCCGACCCGCCACGATCGCCTCCGCCTGGGCGTAAGTCAGCCGCGCCTTGCTGCGAATCACCGAGCGGTAGAAGCGCGCCTCGCCCGACGCGAGCTCGACGTCGACCGTGACGCAGAGCCGATCGAGGTCCGGCCGCAGCGAGCAGAGGTCGTCCGAGAGCCGCGGCGGCAGCATCGGCGCGACCAGGCCAGGCACGTACACCGAGAACGCGCGCCCTGCCGCGCCGCGGTCCAGCGGCGACCCGGCGGGCACGAACCACGAGACGTCCGCGATGTGGACGAGCACGCGGTCCTCGTACAGCGTCAGCGCGTCATCGAAGTCCTTCGCCGTCTCGGGGTCGATCGTGAACGCGAGCTCGCCGCGCAAGTCGACGCGCCCCTCGAAGGACGGCTCGGGAGCGTCGAACGGCTCGAAGCCGCCGCGCTCGCCTTCCTGCACGAGCAGCGCCTCGAGGACGTTCTCGATCCGGTCGGCCCGCCCCAGGACGCGCTCCAGCCGAGCGCGGCCCCGCCCCACCCGCACGAGCGCGAGATCCCCGGGCCCCGCCTCCCCACTCCCCTTGCGGTCGATCGTGATCGGCACGCCGGGGCTGAAGTACGGGTCGCCGAGGAGGAGCTTCCCCCGTCGGGAGATCTCGACTACGACCGGGTCAGACCTGGAGGAAACGGCGGATCGTCAATCCGGAGCCGGCCGCGCCGAGCAGCAGCCCCGCGCCCAGCACGATCAGTACGTGCAGTCCAAACGGCCACGCATGTACGTCGTTCTCGCGCAGATGAATCACGTGGCCGAGGAACAGCGTTCGTCCGAGTAAGAGCAAGATGATCGCCGCGACCGCACCGCCAAGCCCCGCGAGCAAGCCCTCGATCATGAACGGTCCGCGGACGAACCAGTTCGTCGCGCCGACGAGCTTCATCACCTCGATCTCTCGGCGCCGCGCGAAGATGGACAGGCGGATCGTGTTCGCGACGAGCAGCGTCGACGAGACGAGCAGCACGACGAATGCGATCAGCACGACGATCCATAAGTAGCGGGCCACTGATAAGACGCGGTGCGTGATCCGGTTGCAACTCTGGCCGATCGCGGACTCCGCGGCCTTCGTCCCGGGCGCCGGCGGGCAAATCTGCTGCACCCCAGCGGGTAACGGGTTCAGCTGACGCGTGATCGCATCGATCTCCTCACCGTTGTTCGGGAAGACGTCGTAGGAGTCGGGGAACGGGTTCCCCGGCGCGACCTTGAGCAGGTCCGGTCGCTGCTTCTTCATGATCTCGTACGCCTTCTCCCTCGAAATGAAGTTCAAGGTCTTCACCTGCTTGATCGCGATCAGCTTGTTGTGGACTTGAGCTTCCTGGTCGCGCGTGGCGTCGGTTCCACACATCAACCGCGTGCAGAAGTAGACCTTCACGACGAGCTGCTTCTTGTAGTGATCGCTCAGCGAGAGCGCCCAGCTGCCGAGCCCGACCACGAGCCCGAGCATGAACATCCCGATCAGGACGGTCATGACCGCGGCGAAGGTCGTCGACAGATTCGCCCCGAGCGAGCGCACCGCCTCGGTGGCGATCAGCTTGAGACGGGCGATCATTCGGAGGCGTAGCCCCCGCGGCGCTCGTCGCGGGCGAGCTTCCCCTCTTCGAGCGCGATCACGCGCTTGCGCATCTTGTCGACCATCTCGCGGTCGTGCGTGACCATCAGGATCGTCGTTCCGGAGCGGTTGATCCGGTAGAGAAGCTGCATGATGCCGACACTCGTGTCCGGGTCGAGGTTGCCGGTCGGCTCGTCGCAGATCAGGAGCGGCGGGTGGTTCACGAACGCGCGCGCGATCGAGACGCGCTGTTGCTCGCCGCCCGAGAGCTCGTCAGGGTAGGAGCTCATCTTGTGCGCCAGGCCGACGAGGTTCAGGACCTCGGGCACCTTGCGCCGGATCGCCGGCTTGCTCTCGCCCTGAACCTTCAGCGCGTAGGCGACGTTCTCGGCGGCGGTGCGGTTCGGCAGCAGCTTGAAGTCCTGGAAGACGCAGCCGACGTTGCGCCGCAGCAGCGGCACCTTCGACCGCTTGAGGCGCCCGAGCTCGCGGCCGCCGACGATGATCTTGCCCGAGGTCGGCTCGAGCTCCTTCAGCACGAGCCGGATGACGGTGGTCTTGCCCGAGCCCGAGGCGCCGACGACGAACACGAACTCGCCCTTGTCGATCGCGAAGGAGACGTCCCGCAGCGCCGCGACGTCAGGCTCGTAGATCTTCGTGACGTTCTCGAAGATCACCATCGGCGAGCTCGCCGGAGCAGGCGGGGTCGCGACGGTCTCGTGTTCGAGGACAGCCGTCGTGGAGGTCTCGTCTGTGTGCTGGAGGTCCGGTTCCTGCACGGCCATGACTTAGGCGCCGCTGCAAAGGCGCCGGGTACGACTAGGCGCCCGAGTCTACCGAAAGCTGCGGCTAGAGAACCTTTCCGGCCGCTCTCGCGAGCAGGTATTCGCGGATGAACTCGTCGAGCGCGCCGTCGAGAACTCCCTGCGTATTGCCGGTTTCGTGGTCGGTGCGGTGGTCCTTCACGAGCTGGTACGGCTGCAGGACGTAGCTGCGGATCTGGCTGCCGAAGCCGATGTCCTGGGCGGCGCCGCGCTCCTTCGCGAGCTCCTCCTCCCGCTTCTCCTGCTCGAGCTCGATCAGGCGCGAGCGCAGGACTCGCAAGGCCGTCTGCTTGTTCGCGCTCTGCGAGCGTTCATTCTGGATCTGGACGACGATTCCGGTCGGGTTGTGCGTGATCCGGACCGCAGAATCCGTCTTGTTGACGTGCTGGCCTCCGGCCCCGCTCGCACGGTAGGTGTCGATGCGAAGGTCGCTTTCGTCGATCTCAACGTCGACGTCCTCGGGCAGGAGCGGGCTGACGATGACCTGCGCGAAGCTCGTGTGGCGCCGGTGGGCCTGGTCGAACGGGCTCAGGCGGACGAGGCGGTGGACGCCGCGCTCCGCCTTCAGGACTCCGTAGGCATTCTCGCCGCGTACGGCGAAGGTCGCGGACTTGAGGCCGGCTTCCTCGCCCGGGCTCGCCTCGAGCAGGTCGGTCTGGAAACCGCGGTTCTGTGCCCAGCGGAGGTACATCCGGAGGAGCATCTCGGTCCAGTCCTGCGCATCCGTGCCGCCCGTGCCCGCGTGGATCGTGACGAGCGCGTCGCCAGCGTCGTACTCGCCGGAGAAGAGCGCGTCTTCCTGGAGGCGGTCGAGCTCCTGGCGCAGCGGGGCGATGCTGGTCTCGATCTCGGCGGCCATGTCGCCGTCCATCGCGAGGAGCTCCTGCGCGTCCTGGTAGTCCTGGAGGAGCTTGTGGTAGCGCTCGAGACGCCGGCTCAGGCGGGCGTGCTCGGCCGAGACGCGCGCGGCGCGCTGCGTGTCGTCCCAGAAGCCGGGGCTGCCGAGCTCCTGCTCGAACTCGGCGACGCGCTTTTCGAGGGCATCCGGGTCAAAGGTAATCACGGACCCAGGCGAGCTGGGCCCCGATCTCCTGGAGCTGCTGTTCCAGCGGCGGCGAGGTCGTCTGATCGGCCATCGCGTCGATGGTAGCCGACTGCCGACCGCTGACCATCCAGCTCGGTCCAGGGGAGATCAGGCCCCGCGTCCAGGGGTTTTCCGGGAACCACGGGCGCCGCTGTGAACCACTTTGCCGGAGGCCGTGGCGAAAGGCCGGACTGTGGAAGAAAAGTCACGCTTTCGTTTCACCTTCGACCCGTCCCCGAGGGCCATGTCCGGGGACAGTCCCCAGACGGGTCCAAAGTGGGCACGTTGGCGCTCGACGAGAGCGCCTGGCAACGGTTATGGCGAAGGACTCGAGGTCGAGGTCAGGCGCCGTGGCAGCGCTTGAACTTTTTGCCGCTGCCGCACCAGCAGGGATCGTTGCGCCCGATCTTCTCGCGATCGGAGACCACCCGCTGGGTCGCCACCGAGCCGCCGCCCGCGTCGAGAGAGCCGGCCATCGAGCCGCCGTTGCCGCCGACCAGAGCGCCCGCGCCGGCCGCAGCGATCGCGTCCGCGCCTGCAAGTGACTCGTGTGCGTACGACATGTCACCGCCGTCGAGCTCCTGCGCCGCCTGCTGGAGCTGGTCGACCTCCTCGACCGTGATCTCCGCGTGGAAGAGCGTCGCGATGACCTCCTCCTGGATCGCCGCGTTCAGCTCCTGGAACATCACGTGCCCCTCGGAGGTGTACTCGACCAGCGGATCCTTCTGAGCCATCGCGCGCAGATGGACGCCCTCGCGGAGGTAGTCCATGTTCTCGAGGTGTTCACGCCAACGCGTGTCGACGACCTGCAGGATCACGTAGCGCTCGACGTCGCGCATCAGCGGCTGGTCGGTCTCAGGGTTGGTGCCGAGCCCCTTCTCTTTCTCCTCGTACCGGTCGCGCGCGTCCTCCTGGAACTCCTCGACGAGCGCGCTCCGCTCCATCGAGACTTCCTCGCGCAGCTCCTCGGGCGTGATCGGCTCGTCTGGCGCGTAGAGATCCGCCATCGCCTTGCAGAGCGCCTCGAGGTCCCATTCTTCTGCGTAGTCGGTCTCGGTATACGCCATCACGACCCGCTCGATCACGTCGTCGACCCAGCGCCGAACCTCCTCCGAGAGATCCTCGCCCTCGAGCACGCGGCGCCGCTGGTCGTAGATGACTGTCCGCTGCTTGTTCAGGACGTCGTCGTACTTGAGGACGTTCTTGCGCATGACAAAGTTCTGCTCCTCGACCTTCTTCTGCGCGTTCTCGATCTGCCGTGAAAGGATCCCGGCCTCCATGGGCTGGTCGTCCGGCACCTTGAAGCGTTCCATGATCCCGTAGATCCGGTCGCCCGCGAACAGGCGCACGAGATCGTCCTGGCCTGAGAGGTAGAAGCGCGACTCGCCGGGGTCGCCCTGGCGGCCGGAGCGGCCACGGAGCTGGTTGTCGATACGGCGCGCCTCGTGGCGCTCGGTACCGAGCACGTAGAGGCCGCCGACCTCGCGGATCCCGTCGCCGAGCTTGATGTCGACGCCGCGGCCGGCCATGTTCGTCGCGATCGTGACCGCGCCCTTCTGGCCCGCGCCTTCGATGATCCCGGCCTCCTTTTCGTGCTGTTTCGCGTTCAGGACGGTGTGCGGGATGCCCTGCCGCCCCAGCAGCTGCGCAAGGTGCTCGGAGACCTCGACCGAGATCGTTCCGACGAGCACGGGCTGGCCGGCGGCGTGGCGCTCCTTGATGTCCTCGATGACCGCGTTGTACTTCGCTTCCTTGGTCTTGAAGATGAAGTCGTTCTGGTCCGCGCGGGCGACCGCGACGTTCGTCGGAATCTCCGCGACGTTCAGGCCGTAGATCTCGACGAACTCCTTCTCCTCGGTCTTCGCCGTACCGGTCATGCCGGCGAGCTTCTCGTAGAGGCGGAAGTAGTTCTGGAGGGTGATCGTCGCGAGGGTGACGTGCTCCTCCTGGATCCGCACGCCCTCCTTGGCCTCGACGGCCTGGTGCAGGCCTTCCGACCAGCGGCGGCCTTCCATGATCCGGCCCGTGAACTCGTCGACGATCTTGACCTCGCCGTCCTGGACGACGTAGTCGACGTCGCGGTGGAAGAGCGCCTCCGCCTTGAGCGCCTGGTTCAGGTGGTTGACCAGCTGCGCGTTGCGCGGGTCGTAGAGATTGTCGATCCTCAGCGCGCGCTCGGTCTTCTCGATCGAGCCCTGCATCGGCGAAACGGTCTTGTGCTTCTTGTCGAAGTCGAAGTCTGCGCCGGAGGCCTCCGCAGCGCCCTTCGGGTCGCCGGGCTTCGATTCGTGACCGTCGAGCCCGCGCGCGATGCGCGCGAAGTCGTAGTAGACCTGCGCCGCGGTCTCGGGCTCGCCCGAGATGATCAGCGGCGTCCGTGCCTCGTCGATCAGGATCGAGTCGACCTCGTCCACAATCGCGTAGTCGTGGCCGCGCTGGACGACGCCGTCGAGGCTCACGGCCATGTTGTCGCGCAGGTAGTCGAAGCCGAACTCGGAGTTGGTGCCGTAGACCACGTCCGCTGCGTAAGCGTCGCGCCGCTGGTCGAACGGCATCATGTTCTCGATGAAGGAGGCCCGCATCCCGAGCGCCTCCCAAACGGGCTTCGTCCAGTCGGGGTCGCGCTTGGCGAGGTAGTCGTTGACCGTGACGAGGTGGACGCTGCGGCCGTCGAGCGCGTTCAGATACAGCGGCTGCACGGCGACGAACGTCTTTCCTTCACCGGTGCGCATCTCGGCGATGTCGCCCTCGTGGAGGACGATGCCGCCCATCAGCTGGACGTCGAAGAGGCGAATCCCGCCCATCGTCCGCTTGAACGCTTCCCGCACCGCTGCGAAGGCCTCGAAGATGAGCTCGTCGACAGGCTCGCCGTTCTCGATCCGCTGGCGGAACTCGGCCGTTTTGCCGGCCAGATCGGCGTCGGTCAGCTTTTCGAAGTCGGGCTCGATCGAGGTGATGTAGTCCGCCTGGCTGCGCAGGCGCTTGAGCCGCCGGCCTTCGCCGACGCGCAGGACTTTTTCGAGCGAACCGAGGGCCTCGGACACGAGGACTAGGGTAGCGGGTCGGGTCGGTGCGTCGGCATGCCGGTTAGATCGGCCTAAAGAGCGTTTGCCTCGACCTCCCAGAGGCGATCGGCCAGCCTTCGGGCGCGGATGACATACGCGGGGCCGAGGCGCTCGCCGATCTGCTCGAGCTTAGGGATGGTGCCGAAGCCGCGCTCGCCGTCGACCGTGAGCGTCCGCTCGCCGCCGGCAGCGACCAGCTCGATCTCCTCGCCCGGCGCCTCGACCTCGGCGACCTGGATTCGGCGCGCAGCGACGGCCCAGACCTCGCCGTCGCGGCGGACGCCCTCGGCCCGGTACGGAGGGTCGATCGTTTCCTCCACGGCCTCGGCGAGGACACGGAGCGTGTCGTCCGGCTCGTCTTCGTCGACCAACAGGTCGCCGTTCGGCAGCGCGACGAAGTGCACTTCGTCGCCGGTGAGGCCGGGCGCCTCGGTGGACGCTACCGCGTCCCAGCGGCGCGGTCGCGGGACGCCGTGGATGCCGACAGCGCCCCAGTGCGGCCCCGGATCGACGGGCGCCGGCTCTCGCTCGGCGAGGTCGTCGAGGCGGGCCTGGCGCGCGAGCTTCTTGTGGATCGGCTCGCGCCGGAAGATCACTGCGGCTCGATCAGCCCGTAGTTCCCGTCGCGCCTCCGGTAGACGACGTTCACCTCGCCGGAGTCAGCGCTGCGGAAGACGAAGAAGTCGTGCCCGATCAGCTCGAGCTGGAGCACGGCGTCCTCGGGAGTCATCGGGTTGAGCGTGAACTGCTTCGTCTTGACGATCACGGGCTCGGCCTCGTCGGGCACGACCGGCATGACGTCATCTGCAGACTCGTTCCGGGCTGCTCTGCGCCGACGCGCTTTTCCCTGGGTGCGATAGCGCTTGACCTGGCGCTCGAGCTTCTCGACGAGCTGGTCGATCGACGCGCGCATGTCCGACGACGCCTCCCGGGCCCTCAGCACAGGCCCTTGGGTCCAGATGGTTGCCTCCGCCACGTGGTTCGCGGCGATCGAAGGGTTCCGCTCGACCGCGAGCTCGAGCTCGACCCGTGGGTCGTTGAGTTGGCGATCGAGCTTCGCGAGCTTCTGCTCCGCATAGCTGCGGATCGCGTCGCTGACCTCGAGGTTCCTGCCCTTCACCTGGAACTGCATCGGCTCTCCTTCGACGCTGGCCGGGCTCGACCGGACCCTAGCGGACGACCCGCGCGAACGTCACCACCTCGACCCGGCGCGCACCGCCCTTGCGCAGGGCAGACGCCGCGGCGTTCGCGGTGGCGCCGCTCGTGTAGACGTCGTCGATCAGGCCGACTCGGCTCGGCGCCTCGGCCGCAGGGGCGAACGCGCCGGCGACGTTCCGTCGGCGGTCGGTCCGTGACAGCCCGCGCTGATGCGGGATCGCGCGCGTCCAGGCCAGCAGCGAGCCGACGGGGAGGCCCCAGCGCTCGCCGAGCTCGTGCGCGAGCCGCTCCGCGGGGTGGTGCCCGCGCAGGAGCACGCGCTCCCGGTCCGGCGGGACGAATGCCAGCATCGCGACCCGCGGAGGCGGCACCGCGCCGGCGACGAGCTCCGCGGCCTCGGCGGAAAGCCGGCGGAGCCCGCGCTCCTTCCACGCGGCAACGAAGCGCCGGACGCTGCCGTCATACTTGACCGCCGCGCGCGCGGAGGCGAACGCGATCCGGCGGCCGGAGCACTCCCGGCAACGGGGCACGGGCCAAACTGCGGGCGCTCCGCAGCGCTCACACAAGGGCGGTCGCAGCCGCGGCAGGCTCTCGCGGCAGCCGTCGCAAAGCTGCTCCCCGCCCGAAGCGCACACGACGCACTTGGCCGGCAACAATAGGTTGAGAATGCTCACATCACACCTGGCTTCACCTCGCGTTCGACGGTACGCGTCAAACCGTCACGCGTGTGTGACTCAGGTGTGACGAATGTGTGTCAGTTGGTCTCGAAGAGCTGCTCGGCCTCGGCGAGCGTCTCGGGAGTCCCGATGTCGAACCACTGCCCGGGCACCCGCCACGCGTAGACCGGAGTGCGTTCGTAGAGCCAGCCGATGAGACGCCCCGGCTGGTCGGGGTTGTTCCCCTCCGCGAGGTATCGGCCCACCAGCGGCAGCACGGCGCGGGGGTAAAAGTAGAGCGCGATCCCGGCCAACGTCGACTCGGGGTTCTCCGGCTTCTCCTCGAAGGTCACCAGCCGCGAGTCCTCGTCGACCCCGATCGAGCTCAGCCGCTTCATCTCTTCGAGATCGCCGATGTCGTACACCGCGATCGCCGCGGCGTCACGCTCCTGCCCGAAGCGCGCGAAGTCGTCGAGCCGATCGGTGAAGATGCTGTCGCCTGCGGCCACGATCAGGTCGTCGTCGAGCCCCTCGGACTCGATCGCCAGCTGCAGGTCGCCGATCGCGCCGAGGCGATCGTCCTCGCTGGTCGTCCCGTCGTCGAGCACGACCACGTCGGCCGGATACGAGGCCGACCACTCGCGAAACCGCTCCGCGAACTTCGCATTCGTGACGACGTAGACCGCGTCCAGCTCGTCGAGCGGCAGGCGCTCCAGCAGTAGCTCGATGATCGGCCGCCCGCCGACCTCGAGGAGGTGCTTCGGCCTGTCGCGCGTCAGCGGGTAAAGGCGCGTCGCGTAGCCGCCGGCCAAAACCACCGCTTTCATGCCGCAACCGCTCCCAACAGGGTCTCCGCGTATGGCGCGCGGTGCACGCCGAGCTCCGTCACGATCGCCGTGATCAGCTCGGCCGGAGTGACGTCGAACGCCGGGTTCCAGGCCGGAAAGCGCGGGCTCACCTCACGAGGATCGCGCTCCTCGATCGGAATCTCTTCCCCGGTCGCGGTCTCGAGATCGACCGTCGAGGTCGGCGCAACGACGTAGAACGGCACCTCGTGGCGGGCCGCCAGGACTGCGAGCGGGTACGTCCCGATCTTGTTCGCCGTGTCACCGTTCGCGGCGATCCGGTCGGCGCCGACGAGGACACACTCGACTTCCCCGCTCGCCAGCAGCGACCCCGCCGCCGCATCGGCCACGACCGTGTGCGGCACGCCCGCGGCCTCGAGCTCCCACGCCGTCAGGCGCGCGCCTTGCAGAAGCGGGCGAGTCTCGTCGACGAACACGTGCCGAACCAGGCCCTGCGACCACGCCTCCGTCAGCGCACCCAGAGCCGTCCCTTGCCCGCCGGTGGCAAGGCCGCCCGTGTTGCAGTGCGTCAGCGCCCTGCTACCGGGCTCGATCAGCCTTGCCGCGTGAACGCTCATCCGCCGACAGCGCTCGACCTCCTCGGCGTGCAGCTCGCGCGCCCGCGCCGCTGGGTCGGCCGCAGCCTGCACTTCGCGCAACGCCCAGGCGAGGTTCGCCGCGGTCGGCCGAGCGCCCACCAAAACCGCCAGAGCGGCGTCCAGGTCCTCTCCCCGCAAAGCCGCGAGCGCGTATCCGTACGCCGCCGCGATCCCGATGGCCGGCGCGCCCCGCACCGCAAGCGACCGAATCGCCTCGGCCACCTCCACCGCGGAGCGGCAGGCGAGCTCGACCTCCTCCTCTGGAAGCCGCCGCTGGTCGAGCAGGACGACGCGGTCGTCCTCCAGCCTCACTATCCGCTCAGGCTCGAGCGACTAGGTGCCCTCGTCCCAGGAGGCGAGGTACGTGGCCTGCTCCTCGGTCAGCTGGTCGATGTCGATGCCCATCGTCGCGAGCTTGAGGCGCGCGATCTCCTGGTCGATCTCCTCCGGCACCGGATAGACGCGCCGCTCGAGGCTCGCCGCGTTCGCGACCATGTACTCGGCCGAGAGCGCCTGGTTGGCGAACGACATGTCCATCACCTGCGCCGGATGGCCCTCGGCGGCGGCGAGGTTCACCAGCCGCCCGTCCGCGATCAGGTAGATCCGCCTGCCGTCCTCGAGCGCGAACTCGTCGACGAACTGGCGCAGGGTCCGCGTGCCGGTCGACAGCCCCCGCAGCGCGGGAATGTCGATCTCGACGTTGAAGTGCCCCGTGTTCGCGAGCACCGCGCCGTCTTTCATCCGCTGGACGTGCTCGGCGGTGATCACGGACTTGTCGCCGGTGGCGGTGACGAAGATGTCGCCGACCTCGGCGGCCCGCGCCATCGGCAGCACCTCGTAGCCGTCCATCGCCGCCTCGAGCGCCCGGAGCGGGTCGACCTCGGTGACAACCACGTGTGCGCCCATGCCCTTCGCCCGCAACGCGAGGCCACGGCCACACCAGCCGTAGCCGGCGATGACGAACTTGCGTCCGGCGAGCAGCATGTTGGTCGCGCGGAGGATCCCGTCGATCGTCGACTGGCCCGTCCCGTAGCGGTTGTCGAAGAAGTGCTTCGTCTTCGCGTCGTTGACGGCCACCACCGGGAAGCCCAGCGCCCCGTCTCGCTCCAGCGCGCGGAGCCGGATGACGCCCGTGGTCGTCTCCTCGGTGCCCCCGACGATGTCGCCGAGCTGCTCGCGCCGGTGCGAATGCAGGACGCCGATCACGTCGGCGCCGTCGTCCATCGTCAACTGCGGCTTGTGGTCCACCGCCGCCTCGATGTGCTGGTAGTACGTGTCGTTGTCCTCGCCCTTGATCGCAAAGACCGAGATGTCGTACTCCTCGACGAGCGCCGCGGCCACGTCGTCCTGGGTCGACAGCGGGTTCGATGCGCAGAGGACGATGTCCGCGCCGCCGGCCTTCAGCGTGCGCATCAGGTTGGCGGTCTCGCTCGTGACGTGCAGACAGGCCGAGATGCGATAGCCGGCCAACGGCTGCTCGCTCTCGAACCGGTCGCGAATCGCGGCTAGCACCGGCATCTCCCGGTCGGCCCACTCGATCCGGTTCAGGCCGTCGGGCGCAAGCGCCACATCTTTGACATCGAATCGCCTCGTCGTCGCCATAACTCCCCTTCTCTAGGCGGCCAGCAGCCGCTCGTGTTTTCGTTGCTCCCACTCGACCCAGGCAGCCGGCTGGTCGCTGCCGGCCAGCCAAGTCTCGACTGCCGCCTGGAGCGCGGGCTCACGCCGGAGCCGCATCGCGAAGGCGAGCTCGTCGAGCGCCACGCCGAAGCTCCTTCGCAGCTGCCCCAGCGAGCGCAGCTGATTGAGCTCCGCGAGCCGGTACAGCCGGTACCCGGAAGCCGTGCGCTCCGGGACGACGAGACCGAGGCGCTCGACGTACCGCAGCATTCTCGGGCTCCAGCCGCTCTGTTTCGCCGCCTGGCCGACGGTAAATGTCTCCATCGGCCAGAACCTTAACAGATCTATGTCAAGGTTCCGAGGTGCCCTCCCGCCCGTAGGCGTCTTCGAGCCGCACAACGTCGTCGAGCTCAGGCGTTGAGACCTCCACGATCGTCGTGTCCTCGATCGCCCGCACCCGGTGCACCGTGCCGGGCTCGAAGCGGAACGACGCTCCCGCGCCGACGACCTCGCTGGCCAGCATGCGCTCGCCGGCCGCGCCTAGCTCGAGCTCGACCCGGCCCTCCAGGATGTACCAGGCCTCGTCCTTCACCTTGTGGAACTGGAGGCTGAGCGACTCCCCCGCCTTGACGTGGAGCAGCTTGCCCGCGTAGCGATCGGTGACCGCGAAGATCAGCTCGTGGCCCCACGGCTTTTCGACCTTCTTCGGATCGGACGCGAACCGATCCACGCCGCCGAGGTTCGGAGAGCTCACGTGATTGTGGTCCGCCATCTGCCTGGCGAACCTAACACGCTTGCCTAGAGATTTCCTTTAGCCGCCATGTGCTCCTCGGCCACCCGCAGGTCCTTCGGAGTGTTGACGGTCAGCCAGGTGCCTTCGTGCTTGAGAGCGCGCAGGCGCTGCTCCGCCGCGAGCTCGGGGAACGTGCTCGTCTCGTGGTCGCCGCGCTCCGGGAAGCGCGCGAGCGCCTCGTCGCCGAGGACGTAGATGCCGCAGCTGACCCAGTGCTCCAGCTTCGGTGCCTCGCGGAAGCCGGTGACGACGTCGTCGTCGAGATCGACGACCCCGAACGGCGAGCGCACCTGGACGACGGTGATCGTCGCCGCGGCGCCGCTGGAGCGGTGCAGGTCGCGCAGGCGGTGGAGGTCGACGTCGACGAGCTCGTCGCCGTTCAGCGCGTACACGTCACCCGTCTCGCGACGCTGGGCAGCCGCAAAGCGGATCCCGCCGCCCCGGCCCATCGGTTCCGGCTCGCCGACGGCCACGATCTCGGGCCCGATGCCGCCGAGCGCGGTGTCGAAGAGCTTCTCCTGGCCCTCCGCGCAGCTGACCAACACTCGCTCGACGCCGACTGCCGCAAGCTGCTCCACCTGGTACGCGGCGAGCGGCCGCCCCGCGATCTCGACGAGCGCCTTGGGACGGCCCTGCGCAGCCTCGCCGAGCCGCTCGGCCTTGCCGCCCGCCAGGATGATCGCCTCCACTATTGCTTGAGCTCGCGCGCCGGCTCTTCGGTCTCCGGCAGCTCTGCGAGCGACGACGAGGCCCTGCCGATGCCCTCGTAGATGAAGCCGAGCTCGCGCGCGGCCTCCGGATCGAGCAGGTTGCGCCCGTCGATGATCACCGGCCGGCCCATCGCCTCCCGAGTCTCCTCCGAGGCGAGCGAGCGCAACTCGTCCCACTCGGTCACGATCACCGCGGCGTCGGCGCCGGTGACGGCGTCGAGCGCGCTGTCGCAGAAGGTGACGCCCTGCAAGAGGTGGCTCGCGTCCGCAACCGGATCCCAGGCGCGCACTTCAGCACCCTCAGCGAGAAGCCGCGACGCGAGCACGAGCGACGGCGCCTCGCGCAGGTCGTCCGTGTTCGGCTTGAACGCGAGACCCAACAGCGCGATCGTCTTGCCGCGCAGCTTGCCGAGGTGCTTCTCGAGCTTGCCGATCACGCGTCGCTTCTGGAGCTCGTTGACCTCGATCACTGCGTTCAGCAGCTGAAAGTGGTAGCCCGAGTTCGAAGCGAGCTGCTTCAGCGCGACGCCGTCCTTCGGGAAGCACGAGCCGCCCCAGCCGATGCCCGCGCGCAGGAAGTGCGGGCCGAGGCGGTGGTCGAGCCCGATGCCCTCGGCGACCTGCACCACGTCCGCGCCAGTCGCCTCGCAGACGTTGGCGATCTCGTTGATGAAGCTGATCCGCGTCATCAAGAACGCGTTCGCAGCGAGCTTGATCATCTCGGCGGAGGCAACGTCGGTGCGCACGATCGGCGCTCCGAGCGGCTCGTAGAGCGCGGACACGGCGTGACCGTCGGCCTCGGTGTAGGCACCCACGACGACGCGGTCGGGCTCCATGAAGTCGTGCACGGCCGTTCCCTCGGCGAGGAACTCCGGGTTCGAGACGTAGCCGACATGCGCGAGCCCGCGCGCCTCGAGCGCCGCGCGCACCTTCTCCCCGGTGCCGACCGGCACGGTGCTCTTCATGATCACCAGCGAGCGCTCGTCCGGCGCGGGCAGCTCGTCGACTACGCTCCAGACCGCCGAGAGATCGGCGTCGCCGGAGTACGTCGGCGGCGTGCCGACACAAACGAACAGCAGCTCGCACGGCGCGAGGTCGGCCACGTCGAGGGTGAAGGTCAGCCGGTCACCGTTCCGCTCCAGCAGCTCCGCGAGCCCCGGCTCGTGGAACGGCACCTCTCCCCTACGGAGCGCCTCGATCCGCTCCGGGAGGATGTCGCGAATCACGACCTCCTGGCCGAGCTCGGCAAAGCAGGCCCCGGTGACGAGGCCGACCCAGCCGGCGCCGAAGATGCCGATCACGCGGGGGAGGCTACCGCGTCATCGGCCGGAAGCCGCGCGCGATCGCCAGCATCGTCTCGTTCGAAAGCTCGTCGAGAAGCGAGTTGACGACCCAGTAGGTCGCGCCGCCGGTGCGGAGCACGACCATGTGCAGGTGGCCGCTGTTGTAGTAGAGGTCGAACCGGCGCCCGTTGACCACCTGCGAGAGGCTCTTGTCGGCGAGGATCGGAGCGTCCTTCCAGGCGCTCTCCTGGATGCCCCAGTACTGGTTCAACCCGAAGCGGTAGGTGAGCCGGACCGTCGGCTGGCCGCCGAGCGTGTAGACCCGGACCGGCGTCTCGCCGTAGCCGGTGTCGAGCTGCGAGCCGCTGGCGACGACGCTCGGGTACTCGAGCCGGAACGGCAGCCGTTTCTTGTACCGGACGAGCGCCGATCGTGAGGCACCGCCGTCGCTGGCGATGTGCGGCGGGTGCCGGACGGGCGC
Source organism: Gaiellaceae bacterium (assembly GCA_036522595.1). GTDB lineage: Bacteria > Actinomycetota > Thermoleophilia > Gaiellales > Gaiellaceae > AC-32. Next base: position 17,984 of record DATDFL010000135.1, read on the forward strand.
CTGCGGAAGCGTGACCGGTGCGAGCTGGTTGTGGAACGTCGAGCCCACGACGACCGTCACGCACGCAGCGTTGGAGAGCTTCGTCAGCTTGGGGCCGGGAAGAGGCTCGACATCGGTGCTGCCGACAAGGCGCGCGACTCCCTGGGCGGCACCCTTGCAGGCTCCGCGAGCCGGATCGAAGTACGCTTTCGAATGAAAGTAGTTCCAGGTCGGGGCATTCGCAGGCTGGCCCGACGCCGGGGTGAGGATCTTGTAGCCCTTCTGGCCGAGCAGGTAGCTCCCGTTGGAGGCCGAGCCGGCGACGCCGTTGCCGTTCAGCACCGTCAGCGTCGTCTTCGACGGCGCCAGGATGAACTTCTTCTTGGGCTTGCGCCCGAGAGCGACCGCGGTGTTCGTCCTCGCCGTCTCGACGTCCGGGGTCATGAAGTCCTGAACCGCCGCGTCGACCGACGACTGCGAGGCGAAGAGCTCGTTGATGCCCGTCACGTCGGTGAGCTTCGTCTGGAAGACGTGCCCGGGCGGCAGGTTGTACGCGAACTGTGCGTAGCTCTTGAGCGTCCCGAGGTCGAACTCGTGGCCCTGGGGCGAGCCGATCTCCACGTAGTGGTTCTCCTTGATCGTGTTGACGAGCCCGAGGACGCTCTGGAGGCCGAGCGAGTGCGATGCCTGCTGCCGCATCGCGCTGACGAACTCCTGCTGCCGCGCCAGCCGGTAGAGGTCGGAGTCCGTGTGGCGGAATCGCACGAACTCGAGCGCCTCCTGCCCGTTCAGGAGCTGGTAGCCGGGCTGCAGGTCGATGTTCGCGTAGTTCGTCGCGATCGTGCCGACGTTCTTGTTGTAGTAGCGCCGGTCGATGTCCATCCAGACCCCGCCGAGCTTGTTCACCGTCGCCACGAAGCCGCCGAAGTTGACGCTGATCAGGTAGTTGACCGGGACGTTGGTGAGGTGCTTGACGGTGTCGAGCGAGCCCGTCAAGCCGCAGATCGCATACGCGCTGTTGATCCGCCCGTGATCGACGGGATAGGTCGACTTCCCGCAGTAGAGGGGCACGACGAGGTCACGCGGGAACGACAGCAGCGAGATCGTCTTGCTGCCGGGATCGGCACGGATCAGCATCATCGTGTCCGAGCGAGAGGGCGAAGCGCCGTCGCCGGCCCGATGGTCGTAGCCGATCACCAGCGCGATCGCGGCCTGGTTGGGATCCTTGATGACGTCGAGGTCCTTCTGGGCCTTCTTGCAGCCCACCGTCTGGCACCGGAATGCCGCCGCGGTCTCGTGGGCCCACAGGTAGAAGCCGCCGGCAAGGCCGGCCACGACCATCAGCAGCAGGATGAACAGCCAGAGGAAGAACTTGCCGATCACCTTCGCCAGGCCCGGCCGGGCGGGCGGCGGCGCGCGATAGATCGTCACCGGCGAGAGCGACCCGGGCGGGATGACCCCGTGGCCGTTGCCGTTGACCTCGGCGCCGCGGCCGATTCCTCTCTTGAGCGTCGTTCTCATACGAGAAAAGCGAGCGCCCTCGCCGCGTTCGCCTGGATCAGGATAGCCGACCCCTCGGCGGGCTTAGGCGCTCTCAGTTTGGGAGTGGTAAAGATCTTCCATCGGGTCGACCGGTCAGTTCAGACGGACGCCCGGGCAAGCCCGCGCGTCCTGAGATCGGCATCGCAAGCGATGCCTCAGACCGTCGCTTTGGTGAGCGCTTCCTCGGCCAGGCGTGCGCCTTCGACGAGTGCACGGAGCTTTTCGTAGGCGACGTCCCAACTCCTCGTGCGGAGGCCGCAGTCCGGGCAGACGTGGATCCGCGCCGGATCGCCGAAGACCTCGACCGCGTAGAGGATCCGGTCGCGCACGAGCTCGGGCGACTCGACGAAATCGGTGTGGATGTCGAGCACGCCGAGCCCGAGGATCGGCTCGTACGGCAGGTCGCGGAACTTCGAGATGACCTCGTAGCCGGGCCGGTCGGCGGCGGTGGTGCCGAGCTCGCGGCTGTCGTAGTTCGCGAAGCCGACGCAGTACTGGCGGCAGCCGCTCATGCCCTCGATCGCGGGGAAGAAGAGGTCGTAGTCAGAGAAGCAGAGGTGCGTCGAGAAGAAGCAGTCGAGCCCCTCGACGCTGACGTTGAAGCTCTCGACGAAGAGGTCGAGCTCGTCCGCCTCGGTCGAGGCGCCCGGCTCGTCGATCTGGATCCAGTCGGCGCCGAGGCCGATCAGCGCCTCGAGGTTCGGGCGGATGATGTTGCGCGCGATGTCCAGGGTCAGCTCGCGCCGCGCCTCGATCTCCTGCTTTCGGCCGTAGCCCGCGCCGAGTCGGCCCTCCTTGGGCGTGTGGTGCTCGTCGTAGCTCCAGACGGCGAGGGTATAGGCGCCGGTGATCGGGATCTTCAGGCGCGCCTTCGCGACCGACTGCAGGAACGAGAACTCATCGTTGTGGTACGGCTCGCCGAGCCCGACGGGGCCGACCGCCGCCGACTTGGAGTAGTACTTGTTGTCGAAGCTCCGCACGGTCCCGCGCGGCTCGAAGCCGGTCGAGTGCGCGATTGCCCAGGCGTACATCTCGCTCCGCAGCTGCTCGCCGTCCCAGATGACGTCGATGCCGGCTGACTCCTGGAGGCGGACGCAGTAGCGGCTCGACCAGCGCGCCAGCTCGTCGGCGTCCGCTCCGCCGCGCTCGAGCGTCTCGACCAGCTCCTCGTAGCCTTCGACGCCGACCTTCTCGCCCCAGGAGCGAGCGTGCTCGATGTCGCTCGGGTCGAGCTCGCGGCCCTGCGCGGTCTTGACGAGCCAGGACGGCTTCGCGAGGGAGCCGATCTCGTGCGAGAGGAACTTCACGCTGCAGCCTCCGTCGTTGCGGTCTTTGCCTTCCCGAGCCGCGCGAGCTTCTCCTGCGCGACCGGCTGGGAAACGTACTGGAGGTCGCCGTTGGGGACGAGCGCGATCCGCTCGACCTCCAGGCGGTCGACAAAGGCTGCGATCTCGCGCGGCTCCTCGGGAACCGAGCTGCGCCCGTCGATGACGCCCGCGAGCAGGAGCTTGTCGAACCCCGAAGGCACGGCTTCGATGTGCGTCGCGAAGAAGTCGATTCCGAGCCCGTCGACCGGCAGCTGGGCCGCGCCGCGTTCGAGCGCAGGGCCGGCGTCGTGGAACTCGAGCCAGAGCGCCAGCTTGGGGCCTCCGGAAAGAGCCTCGAGAGCCTCGGCGAGCTCATCGAGATCCGGGTCGAAGGGCTCAGCCAGGACGACGAGCTCCGCGTCGAGGCTGTCGAGCGCAGGCTTCAGGACGTTCTCCGCGACCTCTTTCGGTGCGAGGCCGGTTCCGTGCGCGAGCGCGGACGGAGACGGAAGCGTCACCAGCCGGGGGCCGGGCAGCGGTGCGACGTAGCGCTCGTCCAGCGGAGCCGAGAGCTTCGGCGCGTCGGAGGTCGCCTTCGGCGCGCGGTAGAACGTGTTCGTGTCGAGGAAACGCGTCAGCGCGCCCGTCTCGAGCCCGTCCGCCCCTTCGAGCAGCGGACGGAAGTGGTCCTGCCAGCGCAGCATTCCGTCCGCCAGGAGGTCGACCCCAGCGGCCTGCTGAGCGGCGACGAGCTCGGCGAAATCGCGCTCCACCTGCTCGTCGACCGCTTCCTGGGTCGTCCGTCCGCGGTCGAGGTCGCGCGTCGCCTGGACGAGCGCTTCGGAGCGCGGGTAGATCCCCGGCGCGAAGGCGTGCAGCTCAGCCACGGCCCGACACCGAGAGCTGGTTCTCCGCGTGGCGAATGCGCTGCTCGAGCTGCCAGCGGTCGGCGTCCGACTCGCCGCGCTCGACCTGCTCCAGCTCCGCCTGCGCCTCCTCGAGCTGCTTGCGCGCCCGCGCGTCGTCGATGTTCCGCGCCTCGACGGCGTCGTCGACGAGGGCCAGGGCGCGGTCCTGCTCGACCTTGAAGAACCCCGGGCCCGTGGCGAACTCGAGCACGTCCTCGGTCGCGCGGTCCTTGTACACGCGCGTGGACCCTGCCTTCAGCAGCGCGATGAGCGGCGCGTGCCGGGCGAGCACGCCGATCTCACCATCCGCTCCGGGGACGACGAGCATCTCGATCTCGCCTTCGAAGGCCGCTCCCTCTGGTGTGACGAGGGAGACGCTGAACGTGCGCTCAGCCAACGCTACGCGGCTGCGGGCTCTGGCTCGCGGACGTCTTCCTCGGGCTCCGGCTCGGGCTCGCTCTCGCCCTCGCCTTCACCGGCAAGCTGCTTCGCCTTCTCGACGGCCTCCTCGATCGGTCCCACCATGTAGAAAGCCTGCTCGGGAAGGTCGTCGTGCTTTCCCTCGATGATCTCCTGGAAGCCCTTGATCGTGTCCTCGAGCTTCACGTAGCGGCCCTCCTGGCCGGTGAACTGTTCGGCCACGAAGTTCGGCTGCGAAAGGAAGCGCTGGATACGGCGGGCTCTCCCGACGACGACCTTGTCCTCGTCCGAGAGCTCGTCGATCCCGAGGATCGCGATGATGTCCTGCAGATCCTTGTAGCGCTGCAGGATCTCCTGGACGCGCGTCGCCGTCTGGTAATGCTCGTCCGAGACAATTCCCGGCTGGAGCGCACGTGAGACGGAGTCGAGCGGATCGACGGCCGGATAGATGCCCTGCTCGACGATCGCACGCGAGAGCGTCGTCGTCGCGTCGAGATGGGCAAACACGTTGGCCGGCGCCGGATCCGTCAGGTCGTCGGCCGGCACGTAGATCGCCTGGATCGAGGTGACCGAGCCCGAGCGCGTCGAGGTGATGCGCTCCTGCAGCTGGCCCATCTCGGTGGCGAGGGTCGGCTGGTAGCCCACCGCGCTCGGCATGCGGCCGAGCAGCGCCGAGACCTCCGAGCCTGCCTGGACGAAGCGGAAGATGTTGTCGATGAAGAGCAGCACGTCCTGGCCCTGATCGCGGAAGTACTCCGCCATCGTCAGGCCGGAGAGGCCGACGCGCAGGCGCGCGCCCGGGGGCTCGTTCATCTGGCCGTAGACGAGCGCAACGCTCGGCAGCACCCCGGACTCCTGCATCTCGATCCACATGTCGTTGCCCTCGCGCGTGCGCTCCCCCACGCCGCAGAAGACCGAGACGCCCTCGTGCTCGCGCGCGATGTTGTGGATCAGCTCCTGGATGAGCACGGTCTTGCCGACGCCCGCGCCGCCGAACAGGCCGACCTTGCCGCCCTTCACGTAGGGAGCAATCAGGTCGACGACCTTGAGGCCGGTCTCGAAGATTTCGGTCGTCGGGCTCAGGTCCTCGAAGTCGGGTGGGTCGCGGTGGATCGACCAGCGGTCCTCCGCGTCGACCTTCTCCTCGACCTTGTCGATCGGCTCGCCCAGGACGTTGAAGATCCGGCCAAGCGTCGCCTTTCCGACCGGGACCGAGATCGGAGCGCCCGTGTCGACCGCGTCGACGCCGCGCGGAATGCCGTCGGTCGAGTCCATCGCCACCGCGCGCACCCGGTCGTCGCCCAGGTGCTGCTGCACTTCGGCGATCACGTCGATCGCCGGGCGGCCGTCGCGCTCGGGGACCTGAATCCGGAGCGCGGTGTTGATTTCGGGGAGGTTGCCTGGGAAGACTACGTCGACGACGACGCCCTTGATCTCGAGCACCTTGCCGACGTTTCGGGCGCCGTCTTTCGTCTGGTCGTCAGCCATTGTTCTCCTGGAGTAGTGGGCCCAGCTCCCGGCGGCGCAGCCTCAAGCGCCGACCGGCCGAGCGGAGTCTACCGAAGCCCTTCTCCTCCGAGGCCGGTAGATCCGAGGGCTGCTGCCGCTCGAGCGCCGTCGCCACCCGGGCGACATGGTCGAGCGTTCAGACGTACGAGGTGACGAAAGACGGGTGCATGTACCCGACAGTATCGCCGTAGCTGTGAGCGTTACGGCTTGGAGATGACCGGGCCGCCGCGCAGGGAGCGCGGGCCTCGAGGCGCAAGCCGGGCGTGCGTGCGCTCGCGCTGCGTCTGGAGCGCCTTCGACATGCTGAGGTTCATGTTGTCGACCGCCGCAGCGGCCGAGTCGACGTTGGTGGCATCGACGCTCTGGGCGGCGAAGTGCGCCACCGGGCTGCTGCGGAACGAGGACGAGGCGAGCAGGCTGCCGAGACCGACAGCTGCGACAGCCATCGCCGCTGCGGCCGGAGCCAGTCGCATCCCGACGCGCCGACGGATGCGCCCGAGCACGATGCCGCCGAACGGCTCGTACTGGGCCGTCCGCAGCGCTGTCGTCAAGCCGTTGATCTCCGCGCGGAACGCCTTGCAGGACGGACAGCGGACGACGTGGTTCGCGAGCAGCGCGCGTTCGAAGCTGGACAGCTCACCGTCCAGCTCCAGAGACGCCCACTGGCGCGCGCGATCGCATTTTCCGTGCACGAGACTCACAGTACCTCTGACGGAGCAGGTGTCCAGAAGTTAGAGCAGTTAATCACTGTGTTGAAACGAAGCGTTTCTAACCTAGCTTGTGCGTTGGACGGTTGCAGGGTCAGAAGAAAGAGTGCCGTGAGTCCAGGAGGACGCCGATGGCCACGAGGACGATTCCAAGGCCGACGAAGACCGCAGAGTTGTTGATCGCCTCGTCCTGCTCGCTGAGACTCGCCCAGCGCAGGCGCCTCTGGCCGCTGAACACGCCGAACGGCGTCGCCGAGACTCCCGGCGACTCCGACTTGACGCGGGTCGGGCCGCGATTCCCCGAGAAAAACCCTGCCACCATGAGGAAGCAGCCGACCAGGTAGAAGCCGAGCACGAGGGAGTGGTCGATCGAGGCGCCGATCATCAAGCCGATGAGCAGCGAGCCGATCGCGGTCACCCCCACACAGATGAGGATCGCAAAGGCCAGACGGCGTAGCGCCGCGCGGTACATATCCCAGTTCTAGCTGCTGGCGGGGACTTCCTCGCGCGGGGCCGGCGCTTGCACCGGCGTCCCGGCGCGGCGGATCTCCTCGGCGCCCATCGGCCACCGCTCGAGCGGGTAGTGGCAGGCGGCGACGTGACCGTTGCCGAACGAGTAGAGCGGCGGCTCCTCCACATCGCAGTGGCCCTCGACGAAGCGCGGGCAGCGCGGGTGGAAGTGGCACGCCGACGGGGGGTTGACCGGGCTCGGCACGTCGCCTTCGAGCACGATCGGCTCGCGCTTGCGCCCGAGCTCAGGATTCGCGATCGGCACCGCCGAGAGCAGCGCGCCGGTGTACGGATGCTTCGGCTCGCTGTAGAGCAGGTCGCGCGACGCGATCTCGGCGACCTTGCCGAGGTACATCACCAGCACGCGGTCGGAGATGTGCCGGACCACGTTCAGGTCGTGCGCGATGAAGATGTAGGTGAGGCCGAAGTCGTCCTGCAGGTCCTTGAGCAGGTTGAGGATCTGCGCCTGCACCGAGACGTCGAGCGCCGAGACCGGCTCGTCGCAGACGATCAGCTTCGGGTTGACCGCGAGCGCGCGCGCGACGCCGATCCGCTGGCGCTGCCCGCCCGAGAACTCGTGCGGGAAGCGGTTGTAGTGCTCGGGGTTGAGCCCGACGACCTCCAGCAGCTCCTGGACGCGCGTCTTCACCTCGGCCGGCGTCCCGAGCTTGTGCACCTCGAGCGGCTCTCCGATGATGAAGCCGACTCGCTTGCGGGGGTTCAGCGACGCGTACGGGTCCTGGAAGATCATCGTCATCTCGCGGCGGATCGGGCGCATCGCGGCGCGCGAGAGCTTCGTGATGTCGCGGCCCTCGAAGGTGAGCCGGCCGTCGGTCGTGTCGAGGAGCCGGACGATGCAGCGCGCAAGCGTCGACTTCCCGCAGCCGGACTCGCCGACGATGCCCAGCGTCTCGCCTTGCTTGATGGTGAAGTTGACCCCGTCGACCGCTTTCACCGAGCCGACGTTCTTCTGGAAGATGATCCCACGCGTGATCGGGAAGTGCTTCTTGAGATCCTCGACGACGAGGAGCTCGTCGCCGCGGGTCATCGTTGCCTTGGACGACGGAGCTGTTTCCACTACACCGCGCCTTCAGCAGCCATCGTGGCCTCAAGCAGTTTCGCCGCCTCGCGGTCCTTCGTCTCCTCGTCGAGGTGGCAGGCCTGGAGGTGCTCGGGGTCCTTCTGCGTCGGCACGAGATCCGGCACCGCCGTCTTGCAGACCTCCATCACGTGCGGGCAGCGCGGATGGAACCGGCAGCCCGCCGGCGGCCGCAGCAGCGAGGGCGGCTGGCCCGGGATCTGCGTGAGCCGCTCGACGTCGGTCTCCAGCCGCGGCAGCGAGCCCATCAGACCCCACGTGTAGGGGTGCTGCGGCCGGCCGAAGAGCTCGTCGACGTTCGTCTGCTCGACGACCTTCGCCGCGTACATGACGAGCACGTCGTCCGCGACCTCGGCAACGACGCCCAGGTCGTGCGTGATGATCATGATCGCGCTGCCGAAGTCGTCCTGAAGGCGCTTCATCAGGTTGAGGATCTGCGCCTGCGTCGTCACGTCGAGCGCGGTCGTCGGCTCGTCTGCGATCAGGAGGTCAGGGTCGTTGATCAGCGCCATCGCGATCATCACGCGCTGGCGCATGCCGCCGGAGAACTGGTGCGGGTAGTCGTCGACCCGCCGCTCGGCGTGCGGGATGCCCACCGCCTTCAGCAGCTCGAGCGCGCGGGCCCGGGCGACCTTGACCGAGACGTCGCGGTGGAGCTGGACGGCCTCGATCAGCTGCTTCCCGATCGTATGGACCGGGTTCAGCGACGTCATCGGGTCCTGGAAGATCATCGAGATCTCGTCGCCGCGGATCTGGCGCAGCTCGGCAGGCTTGGCGGTGAGCAGGTTCTTGTCCTTCCAGAGAGCCTCGCCGCTCGAGATCGTCGTGCGCTTCGGGTTGAGGCCCATGATCGTCAGGCACGTGACGCTTTTGCCGCAGCCCGACTCCCCCACAATTCCGAGCGTCTGGCCCTTGTCGATCGAGAACGAGACTCCGTCGACCGCGCCGACGATGCCGTCTTCCGTCTGGAAGGACGTTCGTAGGTCCTTGACTTCGAGCAGGGCCACGTGTGGAGCCTAAGGCGCCGCTTGCAGCGCCGTCGTCAGGACGCCCGGGACTCCGGGCGTCCGTCTGGATTGACCGGTCGAGACAGCTTCGTTCACCACGCGGATTCTAGGTTAGCCGGATTCGGGGGTCGATCCAGGCGTATAGGAGGTCGACGATCAGATTGAGCGACAGGATCGCAATCGTCGCGAAAACCACCACCCCCTGGACCGTCGCGAAGTCGTCGGCGTTGATCGCGTTGACGAGGTTCCAGCCGAGCCCGTGCAGCTGGTACACGGTCTCGGTGAAGATCGCGCCGCCGAGCGCCACGCCGATGTCCATTCCGAGCATCGTCACGACCGGCAGCAGCGCGTTGCGCAGCACGTGGGAGAAGAGGACGCGCCGTTCGGTGGCGCCCTTCGCCCGTGCCGTGCGCACGTAGTCCTCGTTCAGCGTCTCCATCACATTCGCCCGGATCATCCGCACGTAGAGCGCCGCGAACAGGATCGCGAACGTGATCCACGGCAGGATCAGGTGGTAGAACCACTGCCAGGGGCCACCTGGCTGGCCCGAGCCCGGGTCAGCGCCGAAGAAGTTGGCGTAGTTGGCTATCGGCGTGATCTTCCACTTGACGCCGAAGAAGTACTCGAAGATCAGCCCGATCCAGATCGGGTGCGCCGAGACGCCGATCAGGACGAAGATCATGGCGGTTCGGTCTAACAGCGATCGCGGCCGGAGCGCCGAGTAGACGCCGACCAGGAGCCCGACGATCATCCACAGGACGGCGCCGCCGAAGACGAGCGAGGCCGTCACTGGGGCAGCCTCTTTGATCGTCTCGTTGATGTTCGCCTGCGAGGCGTACGACTTGCCGAGGTTCTGGTGGATTATCAGCCGGTCGAGAAACTTTCCGTACTGGACGTACATCGGCCGGTCGAGCCCGAGCTTCTCGGTCGCCAGCTTGAGGCATGAGCGCGAAGCCTGGTCGCCGCCACATTGGGCACGGGCCGGGTCCTGCGGACCCATGAAGAAGATCACGAACGTGACGAACGTGATCACCATGAAGAGCAGGGCCGCCCAGAGAACGCGTCTGACGAGATATCTCAACATCTAGGTCGCTCGCTCCTTCCGGGATCCTAACTTGCACGCCCTGTCCGTGCCTGTCCTTGAAGCACGTGAGGCGCCGGTGTTACCCGGCGCCTCACGTTGTCCTACTCGTTCCTCGGAACCTCCTACTTCAGTGCAAGCGCGGGGATGCTCCAGTCCTGGTAAATCCCCTGGTAGATGAGGCCCTTCGGGTTGACGCGGTTCGAGAAGAAGTAGCGGTTGTTGAACGTGCGCTCAACAGCCATCGGGGCAACCTGATTCATGATGTCGAGATCAAGCTGGCCGTAGACCTTGAGGCGCTTCGGCCCGACGAGACGTGCGGCCGACGCCATCTTCTTGTTCCACTTGGCGATGTTCATGTACGAGTAGTTGTTGTTGTTCTCGGCCTGGATGTTCCCGCCGTACAGCAGGATGTTCAGCCAGTCGTACGGATCGGGATAGTCCGAGCACCAGCCCATCGACACACCAAGGTCGATGTCGGTGCCCTTCGTGCCCATGGCCGTGTAGAGATTGCCGCCGGAGTAACCCTTGGCCGTGATGTTGTTCGGGTTGAACCCGAGGTTGATCAGGTCCTGGCGAACGATCTGGTACTGGTTCTGGTTCGCCGTGGAGTTCGTCCGGTAGCCGACGGTGATCTTGCCGTTCTTGAAGTGGCCCTTGGCGAGCGACTTCGCCTTGCTGATGTTGCGGTTGTACAGCTTGACGCTCCTCCAACCCGGGACACCGGTGTTGAAGATGTGCGTCCAGGTGCTGCCGGCGTACGGACCCGCCTGGGCGACGTAAGCGCCACGCGTGATCGCGTAGTTGATCGCCTTGCGCAGGTTCGTGTTGCCTGCGAACAGGTTGTTCGCCATGTTCATCGGCAGGTAGCCGGTGCAGTTCTGCGGCTTCGACCAGAAGCGGCTCTTGTTCAGGCCGTACCGGTTCGCCACGTTCTGAACCTCAGCGGCCGGGAGCGGACCCTCGTCGATCTGGTTCGCCTGGGTCTGGTTGAACCCGGTCTGCTCGTTGAGGCCCCACGAGACGTCGAGACCCGCCAGGTTGCGCGGGCGATGACGGCCCGGACCGGCCTTCCAGTACTTGTTCTGCCGGAGCGACGTGAGCTGGTTCGTCTGGTTGCGGGAGTAGTAGTACGGGCCCGCAGACGGAAGCTCGTTCCCGCTCACCGTGACGACTTCCTTCGTCAGCGGCAGCTTGGTCGAGGTCGCCTGGAAGAACGGCATCGTGATCTTCGACATGAAGGTGCCGTCCGCCTTGGTCAGGTGGACGATCAGCTTGTTGCCCTTGGCAACGGCGCCGCTCACGTGCGTGCCCTGGCCGGCGTTGACCTTCTGAGCACCGACGATGTTCGTGCCGTTCGGGTCGGTGATGAAGGCCGCACCCGGCGAAGCCAGGTCCTTGTTGGCGGTTCGGTCGATCGCGCGCGTGAAGCTCTTCGCGGTGACCGCCTTGCCGTCGCTGAAGCGGAAGCCCTTCCGGATCGTGAAGGTGTACACCCTGCCGTTGCGCGACACGGTGAACTTCGAGGCGACCTCAGGCACGAGCTTCGCGCCTGCAGGGCCGGCCTTGTCCGGATAGTTGTACAGCTTCGCTGCGGTCGCGTACTCGAGCCACCACGCCGTGGTGATGTAGGCGATCTGCGGGTCGACCTGGACTGATGCGCCCACGAAGCCCGTCTTCCAGATACCGCCCTTCTTGAGCGAATGGGAGGCGTTCCCAGCGCTCGCGAAGCTCGCAGCGACCAGAAGGCTTGCCCCGGCCACAAGCAGCGCGACCGAGAGCCATAGCCGTCTGTGCATGTCTCTCCTTTCCGTGAACTCGAACCGATGCGGAAAATGCCTCGGCCCGGACGGGCGCCTGCCCCGTCAACGTCATGAGACGTCCGCGTTACGGAATGGTTAGGAGGAGTTTTGCGGCTTGTTTAGTGGCTCGAGCGCGGATCGAACGCGTCGCGCAGGCCATCGCCCAGCAGGTTGAACGCGAGCGTCGTCAACAGCACGGCCAGCCCGGGCCAGATCATCAGCAGCGGCCGGGTCGTATAGAACTCCGGCGCCGTCGAGAGCAGGTTGCCCCAGCTCGGCGTCGTGACCGGGATCCCGATCCCTAGGAACGAGAGGCCCGCCTCGAAGAGCACGTAGCCGGCGACGATCAGCGTCGAGTACACGATGATCGGCGCGATCAGGTGCGGCAGCACGTGCGAGCGGATGATCCTCACGTCGCTCGCCCCGATCATGCGGGCCGCCTCGACGTACTCCTTCTCCCTGATCGACAGCACCTGGGCGCGCATGATGCGGGCCGGATAGAACCAGCCGAACAGGCTGAAGATGAAGACCAGGGTTAAGACCCCTTTGGGGAAGATTCCTAAGGTGAAGTTGTTCAGCTGCGGGCCGACCGTCGCCGCCAGCGAGACGACGAAGATCAGCACCGGGAACGCCATGGTGATCTCGGTGATACGCGAGATGATCGTGTCGACCCAGCCGCGGAAGTAGCCCGCAGTCGCGCCGAGGATCACGCCGATGATCATCACCCCCAGCGTCGAGAGGCCGGCGACCTCGAGCGAGATCCGTGCGCCGTAGAGCAGACGCAGGAACTCGTCCTGGCCGAGGCGGTTCGCGGCGCCGAGCAGCAGGATGTCCTTGTGGCCCGTGTAGGGGTTCTGGATCCAGGTTCCCACGTCGCCGGGAAGGAGGCTCGGCAGCTGGACCGCGGGCGGCGTCGGGAAGATGTCGCTCGGGCCATGGCCGATGTAGTGCCTGGCGAGCGGGGCGCCTCCGAAAGCGATCGCGATCAGCAGGATGATGAAGAACCCGCTGACGATCGCGACCTTGTCGCGCCTGAACCTCCGCCAGACCAGCTCCCAGTACCCTCGGGCGCGAATCGCCTCGAGCTCGCCGAGCGCGCCACCTGTCTCGCTCGCGACATCGGCGATGAGGCCGCCGGGAGCGCCGGATGAAACGACGACTTCTTGTTCGCGCTGTGACATAGGGGCCGGGTTCGCAGACTATAGACGAGCGCGACAGCTACTGAGTTAGCGCGTCCGCGCCCGCGACCACTTCCAGGATCTCCTGGGTGATCTCTGCCTGGCGGGCCCGGTTCAGGTCCAGCGTCAGGCTGTCGATCAGCTCGACGGCGTTCTTCGAGGCGTTTCGCATCGCCGTCATGCGGGCGCCGTGCTCCGACGCGGCGGACTCGAGCAGCGCGCGGTAGACCTCCGTCTCGAGGTAGACCGGGAGGAGCCGCTCGAGGATCTGCTCCGGCTCGGGCTCGTAGATGAAGTCGCCGACCATCGCCCGGTCGTGCTCTGTCTCCTCCTCCGTCTCGCGGCCGAGCACCTCCTCCGAGATCGGCAGCACCTGCTGCTCGGTGACGCGCTGGACGAGCGGCGAGACGTACTGGTTGTAGACGAGCACGGCCCGGTCGATCTCGTCGTTCGTGTAGAGCTCGGCGAGCCGGTGCGCGACGGCCTGGGCGTCGTGGTACGACGGCCGGTCGGTGAAGCCGGTCCACGCTTGCTCGACCTCGTAGCGGCGGAAGCGCAGCGTCGAACGGCCCTTTCGCCCGACGACGAGCCACCGCACCTCTTTCCCCTCCGATCGGAGCGACCGCTCGAGCGCGAAGGACCGGCGGAGAATCTGGCCGTTGAAGGGGCCCGCCAGGCCGCGGTCGCCGGTGAGCGCGACGATCGCGACGCGGCGCGGCTCGCGCTCCTGGAGGAGGGTCAGCCCGCGCAGGGACGAGGCGGCTCGGGCCGTGCCGGCCGTGAGCTCCTGCATCCGGTCTGCGTAGTCGCGCATCTGCTGGATGCGCTCCTCCGCGCGACGCAGCCGCGCGGACGCGACGAGCTCCAGCGCCTTCGTGACCTTCCGCGTGTTGCCGACGGAGCGGATCCGCCGCTTGATGTCCTGCAGCGTCGCCATCTACGCGACGAGCGAGTCTTCCTCTTTGACCGAGAATGCGCCTTTGAACTTCTCGATCTGCTGGTTGAGCTTCTCGGTGGTCTCGTCGGAGAGATCGCCGCTCTTGCCGATCTCCTCGTAGATCGAGCCCTCCGCGCGCACGGACTCGCGCAGCTCTTCCTGGAAGCGCGGGACGTCCGAGACGGGGATGTCGTCGAGGTAGCCGCTGATCCCGGCGTGGAGGGCGACCACCTGCTCCTCCATCGGCCACGGGTCGTACTGCGGCTGGTTCAGCGTCGCGACCATCCGCTCGCCCCGCGCCAGCGTGTGCTGCGTCGCCGGGTCGAGCTCGGAGCCGAACTGGGCGAAGGCCTCGAGCTCGCGGTACTGCGAGAGGTCGAGGCGCAGACGGCCGGCGACCTTCTTCATCGCCTTCGTCTGGGCGCTCGAGCCGACGCGGGAGACCGAGCGGCCGACGTCCACCGCCGGCCGCACGCCCGAGTAGAAGAGGTCCGACTCGAGAAAGATCTGGCCGTCCGTGATCGAGATGACGTTCGTCGGGATGTACGCGGCGATGTCGCCGGCCTGGGTCTCGATCAGCGGCAGCGCCGTGAGCGAGCCGCTGCCGAGCTCGTCCGAGAGCTTGCAGGCGCGCTCGAGCAGGCGCGAGTGGAGGTAGAAGACGTCGCCCGGGAAGGCCTCGCGCCCGGGCGGGCGGCGCAGCAGCAATGACATCTGGCGGTACGCGTCCGCGTGCTTCGAGAGGTCGTCGTACATGCAGAGCGCGTGGCCGCCGTTGAACATGATGTGCTCGCCCATCGCGCAGCCGGCGAACGGCGCCATCCACTTGATCGGCGCGGCCTCGGCGGCGCCGGCGGCGACGATGATCGTGTACTCCATCGCGCCCGCGTCCTTGAGCCGCTCGTAGACCTGGGCCACGGTCGACGCCTTCTGGCCGATCGCGACGTAGATGCAGACCACGTCCTGGTCGTGCTGGTTCAGGATCGTGTCGACGAGGATCGCCGTCTTGCCCGTCGAGCGGTCGCCGATGATCAGCTCGCGCTGGCCGCGGCCGACGTTCGTCATCGAGTCGATCGCCTTGATGCCCGTCTGGAGCGGCTCCTTCACGGGCTGGCGGTCGACGACGCCCGGCGCCTTGAACTCCAGCGGGCGCGTCTCGTCGGTCTTGATCGGGCCGCCGCCGTCGAGCGGGCGGCCCAACGGATCGACGACGCGGCCGAGCAGCGCGTCGCCGACCGGGACGCTCGCGACTTGGCCGGTCCGCTTCACCGGCTGGCCCTCGGTCACGTGCTCCCACTCGCCGAAGAGCGCGGCGCCGACGTTGTCCTCCTCGAGGTTGAACGCAAGCCCGACGACCCCGTGCTCGAGCTCGAGCATCTCCAGGGCGACGGCGTTCTCGAGCCCGTAGACGCGGGCGATCCCGTCGCCGACCTGCAGCACCGTGCCGACCTCAGCGAGGTCGGTCTCGACGTCGAACTCCTCGATCCGCTGTTTCAGGATCGACGTGATCTCTTCAGGGCGCAGCTTCAACGGTTCTCCTCTCTAAGCAGTTGCCAGCTCTCTGCGTAGTCGTTCGATGCGGCCGCGCACGCTCGCGTCGAGCCGGTGCGAGCCGATCTGGAGGACGATCCCTCCGATCAGGCCCGGGTCGACCTTGCGCGTGGCCTCGACCTTGCGGCCGGTTGACTCCTCGATGCGGGCGAGCAGGGTGCGCGCTTCTTCGTCCGAAAGCTCGATCGCGGTCGTGAGCTCCGCGTGGACGATCCCCTCGTGCCGCGCGACCAGGCGCTCGAACTCGCGCGCGATCTCCTCGAGCTGCCCGCTGCGGCCCTTGTCGACGAGCACGAGCAGGAAGTTGCGCAACAGCTCTTCGGAATCGGCGAGCAGGTCCCTGAGCGCCGCCTTGCGGGCCTGAGGATCGAGCTGCGGGTTGCGCAAGAGCTCGCGCAGCTCGGGCACCTCGGCCTCGGCCGCGACGAGCTGCCCCAGCTGATCGCGCACCGGCTCGAGCCTGTCGTCCTCCAGCGCGGCGTCGAAGAGAGCGCGCGCGTACACGCGGTCAGCGACACTCACTCGGCGCGCTCCAGCACGGAAAGGTCGAGCTCGCCCACGGCCTCCTCGATGAGGCGGCGGTGGTCCTCGTCGGCGAACGAGCGGCGCGTCACCTTCTCGGCTGCGATGAGGCTGAGCTCGGCGACCTCGACGCGGATCTGCTCCAGCGCCTTGCGCGTCTCGGACTCGACCTGGCGGCGCGTCTCCTCGATCCGCCGCTGCCGCTCGGCCTCGGTCTCCTCGCGCATGCGGCGGCTGTTGACCTCGGCGACCCGCCGCGTCTCCGCGAGGATCTCCTCCGCTTCGCCCTTGGCCTGCGCGATCAGCTTTCGGTGCTCCTCGAGCAGGTTCCGGGCCTCGCTGCGCGCGTTGTCGGCCTCCTCCAGCGCCTGCCGGATCCGCTCGCGCCGCTCGTCGATCAGCTTCTGGATCGGGCCGAAGGCGTACCGCTTCAGCACGTAGAACGTGATGAAGAAGAACACCAGGGTCCAGATCATCAGACCCGGGATGATCTTGGTGAGCGGACTGCTGGCGGCGAGGAGCATCAGGAGACGAGCACGAAGCCGAGGAAGCCGCCGACGAGCCCGTAGAAGACGACCGCCTCGGTGAGCGCGAAGCCGAGCCACATGATCCCCTGCAGCTCGCCGCGCAGCTCGGGCTGGCGGGCGACCGACTGGATCATCGAGGCGAAGACGGTGCCGATGCCGATGCCGGCGCCGAGCGAGCCGAGGCCCATGCCGAGCCCGAAGCCGAGCGCCTTGCCGGCCTTGACGACGTCTCCCGAAGTTGCGGCGAGAACTGTTGCGAGCACTTTCCCTCCTTAGTGCGCCGGCTCGATCGCCGAGCCGATGTAGATGGCGGTCAGGGCGGCGAAGATGAACGCCTGGATGGTGACGACGATCACCACTTCGAACAGGTAGAAGGCGATCCCGATCACGAACGAGATCGGGACGACGATGTAGAAGGTGATCCCGCCGAGGATGAAGATCAGGCCGATCGAGACGAGGATCAGCATGTGCCCGGCGAGCATGTTGGCGTAGAGACGGACACTCAGGCTGACGATCCGGAACACGTGCGAGATCGTCTCAAGGAGCGCCATCGGGCCGACCATCGCCTTGGGGACGCCGGCCGGGATGAAGCTCTTGATGTACTTGCCCCCGTTCCAGCGGAAGCCCTCGACGTGGGTGAAGATCACGCTGAAGATCGCGAGCACGAGCGTTACCGAGAGCTGCGAGGTCACCGCGTAGATCCCCCACGTGGGCACGCCGTGCCACTTCTCGCCCGTCAGCGGGAGCGGCAGGAAGCCGACCGTGTTCAGCGTCCAGATGAAGAGGAAGAGCGTGGCCACGTACGGGAACCAGCGGCCGATCGCCTTCGACGGCAGCCCCTGCTCGGCGATCTGGGTCTGCGCGATCTCGTAGACGGCCTCGCCGACGGTCTGGCGCTTGCTCGGCAGGAGCGCGAGGCGGCTGCGCATCAGGAAGATCCCGAAGAGGATCGTGAGCGCGGAGCCGATCGCGAGGTAGACGACGGCCTTGTTGATCGAGAGGTCGAGTGGGCCGAGGTGGATCGAGACCCACTGCTTGAGCTCGAACTCGTTCGCGGGGTTGAACGTGGCGGCCAGAAGCGCGCTCATGCGCGGGGCTCTCCGGAGAAGTACCCGAGCAGCGAGACGGCGAGCGACAACGAGTACGCGAGCGCGTAGACGATCACAGCCGAGACGCCGAGGTCCTTGTTCGCCACCGTGACGGCGAGCAGGACGATCATCACGCCGATCCCGCGGAAGGCCATCGAGATGCCGACCAGGCCGGAAGTGCCGAGGTGGTCGGCTCCGGTGGGGAGGCGCGAGAGCCAGAAGCCGAGCGCCTCGCCCGCCGCCCAGAGCACCGCTGCCAGCGCCCAGCCGGCGACTGGGAAGCCGCCGACGAGGAAGACGGGCAGCGCCAGCACGACGACGCCGGCTCCGGCGAGCGCAGGGATGCGGCGGTTCGGAACCGCGCGCGGCGTCGAGAACACTCCTGCCATCACGTGAAGAATCCCCGATAGCGGCGGTAGACGGCGAAGGTTCCGACGGGGATGCCCACGACCGCGCCCACCAGCGCGCCGAGGCCGAGCGAGCCTGCGGCCCAGCCGACGAGCGCGCCGACGCCGACGCCCGCGGCGGTCACGCCCCCGAGCAACGCACCGGCCCCGGCCGGCTCGAACGACGCGCGGGGACTGGGCTCCATCGGCGCGAGCATACCAAACGGATCGCGGAGCTTGTAACACGCGAAAGCGGCTCCGTTGAGCGATTTCTGGCAAACTTTGTACGGTGCGAGTCGTCCTCGTGCACGGCAGCGTCGGCAACGGGCCGGCGACCTGGAGCGCAGTGCAACCGCTCGCGGAGCGCTACGAGCTCGTCGTCCCGAACCGCGGCGGCTACCCGCCGAACCCGCCGCTCGAGCGGATCGACTTCGAGCAGCAGGCGGAAGAGCTCGCGCCGCTTCTCGAGGACGGGGCCCATCTCGTCGGCCACTCGTACGGCGGGGTGATCTCGCTTCTGATCGCGGCGCGGCACCCCGGGCGGGTTCGCTCGTTGACGGTCAACGAACCGCCGGCCTTCGGCGTCGCGCGCGGGAACCCCGAGGTCGAACGGCTCGTGGCAAGCCTCGAAGCGTTCCTCTCCGATCCGCCAGAAGCCCCGTCGGATTACCTGCACGGCTTCCTCGAGCGCGTCGGCAGCGAGGTTCGCCTTCCGGAGCCGCTGCCACCCGAGCTCGAACAAGGAGCGCGGGCCGGGCGGGCCGAGCGGCCGCCGTGGGAAGCGGTCATCCCGCTGGACAGGCTCGCGGCCGCCCCGTTCCCGAAGCTGGTCGTCTCCGGAGCGCACCACCCCGCCTTCGACGCGGTCTGCGATGTGCTCGAGGAGCGACTCGATGCCGAACGGGCGGTGCTGCCCGGCGCCGGCCACTCCCTCCCCCGCGCTCCCGGCTACGCCGAACGGCTGAAGGCCTTTCTCGACAGGCACACTTAGGAGGTCGTGGGCAAGGCCCTCATCGCCGTCGTGCTGCTGCTTGCAGCGAGCTCAGCGGGGGCCGCGACGCCTCCGGTCTTCGCCTGCACCGACATCGGGCCGAAGCCGGTAGCGGCCACGATCCTCGGGACGCAGGGAAACGACACGCTCTCCGGTACGCCCCGCCGTGACGTGATCGCCGGCCTCGGCGGAGACGACACGATCTCCGGTGGCAGCGGCAACGACCTGATCTGCGGCGGCGACGGCAACGACCACTTGAGCGGCGGCGCGGGTGAGGACGTGCTCAGCGGCGACGCGGGAGACGACGTGCTGGACGGGGGCAGCCAGCCCGTCGACGGCACCGATTTCGCCGGGTACGACGCGTCGCCGGCCGCGGTGACCGCAAGCCTCGCAACCGGCACGGCAACCGGTTGGGGCTCGGATCAGCTGCACGGGTTGGAAGGAATCTCCGGCTCCCCCTTCGGCGACACGCTCTCCGGCAACGGGGCCGACAACGTCCTCCTGGGACAGCGCGGGAACGACCGTCTCAACGGGCTCGGCGGCTCCGATCTCGTCAGCGGCACCGATGGGAACGACTCGCTGAACGGGGGTCGCGGCGCCGACCTGGCGTTCTACGAGAACTCGCCGCGAGCCGTGCACGTCGATCTGGCGCGCGGCATCGCGACCGGCTGGGGGCGCGACCGGCTGCGCTCCTTCGAGGACGTCGTGGGCTCACGGCGAGCCGACCGGTTGCTCGGGGGCAAGGGTTCGAACTTCCTCTGGGGGCTCGGCGGCGCCGACCTCATCGACGGCCGCGGCGGCCGCGACCACGCCTACGGCGGCCCCGGCCGCGACCGGTGCGTCAGCTCGGAAGTGCGCTCCAGCTGCTAGCCGCCGAGCGCTTCGAGGTTCCGCTGCCACATCTCGGGCTGGCCCCAGTCGCGAAAGCGCTCCGGCTGCTCGCCTCCTTCGGCCAGCGCCAGGAGGTACTCCCGCAGCGGCGGCAGCGCATCGCGGCCGCACACGGGGCCGTGCCCGGGCACGCAGGCTTCCCACTCGAGTCCCAGTAGCCGCTCGAGGATCCCCGCCCAGGCGACGGGATCGCCGTGCCCGGCCCAGGGCTGCATCCCGACCACGACGAGGTCGCCGGCGATCAACACACCGTCCACGAGCACGAACGCATCACTCTCCGTGTGCCCGCCGCCGTAGGTGAGAGCCCGTGCGCGGCCGAAGTCGCGCGAGTCGTCGAAGGTCTCGTCCGGGAGCCGGTGCGTCAGCGAACGCAGCTCCGGCCAATGCTCTTCGAT
>DATDFL010000136.1:0-3615 GCA_036522595.1 Gaiellaceae bacterium
CGAGTCGGCCGTGACCCGGCGACCGACGACCAACCTCGACGACGTCCGCCGTGTCCTCAGGCTCGGGATGGGCCCCTGCCAGGGCGGCTTCTGCATCTACCGGGCCACGGGCATCCTCCACGCCCGGGAACAGCTCGACCCTCGCGCCGCGAACTCGTCACTGCTCGCGTTCCTCCAGGAGCGCTGGAAAGGCGTGTACCCGATCCTCCGAGGTGACCAGCTTCGCCAGTCGACGCTCGACGACTGGATCTTCCAGGGGCTCCTGGGAGTTCAGCACCTACCGGAATGACGTACGACGCCGTCGTGATCGGCGTGGGGCTGGCCGGCCTGACCGCCGCTCTTCGCCTCGCCGAGGAGGGGCTGCGGGTAGCCGTCGTCGCCAAGGGCGTCGGCGGAACGCATCTCGCGCCCGCGACGATCGACGTGCTGGGCTACGAGGACGGGCCCGTGGAGAGCCCTGCTCGAGCCCTGCCGGAGTTCGCGGCCCGGCACCCGGAGCACCCCTACGGGCGCCTCTCCACGAACGTGATTCACGCGAGTCTCGAGTGGTTTCGCGACCGGCTCGACGGGCTCGCGTACCAGGGCGGGCTCGACCAGAATCTTCTGCTCCCGACCGCCGTCGGCGTCGCGAAGCCGACCGCGCTCGTCCCGCAGACGATGGCAGCGGGAGATCTGCGGGCGGGCGGGCGGTTCGTCTTCGTCGGGCTTCGCGGGCTCAAGGACTTCTATCCGGCCTACCTCGCGGGCAACCTGGCGCGAGCACGGCTTCCCGGCGGCGTCTCGGTCTCCGCGCGGGCGGTCGAGCTCAGACCCCGGCTGGACGGGGAGCGTGACGTGAGCGGCGTCGGCTTTGCCGGCCGCTTCGAGCGGCAGGACTTCCGGGAGTCGATCATCAGGGAGCTCAAGCCGCGTCTCGCGCCCGGCGAGGTTGTCGGCTTCCCGGCCGTGCTCGGGCTGCGGCACGCAGAAGAGGTCTGGCGGGAGCTCGAGGCCGGGCTCAGGCGCCGCGTCTTCGAGGTGCCCACGCTCCCGCCCTCCGTCGGGGGAATCCGGGTGTTCGAGTCGCTGACCGCAGCGCTCCGCCGGAAGGGAGCCCGGATCGTGATCGGGAGCACCGTCGACGGCGCGCAGAGCGACGGACGCCGGCTCACAGGCGTCGTGGCGCAGACCTCGGGCCGGCCCCGGTTGTACCGGGCGCGCGCCTTCGTGCTCGCCTCGGGAGGATTCTCCTCGGGCGGCCTCGAGGTCGACTCCCACGGACGTGCCCGCGAGACGATTCTCGATCTCCCGGTCGCCGGGGCACCCGAGCCCGGAGATCCGCGCTTCGCGTCCGGCTACCTCGACGAACACCCGATCGCCGGGGCGGGTCTTGCGGTCGACGAGCAGCTCCGCCCGCTCGGTGCCGGGGGCGCACCGGCGTTCGAGAATCTCCACGCTGCTGGGGCGGCGCTCGCAGGCGCCGTGCCATGGCGCGAGGCCTCCGGGAACGGCCTGAGCCTGTCGACGGGCTACGCGGCGGCATCTGCCATCCTCGAGGAAGCGCCGTGAGCGAGCTCGTCCGCGATTCCCTCGACCACTGTGTGAAGTGCACGATCTGCGAGTCGTTCTGTCCGTTCGCGCAGGCGACGCCGCTCTTTCCCGGCCCGAAGTACGTCGGGCCGCAGGCCGAGCGCTACCGCCAGGACGGGGCCTCGCCGGACATCTCTCTGGACTACTGCTCGGGTTGCGGGATCTGCACCCGTGTGTGCCCGCAGGGGGTCAAGATCGCCGAGATCAACACGCGCGCACGGGCCCGGCTCTGGGAGGAGCAGGGCATCCCGCTGCGGAACCAGCTGATCGCCCGGCCAACCGTCCTCGGCCGGCTCGGCGCCCCGGTGGCGCCTCTCGCGAACTGGACGCTCCGGAACCGGCTGCTGCGTCGGCTCGCCGAGCGCGCGCTCGGCGTCCACCGCGACGCCCCGCTTCCGGCATTTGCGGGCAAGACCTTCCAGCGCTGGGCGCGGAGGCACGTCAGCCCACCCGCAGAGAGGACTGTCGTCTACTTTCACGCCTGCGGCACGAACTACTACGAGCCCGCGGTGGGCCGGATGACGGTCGAGGTGCTCGAGCACAACGGTTTCCACGTCGTCGTGCCGCCCCAGGACTGCTGCGGCCTGCCGCTCCAGTCGAACGGGAACTTTCCCGCGGCGCGTGCGTACGTCCGCAGGCTGGCCGCCCGGCTCGCCCCACACGCGCGCGCCGGCTGTGCGATCGTCTCGAACTCGACCAGCTGTGGGCTGATGCTGAAGCGCGAAGCCCTGGAGATCCTCGACGTCGAGGACGACGACCTTCGGGTCGTCAGCGAGGCGATGTTCGATCTCTGCGAGTTCTTGCTGCTGCTCCACGAGGGCGGTGACCTGCGGACGGATTTCCGGCCGCTCGAGCTGACCGTCCCGTACCACGCGCCCTGTCAGCAGCAGGGCCACGGGATCGGCAAGCCCGCGCTCGACCTCCTCTCGTTGATTCCCGGGCTGCGGACGATCGAGCTGGACGCCGACTGCTGCGGCGTCGCCGGCACCTACGGCCTGAAGAAGGAGAAGTACGAGATCTCGATGGCGGTCGGGGACGGGCTCTTCCGTCAGATCCAGGCGACGGAGCCCGACGTCGCGGCCTGCGACAGCGAGACGTGCCGCTGGCAGATCGAGCACGGAACGGGCGTCCATGCGGTGCATCCGATCGAGCTGCTCCACCGGGCGTACGGGCTCGGCGCGAGCTAGGGCGATGGTCGGACTCGTCATCGTCTCGCACAGCGCCACGCTTGCTGCCGGCGTGCGCGAGCTTGCGGCCCAGGTGTCGGGCCCGGACGTGCGCCTCGAGGCCGCCGGCGGGATCGACGCCCCGGAGCCCGCCCTGGGCACGGACGCTGTCCGGGTCGCGGAAGCCATCGGCAGGGCCGACGCGGGCGACGGCGTGCTCGTCCTCATGGATCTCGGCAGCGCCGTCCTCAGCGCCGAGATCGCCCTCGACCTGCTTCCGGCCGATCAGCGTGAGCGCGTGCTTCTCTCCGAGGCCCCGCTCGTCGAAGGAGCCGTCGCCGCAGCGGTCTCGGCCGGGCTCGGAGCCTCGCTCCACGAGGTTGCGGCGGAGGCGCTAGGAGGGCTCGAAGGCAAGTCGGCGCAGCTCGGCTCCGGCGAGCCCGAGACGTCCGCGCCGCCCGCATCGTCGCCCCCGGCCCGAGGAGCGTCGCTGACGCTTCGCCTCCGGATCCGCAACCCGCTGGGCCTGCATGCCCGGCCCGCCGCGAAATTCGTCCAGACCGCGGCCGACCTGGACGCCGGCGTGGAGGTCGAGAACCTCACCACGGGCCGGGGCCCCGCCAGCGGCCGCAGCCTGAACGGCCTGGCCACTCTCGGGATCCGTCAGGGGCACGAGATCCTCGTCTCTGCTCAGGGCCCTCAGGCGGCCGCCGTGCTCGAAGCGCTCGAGGGGCTCGCCGCACGCGACTTCGACGAGGAGCCGACCCGGCCCATGGGCCCCATGGCGCCGCCCGCTCCTGCCCCGGCCGCACCCGGGAACGGCCTCCGGGGGCGCCGGGCATCGCCTTCGGGCCGGCCCGCCATCTGCGCTCGGTCGACC
>DATDFL010000137.1:0-8019 GCA_036522595.1 Gaiellaceae bacterium
GATCACGAGACGCGCCTTCGGCAGCACCCAACGCGCGACCGACGGCGCTCGGCGCGCGAGCTCGAGGTCCGTGCCGTGCACCGTGAGCACGAACGGCTTTCCGAGCGACGCGGCCACGAGGCCCGTCGGCAGCCAGTGCGCGTGCACCAGGTCGGCGTCGCTCGCGTCTCCCCGCGCCGCGCGCCGAAAGTTCGCGAGCATCGGGGGCACGAACGCCGTCCGCCACGGGTGGCGCCGCAGGTTCCCCATCACCCCGGCGCCGTACGCGATCCCGAAGTGCTGGAAGGACTGCGGCGAGACGACCTCGACCTCCAGCCCCCGCTCCCGCAGCTTCGCGACCGCCTCCCCGAGGAAGTGCACCGTCGGATCGCCCTCGTACCGCGGATACGAGGTCGTCAGGACAAGGACTTTCACTCCCGCGCGAAGACGCTTGGAGTGACGAAGACGAGCATCGCGAAAACGTAGAAGTAGAAGAACGACATCGTCAGGTAGAAGATGTTCGCCGCCATCGTCCCGAGCAGCGCGGCAGTCATCCCCCACGCCAGCGGCCGGACACGCGCCGCTAGCGGGTCATGAGCCGCCGCGAGCGCCTTCCCGACCCGCCGCGCCGCCCCGAGCTTCGCGAACAGGTACCAGAGGAACACCGCGAACAGCGCAGTCCCCACGACTCCGCCTTCGACGATCAGCAGCACGTAGTACGAGTGCGGGCCCCAGTTCGTCTTGCCGGTGACGAACTGGTAGTAGACCGAGAAGTTGTTGAAGCCGAGCCCGAAGAGCGGGTGCGAGTGGAGGATCTTCGGGATGAACTTGTAGACGTCGAGGTGGGTCGAGGCGCCCGTGCCGTGCGAGAGGCGCGAGTGGAGCACGACGCTGAAGAAGTGGCGCCGCCGCCAGACCGCGTAGGCGATCGGGATCACCACGAGTGTGAGCGGCAGCACGGCCAGCCGAGAGAAGAGCAGGTGCCGGTAGGGGAAGAGCAGAACGATCGCGCCGACCACGAGCCCGAGCGCCCCGCTGCGCGAAAGCGTCGCCAGCTCGGCGATCAGCAGGAACGCGATCACCACCGCGAGCCGGATCCTCCAGCGGTGGTTGCGTTCGAGCCGGAGGTAGATCGGCGACAGGATCAGCAGGGGCAGCAGCACCATGATCGCGATGTGGTTCGGGTCGCCCGTGAGCGCATTCGGGCGGTAGACGTTCGCCCCGTTGACCGCGCCGTAGATGTTGATCTGGCTCGCGCCCCGGGTCAGCGGCTTGACGAAGATCGAGTCGAGGTTGTGGCCGGACTGCGCGGCGAGCAGCTGCACGATCCCGTACGCGGCGTTGAGCCCGATGCCGCCGAGGAACCAGGCCATCGTGCGCCAGTAGAAATCCTTTGAGCGGCTCAATAGATAGACGACCCCAACGATGAGGAAGCCGAAATGAATGAGCCACTTGATGATTCCCTTGACGAATTGTGAGAGCGCCTGCGTTGTTTCCAGGTTGAAGAAGCCGATCAGGTTGACCAGCAGGAAGCCGCCGAGGAAGAGGATCAGCATCGCGGCGGTCCGCGGGATCCGCGGGTTCGCCGGCCTGCCGAGCCGGTCGAGCGCGTAGACGCCGAGGAAGCAGAGGGAGGTGACGTCGGCGATCGAGACCTGGCCGAGGAAGTTCCAGTGCACCTTCTCGAAGGTCGCGCAGAAAACCGCCACCAGGAAGAAGAACGGGACAAGCGGGCTTTCCCGAGTAGTAGTCACAGCTTCAGGAGGAGCTCGGCAAGCTCCTCCACGCGGGCCTCGCGCGAGAGGCTTCGCCGCTGCTCCGGGCTGAGGTAGCCGTTGCTCAGCTGTCCGGCCTTCCAGCGGGAATGCAGTCCGATCAGCGCCTCGCGGATGCCCTTCTCGTCCTCGGGCGCGACCACGACCCCCGCGCCGGTCTCGCGAACGAGCTTCGCGGCGGCGCCGTCGGGCGGCACGGCGGCGAGGATCGGCCGCTCGGCGGCGAGGTACTCGAAGATCTTCCCGCTCGGAACCACCGCCCCGCGGCCCGCCGCATCGGGAAGCAGTAGGAGGTTGGCCTCGGAGTCGCGCTCCAGCTCGAGCGCCTCGCGGTGCGGAACGTACGGGAGCAGCTCGAGGCGGTCGCCGAGGCCGAGCCCACGGGCCCACTCCTCGTCCGCCGCCCGCATCCCACCGGCGAAGCGCGCGACGACATCGTCGAGCCCCGAAGCAGCAAGCGCGCTGAGAAACGGGCGCGGGTTTCGCTTGCCGAAGAAGCTCCCCGCGTGCGTGATGCGGAAGCGTTCGCCCGGCCGGTAGTCGAGCCCCGCGAAGTCGTCGAAGTCGCAGCCGTTCGGAATCACGCGCACGTCGCCTTCTGGCTCGAAGCCGCGGACTTCGTCGGCGATGGTCTCGGAGACGGCGACGACTGCGTCGGCCTTGCGCGCGACGAGCCGGACGACCCGCTCGAGCGCCTTCTCCTTCGCCTGCACGGCCGCGCGATCGAAGCGCCGGTCGGCGTTCCAGAGGATCGCGTCGCGCAGGTCGGCGACCCACGGAATCCCCGTGAGCCGCTTGACCGAGGCGCCGATCAGGTTCATCGAGACTGGCGGGCTCGTCGTGACCACCGCGTCGATGCCTTCCCGCTTGACGAGCCGAACGGCCGCAGGCACCGCGGTGGGAAGCCACGTCACGCTCGCGTCCGGCAGCAGCACGCGGCGGTAGGCGAGCTTCGCCTGCGCGAGCACCCGCTCGGGCCCCTCGAGCCCGTGCAGCTCCTCGGCAGGGAGGCGGGCCCGCGGCCCGAGGTAGCGCGCGCGGTGCACGAACGCCTGCGTCGGCGGGCGCAGCTCGTCGTCGCGGTGCAGCCACTTCGGATCGTCCGGGGCGAGCACGTGCGTCTCGATCCCGAGCCCCGGGAGGTGCGTCGCCATCTTCAGCGGTCGCTGAACGCCGCCCCCGCCCGCCGGCGGGAAGTACATCGTCACGAGGAGAACTTTCACTTCAGCCGGTAGAGAACGTACCGCCCGTTGGTCCACGCGCGCGGGAGAGCGAACGCCTTCGGCCCGTCGCGATCGCGGTCAACGAGCAGCCAGCCGGCGCCATGGCTGCGCGGAACGGAGAGCGGGCCGTGGTGGAAGAAGAACTGCGCGGCTTCGCGGTCGCGGCGGCCGGGATGGTTCGCGCGGGTGTCGCTGCTGTGGACCGCCGGCGTTGCGTTCACATACACCGGCAGCGAGGCGACGAGCTCGTAGCCGGTCTGCGGATCCGTGAAGACGACGGCTCGCTCGGGCAGCTTCCGCTCGAGCCCGCGCACTACTGCCTCCGGCAGCGGGGCGCGCGCGGTCGCGGTGGGGCTCCAGCGCGAGTAGCCGTGGAAGGCGACGGGGAGCAGGAAGAGCACCACCGCGGCGAGGGCGATCGGTCCGTCGCGCTCGAGGTCGGCCAGCCGGCTGCGGAGCGCCGCTCCGGCGACGAGGACGGCAGCGCCTGCAGCGAACGCCGCCCACGTGATCCAACCCGGCCCGCCCTCCCCCGGCCGGTACGGCGAGCCGAAGCTCCCCGGCACCCACCACTGCAAGAGGATTCCGGCCGCGAGCGCGACCGGGAGGACGAGCGGGCCCAGGAGTCTCGCCAGCACGAGCGCGGCACCGGCGACGACGAGCGCCCGTGGGGAGAACCCGACGAGCCGGCGGGCCTGCGAGATCGAGACGACGTCGGCGAAGTGCGGGAACACGAACGTCAGCAGCGAGACGGCGAGCGCGGCGAGCATTCCGCCCAGCGCCAGCGCTGCCCACAACCTCCGCCACGCAAAAACCGTCAGCGGGAGCACCACCAGGGCAGCGACCGCGATCGCGCCGCCTCGGCCGAAGAGCTCGGGCTTGAGCCGGTAGCTGTGCAGCCCGAAGACGTCGAGCTCGTTCGGGTAGCTCGCGAAGGCGCGCCGGAGCTCCTTCGCGGCCGGGTTGTGCGCACCGGTCTCGTCGAGGATCGGCTTGAGCCACAGCGCAACCGCTCCGGTGGGCACGACGACCGCGAGCAGGGCGGCGCCCAGCGGGACGAGGTCGCGCCGCACTAGGAGAGCGCGCGCGACGAGGAATCCTCCGAGCACGACGAGGACGAGTGCGGAGTGCGGCGGATGGGTCAGCGTCATCGCTCCGGCCGCGGCCGCAACCGAAGCGAGCAGCGCCCACGACGGCTCGCGCACGTACAAGAAAACGAGCGCGAGGAGCGCAGGCAGGATCAGCATCCGGCTCGCGTTCGCGGCCAGCGGCAGGGAGACGACCGAGCCGCCGTGGCCGGGCGCGAGCCCGAGCAGCGCGAACGAGACGAGCATCGTCGCGGCGCCGGCCCAGCGCGACCGGAAGAGCGCGACTCCCGATTCGTACGTGAGCAGGAACGACAAAGGCAGCAGCGCCGTCGGCCCGTGCAGGACCACCTGGTCCGGGTCGGCGCCGGAGAGCTTCGAGACCAGCGCCAGGAACCCGTGGAACAAGGGGAACGCGTAGCCGGGGTGGAGCCCACCGTCGCGGTACTCGTCGAGGCTCCTCAGGGAGATCGAGTCGAAGTCGACGAGCTTCCGCACGCGGCCGAGGTGGAAGAACGAGTCGCCGCCGTACGACGCGACCCACCAGTAGGCGATCCCCGCCGCGAGCCCGAGCGCGAGGACCGCGAACGGCCAGGGTGAGAACCGCGGGAAGCCGCGCCGCACCGCGAACGGGGCGGCGGCGAGGCCCGCCCCGCCCATGACCGCGGCCGCGAGCCAGATCGAGCCGTGGAAGGCGAACATCGCGGCCATCCCGGCAAAGAGCGCCGCGAGGCTCCAGACGAACGCGGGCGCTGCACCCTCGAGCCCGAGAGCGCGCGCAATCAACGCACCCGGGAGCAGGAGGCAGGCGGTCGCGGCGACGAGGCGGAAGCCGAGGCCCGCACCCGTCGCCGGGAAGAGGCGCGAGAGCCCGAGCAGCGCAGGCGCGACGAGCCACCACGCGAAGGGCAGCGCGCGCGTGCGTCCGAACCGGAGCTCCGCAGTGATCGCGCTCATCTCCGGAGGAGCCGCGCCACCTGGACGAGCGCCGGCTTCGGGTCGTCCCTTGCGAAGACCGCGTCGACGTAGGGCGGTCGCTGCGGGGCGGGCCGCTCGCCGGGCAGGAGCGTGATCGCCCACCTGCGGCGCCTGCCGTTCATCGAGACCGGGTCGGGCCGCTCGCCGGTGAGGTCCTCGTAGGCGATCTTCGGCAGGTCGACCCCGCACGCAGCCGCGAGCCCGTGCCACTGCCAGAGCCGCGGGTTCACCTCCATCAGGCGGTAGGAGCCGTCGCGCGGGTCGCGCTTGAACTCGACCTGCGAGAGGCCCACGTGTCCGAGCTCGCGCAGGAACTCGAGCCCCTGGTCGACCACCTCGTCGACCCAGACCGCCTCCCCGACGCGGCACGTCCCCACTCCAGGCGGCGTCTGCCGCAGCTTGCGGCCGCAGAAGACCCCGAGCGGCTCGCCGTCGGCGGCGAGGTAGCTGCCGAGCGTGTAGAGCTCGTCGTCGCCACCGGGGATGAATTCCTGGACGAGCGGCTCGTACTCCTCGGCCTCGGCCCACGCGCGCTCGGCCTCCGCACGGTTCGCGCACCGAAAAGCCTGGCGACCGAAGCGCCGCTTGAAGCCCTCGGTCGTCGAAGGCTTGACGAGCACCGGGTATGCGAGGTCGTCCGAGAGGGTCGTCGACCAACGCGGCACCGGAATCCCGACCCGCTCCGCGGCCTCGAGCTGCGAGCGCTTGCTCTGGATCCGCTGCAGCACCTCCCAGCGCGGGAACGGGAACAGGAAGCGCTCCGAGAGCCGGTCACCGGCCCGCGCGATCGAGTTCAGCGGCTCGTCGTGGGTCGGGAAGATCGGCGCCCCCTCCAGCTCGAGCCCCGCGAGGAACGACACGAACGCGTCCTCGTCCTGCGGGTCGGGCGAGAGGTGCGGCTCCGCGTACCGCGACCGGAAGCCGAGCGCGCTCCGCCGGTGGTCCACTGCGAGCACCTTCACGCCCGCGCGCCCGAGCGAGCGAATCGCGGCGAGCCCGTTCACCCAGCCGACGTCGACGACGACCGCGGACGGTCTCATGCGAGCAGCTCCTGCGCCCGTCCGCTCGCCAGCCAGCGCGCGGCCTCGCGCGAGGTTCGGCCACGGTCGCCCTGGAAGAGCACGGCGCGCAGCCGCATCGACGCGAGCAGCAGCCGCCGGGCCCGTTCGGCCTCGCGGGGCCCGCGGTGCTTCCAGAGAAACCGCAGGTGCCCGCGCAGCTGCTCGCGGTACATCGGCCCCCAGTTCTGGGAGGTCGACGCGCCGCCGACATGGACGAACTCGGCGCCCGGGAAGAAGAGCACCTTCCACCCCGCCTGCCGGAAGCGGTAGCACCAGTCGGTCTCCTCGCTGAACATGAAGTAGTCCTCGTCGAAGAGCCCTACGGTATCGGCGGCCTCGCGGCGGACGAGCATGCAGGCGCCCATCACGAACTCGGCCTCCCGCACCTCGTCGTGCCGGAACCGCGACGCGTAGAACGCATTCAGCGCGCGAGAGCCCGGCGCGAGCTTGCGCAGGAAGAAGTACTCGGTCGTGAGGCGCCAGAGGCTCGGGAAGCCGCGGACCGAACGCTGCAGCGAGCCGTCCGGGTTCAGCAGCTTCGGGCCGATGACGGCGGCTTCCGGGTGCTCCTCGGCGAACGCGACGAGCCGCTCAACCGCGTCGCCGACCGCCCACGCGTCCGAGTTGAGCAACAGGAAATAGTCGCCGGAGGCCATGCGCATTCCGGTGTTCGATCCGGCTCCGAACCCGGTGTTCCCTTCCTCGATCAGCCGCACCTCCGGGAACCGGCTCCGCACGAGCTCCTGCGTCCCGTCGGTCGAGCCGTGGTCGACGACGATCGTCTCGCGCGCGCGCACGCTCTCGAGGCAGCGCTCGAGCCAGGGCAGCGCGTTGTAGGTGACGACGACGACGCTGACGTCAGCCATGGTCCGGCGTTGCCGGGCGATGAAAAAGACCGCGGATGCTCTGCCAGGCGAGCAGCACGCCGCCCGGCACCGACAGGCAGAGCGTCACTGCGAAGAAGAGGAACCCGGTCGCGAAGGCCTTGTTCGCGCCGACTCCGAGGCCGCCCAGGAAGCTGACGAAGAACGACTCGCGCACGGCGATCCCGTTGATCGTGAACGGGACGAGCAGGACGAGGAAGAGCAGCGGCCCCATCACGTAGTACGGCCGCGGCGAGAGGTCCACGCCGACCGCCTTTCCCGCGCACCAGATCGCGAGGACACGGACCGTCTGCACCGCTAGCGTCAGCGCGAAGACCCCGCCGAGGAGGCCCGGGTGGTCGCGATAGGAGTGGATCCCTTCGTAGGCGGCCCGGATCGGACGATCTGCCCGGACGAGCCGAAGCAGGGGGACGGTACGAGCGAGCAGCGGCCGGGCCCGGCGGGCGAAGAGCGCCACCGCGAGAACGATGGTGCCGATCACGAACGCAAACTCGATCCAGAGGTACGCGGCGACGTTGTAGTTCTGCCCGAGCGCGAGCACGAAGCCGACCGCCGCCAGCGCGAGGGTCGCCGCCCCGCCGAGCGCGCGCTCCAGGAGCACCGAGCCGGCAACGTCGCCGCCGCGTCCCGTGTGCCGTTTCGCCGTCTCGAAGATCCGCACCGCGTCGCCACCGACGGCCGTCGGCAGGATCTGCCCGGCGGTGTACGCGACGAAGTACGCGCGCACGAGCCACGCGAGCCGGTCGCGAATCCCGCGTGCCTCGAGCAGCTTCTGCCAGCGCCAGGCCATCGGCCAGACCGAGAACGTCATGATCGCCACCGCAGCGAGGAAGTAGCCGACGCTCGCGTGCGCCAGCAGGTGCGCCGTCCGCGAGATGTCGATCTTCCAGATGACATACGCCGTGCAGAGGCCCGTGACCAAAAGGGTCGCGAGGAAGCGGATCAAGCGTTTCCGGCGGCTAGACAGCGTGCGCATCGGCCGCGTCGAAGCGTATGCACTCGGCCGCCCGGGTCGCCCGCTCGAGAGCCTCGAC
>DATDFL010000138.1:0-2607 GCA_036522595.1 Gaiellaceae bacterium
CGGAGCTGCGCGAGGACGAGCTCGACCCCGCCTGGCTCGCGGGGTGCCGGTGGCTGCACCTCTCCGGCTACAGCCTGCTCGCTGACCCGATTGCCGGAGCGGCGCTCGCGGCCGGGCGGCTGGCGCGGGCCGACGGTGCGAGCGTGAGCGTCGACCTCTCGTCCTGGAGCGCGATCCGCGCGCGTGGGCCCGCCGTCTTTCGGGAGAGCCTCGAGGAGCTTGCGCCAGACGTCGTCTTTGCGAACGAGCCGGAGTGGGAGCTGGTCGGCGGCGCCTACGGCCTCGGCGAGACCGCAGTGGTGAAGCGCGGCTCGCGCGGCGTGATCGTGCACGGGCCTGATGGGTCGGAGGAGCACACCGCAGTCGGATCGGAAGTCGTCGATACGACCGGCGCAGGCGACGCGCTGGCGGCCGGGTTCATCGTCGGCGGGATCGAGCTGGGCCTCGAGACGGCGGCGCGCTGCGTGGCGCAGCTCGGGGCGGTGCCCGCATGACCGAGCTCCTCCAAATCGCGCCGGAAGTGGAACAAGTTCTCCACGAAGGCGGTCCGGTGGTGGCGCTCGAGACTACGCTGATCGCACACGGTTTCCCACCCGGGGTGGGGGTGGAGGTGGGGCACGCCTCGGAAGCGGCGGTCAGGGCCGAAGGAGCCGTGCCCGCAACGGTCGGAGTGATCGACGGCGCTCTCGTGGTGGGGCTCGACGGCACGCAGATCGAGGGTTTCGGCAAGGCGGGCTCCGAGGCTCGCAAGGCCGGGCCTCGCGACCTCGCGGCCTGCGCGGCGCAAGGCGCGCTCGGCGCGACCACGGTCGGCGGAACGCTCAGAGCCTGCGCACTCGCCGGGATCCGCTTCCTCGGCACGGGCGGGATCGGCGGCGTCCACCGCGGCTTCGCGGAGCGCCCCGACGTCTCCCCCGACCTCGCCGAGCTCGCGCGCACGCAGACGCTCGTGGTCGGCTCCGGGGCGAAGTCGCTCCTCGACGTGCCCGCAACGGCCGAGGTGCTCGAGACGCTCGGCGTCCCGGTGCTCGGCTACCGCGCCGACGAGCTGCCGCTCTTCTACCAGGCCGCCGGCGGCCCACCCGTCTCCGCGCGCGTGGACGAGCCGGAGGCAGCCGCCCAGATCGCGCGCGCCCACTGGCAGCTCGGCGGCGCGGGCCTTCTTCTCGGCAACGCGCCTGAGAACGGCGTCGATGTCGAACCGCTGCTCGAGCAGGCGCTCCGAACCGCAGCGGCCGAAAACATCAGCGGCCAGGCCGTGACGCCGTTCGTGCTCAGCTTCCTCCACGAGCGCAGCGAAGGACGCACGCTCGAAGTCAACCGCGAGCTCGTCGTCGCGAACGCGGCCCTCGCCGCCCGCGTCGCGGTGGCGTTCAGCGAACGGAGCCCTAACCCATCGAGCTGAGGAACTCGTCGATCGAGAGCGCCGACAAGGTCTGGAGCTTAGCGCTGCCGCGGGCGCCCAGCGCCACGGAGACCCGCGCGATCGTCTCGGCATCCGGCGCCTCGACCACGTTCACGAAGTCGAAGGGGCCGAGCGTCGCCCACTGGTGGATGACTTTCGCGCCGAGCTCCTCGACGTCGCGGTTGACCTCACGCAGACGGTCGGGGTTCGCCTTCAGCGTCTGCACGCCCTGGGCGGTCAGGGTGGACAGCATGATGTAGGTCGGCATCGCTCCTCCTGGTCGGGTCTCTCGCCGCCTGGTCGAAATAGAGCAGCGCGGCGCCGAGGAAGAGTATGGGTGAGATCACGAGCAGGGACAGGAAGGCGGCGATCGACCGCTCGAGCTGGCTGGCCCCGCGCAGCAGGAAGAAGAGCACCGTTGCGGTGAGGAAGGCGACGATCACGAGCGTGGCGAGCGAGCCCGCCGCGTGCACGTAGTCGGCGCGGGCGAGCTCCAAGCCTCGCCCCAGGGAACGACGGAAGCCGCGGCGTTCGATGACTGCCGCGGGGACGGCGAGCCCGATGAGCGCCAGCCACAGCACCGCGGGCAGGATGAAGAGGCTGTAGAGGAACGGGGCAGGAACGAGAACGACGTATCCGACAGCCGCTGCCACGAGGAGCACACGCCGTTCAGGCATTTCCGTCGCGATGACGACGGCCGCGACGTAGGACGCGGTCATCAGCAGCACCCCCGCCGTGAGGACGAAGACGAGATCCCACCACCCGGGCACCAGGACCAAGCCGATGCCTGCCGCGGCCGGCCCGATCCCGAGTGCCAGCGACGGCCAGAAGTTGCGCCGGTACAGGTTGACCGACTCGGCGACGAGCTGGCCGATCGTCCGCGTCTCCGGCGGTAGCGGCGGCGGCAGCGGCTCGCGCGCCCCGTTTGTTTCCTTCCTCGCCACCGGAATAGCATCGCAGCCGTGCCCCCGGGCCGATGTTCTCTGCCCGGCGGCGCCGCGACGCCGACAAAGACACACCGAACCCGAACAGATAGCTCACACATCTGGTGCAGTCTGTGACGAGGCATGTGGAGATGGTTCGAAGTCGCAGTGCTCGTCGTCTCGGCCGCCGTCGCCGCCTCGACCGCTCGCACGGCTGAGCGTTCGGCCACCGCGTTCTCACGCTGCTCCGAGGTCCTCAGCGGGGGTCAGGCGACGACG
>DATDFL010000139.1:0-7204 GCA_036522595.1 Gaiellaceae bacterium
TCCCCAGACCGGTCCGAATTGGACGGTGCGGTAATGGTCAAGGTCGAGGCCGTCGTCCTGAGAGAGCGCGTCGAGATCGTCATCGACGCGGTCGAGGAGCAGACCGGGCATGTCGGCGTGACCGTCGTCGAGGCGGTCGGGCACGGGCGCCAGCGCGGGATCACGCACGAGTACCGCGGGCGGGTCTTCGAGTCGCGGTTCCTGCCGAAGGCGCTGCTCACCTTCGTCGTTGAGGACCACCTCGCCTCGTTGGTCACGGGCACGGTCGCCGACGCCGCGCGCAGCGGCAACGAGTCCGGCGACGGGCTCGTCTGGACAACACCGGTTCAGCTCGTCACACATCACCGAACCGGCAGGCCCCTGGAGGAGGCGGCATGAAGAACTCCGACCTCCTTCTCGCCGCGAACACGCTGTGGGTCGTCGTCGCGGCCGTGCTCGTCATGTTCATGCAGGCCGGCTTCGCGTTCCTCGAGGCGGGCCTGACGCGGATGAAGAACGCCGCGCACATCGCCGGCAAGAACGTCTTGATCTTCGGCGTCTGCTCCCTGGTCTACTGGGCCGTCGGCTTCGGCATCGCCTTCGGGGACGGAAACAAGCTGATCGGCACCCACGGCTTCCTGCCCTCGGTTGACTCGCTGCTCTCGGTCGGCCAGGCGCCGTATTCGTTCTTCACGACGGTTCCGGGCGCGGCGGGCTACCTGTTCGAGGTCGTCTTCGCCGGCGTCTCGCTCGCGATCGTCTGGGGCGCGATGGCCGAGCGCGCCAAGCTCTGGGTCTACTTCGCGTTCGGCGCCGCCTTCACGGTCATCTACTCGATCACCTCGCACTGGGTCTGGGGCGGCGGCTGGCTCTTCGGCCTCGGGATGCAGGACTTCGCAGGCTCGACAGTCGTCCACTACCAGGGCGCCCTCGCCGCGCTCGCAGGCGCGCTGCTGCTCGGCCCGCGGATCGGCAAGTTCGACGGCCGCCGCGGCAACCCGATCCCCGGCCACAACATCCCGTACGCCGTCCTCGGCACGATCATCCTCTGGTTCGGCTGGTTCGGCTTCAACCCGGGCTCGACCCTGGGTGTCGTCACCGGCCACCGGGTCGGCTTCTTCGCCTACGTCGCGCTGACGACGAACCTCGCGGCGGCCGCCGGCGCGCTCAGCGGCGCGATCACCGCCTGGCTGGTCCTGCGCAAGCCCGACATCTCGATGATGCTGAACGGCGTCCTTGCCGCACTCGTCGCCGTGACGGCCGCGTCAGGGTTCGTCGCTCCGTGGGCGGCGGTCGTGATCGGCCTCGTCTCGGGCGTGATCGCCGTCGTCGGAGTGCTCTGGGTCGAGCGGATCGGGATCGACGACCCAATCGGCGCGGTTGCCGTCCACGGCGTCTCGGGCGTCTGGGGCACGATCGCGACTGGGCTGTTCGCGGTGCCGTCGCTCGCAGCGACGCTGAACACGGGCCACGGTGGCTTCGTCTACACCGGCTCGCTGCAACAGGTCTGGATCCAGCTGATCGGCCTCGCCGCCGTTGGGGCTTTCACGTTCTCCGCAAGCTTCGGCTGCCTCTGGACGATGAAGCGCCTCTGGGGCATCCGCGTCGAGGAGGAGACCGAGACCGCCGGCCTGGACGTCTCCGAGCACGGCATGTGGGGCTATCCCGAGTTCTACATCCCCGTCCCCGGCGGCTACGGCACGGAGGCGCACAGCCACCTGCTCGGCCACCGGCACACACACCGTCCGCCCGGCCCGCAAGAGTCAATGGAGGAAGCCGCATGAAGAACAGCGAGAAATGCACCTGCGAGAAACCGGTCCTGGTCGAGCATTCCGACAAGAAGGGATCGAGCGAGAACTGGTGCGGTCGCTGCAAGCGCCCGCTGACGCTGCGGCCGAGCGTCTTTCGCAGCGCCTTCGCCTAGCCTAGGCGGGCCGTGCGGTACCAGTTCGTCGATTGCCGCTGGGAGCTTGGCTCGCCCCGGAAGGGACGCGAGCTCTATCTCGCCGGGCACATCCCCGGCGCGTCGTTCCTCGACGTCGACGACGATCTCTCCTCACCGCCGGGGCCTTCCGGACGACACCCGCTGCCCGCTGCTGAGGACTTCGCGCGCGCGGCTTCGCGAGCCGGAATCGGCGAGGGCATCTTCGTGATCGCCTACGGGAACATGGGCGGGCCCGAGCGGCTCTGGTGGCTGCTGCGCCACTTCGGGCATGACGACTGCGCCGTGCTCGACCTCGGCGGCTGGCTCGGACCGCTCCGCGCGCGTGAGGAGCAGATCGAGCCCGCAGAGTTCCACCCGCGCGAGCGCGAGGACGACACGATCTCCGCGGAAGCCCTCTCCCAACAGCTGGACGGCCACGTAATCGTCGACGCGCGCCGGCCCGAGCGCTTCCGCGGCGAGCCGAACCCGATCGACAAGGTGCCCGGCCGGATCCCGGGCGCGCGTAACGCTCCCTGGGACGAGCCGCTTCCCGACCTCCCGACCGGAGACCTCGTCGCCTACTGCGGCTCGGGGGTCACGGCCTGCGTCGTCCTCCACCGCCTCTCGCTCACCGGCCGCGCGGGCAGGCTCTACCCCGGCTCGTGGAGCGAGTGGGAGCAGCTCGCCCTGCCGGTCACGAAAGGCTGAACGTCACCGTCACGGTCGCGCGGGCCTCCTGCGTCCCGGGCTCGATCGGGGTGGCCGCATCCAGCGCCGCCGTGCGGTAGAGCGGAACCGGCTCCGGAGACTGGGAGCTCTCCTGGATCCGCCGCGCCTCGCCGAGCGACGCACCGGCTTCGCCGGCCAGCGCCTCGGCCTTGGCCTTCGCGTTCGCGAACGCCTCCCGCAGCGCCTGCTGTCGAAGGTCCGTGCCCGAGCGGCTGAACTGCGGGCCCGACGTCTCGGTCGCACCGGCGCCGACGGCAGCATCGACCGCGGCGCCCGCTTTCGCCAGCCGTCGCACCGTTGCGGCGACCGAGCCGTTCGCGGTGTAGCCGACGACGTCGCCGTTGTCGTTCTGCCGCGGGTAGACGGAAACGTCCTGGGTCTGGATGTCGTCCTTCGCGATCCCGGTGCGGAGAAGCGCCGCGATCACGCGCCGCATGCGGCCGCCGTTGTCCGCCAGCGCAGCCTTCGCGGTCGCCGCCTGCGTCTCGAGCCCGAAGGTGAAGAGCGCCATGTTCGGCACGCCGCGCGAGGTGGCCGTGCCTTCGACCGTCACCGTCCTGGTGGCCGGCTCCGAGCTGCCGTGAGCCGGCGCGGTCAGGACGACTGCGCCTGCAGCAAGCGCGGCGACGGCAGCCGCGATCGAGATCGTCTTCATCGTGTCCTCCTGGTTTGCGTAACGCCGTAGGTACGGCGCGGCTCCCGCCTTACGTCACGTCACGCGGTGGCGGTGGAGGCGTCCCCGAGGCCGTTCAGGTATGGCTGCCAGCCGTTCGGGATCCGCGGCGTCGCGAGGTGGATGAAGAGCACCGCGGCGGGCGGCTTCGGCTTGGCGCGGAGCGCCATCGAGACCTCTTCGGGCAGTCGATTCCCCTTGCGCATGTTGCACGGCGCGCACGAGGTGACGACGTTCTCCCAGACCGAGTCTCCTCCGCGGCTCCGCGGCACCACGTGGTCGAGCGTCAGCTTGCTTGCGGTCGTCCCGCAGTACATGCAGCGCCAGCCGTCGCGGGCGAAGAGCGCCCGGCGCGAGATCTTGCGCTGCAGCGTGCGCGGCACGCGGACGTACTGGACGAGCCTGATCACGTGCGGACGCGGGAACGCCACGGTCGCCGATCTGAGCGGCTGGTCGAGCTCCTCGATCACCTCCGCCTTGCCCTTGAACACGAGCACGTGCGCACGCCGAACGGTTGTGACGTTCAAAGGCTCGTAACTCGCGTTCAAAACCAGAACTTGCTGCATCCGGCGAAACTTTAGCGAGACATTGCCCTCTCAACGGCCTCGGCTTCTTCCGGGGACAACGCCACCGAGGGCCGCCCGCGGTCGAGCTCCTTCATGTAGATCCGAGCGTAGTCTCGGCCCTGAATCGCGCTCACGACGACGCCGGTTCGCTGCGAATCGAGCACCGCCAGCGACGCGGATTGGTTCCCGCCCGCGTCCTCCCAGGCGTCGTAGCGGACGATCGAGATGTTGCGCACCGACTCGTCGGTTCGGCGATCGACCCGGACGAGCCCCGCGGCGACCTCGTCCACGGCGCGGTGCAGATCGTCGATCCGGCCCTGCAGCGACACCGCGAAATCGACGAGATCGGCCTTCCCGCCTCCCAGCAGGACGGCCTGGCCGCCCTTGAGGCGCCGCACGCGCAGCCAGATCCAGACCGCCAGCAGCAAGGTGAGCCCTGCGCCGGCCGCAGCTCCGATGGCGATCCACGCGGCGGTCGCGGCCGAGAAGCTCATCGCCGGGACCTTAGCCCGCGAGCGAGAAGATGACCGGGTAGTCCGCCGAGTTGTTGTCGGTCTTCGTCTCCCCGGCGACCGGGCTCACCTCGACCTTGATCGTCGCCGGGGTCGTGAAGTTGAACTGCGGGAAGTTGCGGAAGGTCACGGTCGTCTCGTCGCCCGAGTTCAGGAACCCGATCTTCGTGGTCTTGACGATGTTGCCGCCCTTCGACTGCTCGACCGTCAGCTTCACCGGCACCGAGAAGACCTGGACGTTGCCGGAGTTCTTGACCGTCACCTGGAACGCCAGGCTCGTCGTGACGATGATCGTCGTCTGGGACGTCGTGCTGAGCTCCTTCCCGGACGGAAGCATCTTCAGCGAGATGAGCTCGGTGCCGCACGGGCAGTTTTGCGTGCCGCCGTTCCCCGCGGCGCCCTTGAGGCGTTGGACGATCGTCGTCGTCGCGGCGACGGTGGCGAGCGCCGGGTTCTGCAGGAACTTCGAGTCCGGGACGAGCGCGCCGCCCGAGTCCGTCGTCCCGTTCACGCCCTGGCGCCGCAGCTCCGTATCGGAAGGAGCCTTGAACGAGTCGGACCAGATGATGTCGCTGGCCAGCGTGCGCTGGAGCTGCGAGGCGAGCGCTGCCGCGGACTTGGTCGTGCTCTTGGTCGTCGGGATCGCGCCGATCGCGTCGGCGACGCCCGTCAGGCCGCTGACGCGAAATTGCACCGCCTGGATGACCGCCTGGTGCTCGGAGAGCAGCGGTCCAGGCGGCGTGATCGCGCGGGCGCGGTCGACGTCCAGCTGCTCCTGCCGGGCAAGGCCGGCGATCTTGCTCTGCACCTGGGCCCGCTTGAGACCCGGCGAGAGCAGGGTGTCGCTCAGCTGGCGCCCGATCTGCTCGGACGAGGACGCGACCTCGGAGACCTTCGACATGTAGCTCTTGTAGGTGCTCGACTTGCTGCTCGCCTGGCAGCTTTTGATCCAGAAGACAAGCAGGACGATGATCAGGATCGCGAAGGCGACCAGGCCGACGAGACGGAGCAGCGGCGTCAGGTTCTGCGGCGTGCGCGGGGGGCGGCGCGGCCCGCGCGGCCCGGGGCGGCGGATGACCCGCTCGGCCCGGGACGACTCTTGGGTCGGCTCCTCCTCCTCGAAGAAGTCGAAGTCGATGTCGGCGTCGCGCTCGCTCATAAGCCTGCGGACTTGCAGGAAAAAGCCGGCTCACTCTATCGAGTGGCCCGGAAGGCGCTGGTACAGAAGCAGGAAATGCCCGGGAAGCGCGAAACCCTCGGATTCGTGGCGGAAGCTGCTGTTGCGCTCACCACCAGTGAGCTCGTGGCCGGGCGCTATCGGCCCCTGCGCCCACTCGGGAGCGGTGGCTCGGGGTCGGTCTGGCTCGCGCGCGACGAGACGACGGGGCTCGACGTCGCGCTGAAGATCGTCCCACGGGAGGGGAAAGCGGCCTCGCGGGCAGAGCGGGAAGCGCTCGCGGCTGCACGGCTGCGGCACGAGCGCTGCCTGCGCGCCTACGGGCTCGAGCGCGACTCGCGCAACGTCTACATCGCCTACGAGTACGTGCCCGGCCAGACCATGCGGCAGGCGCTGCGGGCCGGGGAGCTCAACGACGCGCAGGCCGTCGAGGCGGGCGCCCAGATCCTCGAGGCCCTCGCGCACGCGCACGCGCGCGGGATCGTGCATCGCGACGTGAAGCCTTCGAACGTCCTCGTGGCCGAGAGCGAGGAAGTGTCGGTGCGCCTGCTCGACTTCGGCCTGGCCCAGCTCGCCGAGGAAGAGTCGCTGACCGCCACCGGCGACGTCCCCGGGACCCTCGCCTACGTGCCGCCCGAGCGCCTGCACGGCGAATCGGGAGAGCCGGCGGCAGACATCTGGGCGGTCGGCGTCCTCCTCTGGGAGTCGCTGGCCGGCTGGCACCCGTTCTGGAACGGATCGTTGCTGCAAACGGCGCAGAGGATCGAGGCAGGCGCTACCCCGCTCGCCCAGGTCCGCCCCGACCTGCCCCGGCCGCTCTGCGCGCTGGTCGACCGGATGCTCGCGCTCGACCCGGCCGCGCGTCCTCCCGCTCGGCTCCTCGCAGGAGAGCTCCGGGACACGTTCGCCGAGCGCATCCGGCGCCGCGCCCGTCCGCCTGCGATTCCGGTGCGCGTCCCGGTTCGCCTCGCCGCCCCCGCAGCGGCAGGGGTCTTCGCCGGCTGGACCGCGGCAGCGCTGCCGTTCTTCCCGGCTCTCTCCGCGCCGCTGCTCGGCCTGCTGGCCTTCGGGCTCGCGCTGACGAGGCCGCGGATCGGCCTCGCCTTCGCCCTCGCCGTGCCGGTCCTGCCGCTCGGGAACATCTCGTCCGGCCTCGCGCTCCTCTACGCAGGAGCAGCCGCCGCCTGGCTCGTCATCTCGTGGCGCGCCCCGCGCGAAGGGCTCTTCCTGGCGCTGGGTCCGCTGCTGGCCCCGATCGCCGCGCTCGGCCTCCTGCCGCTTGCCGCCCAGGGCGTCAAGAGCCTCCCGAGACGCGCGCTGCAGGTGGGAGCCGCAGTGCTGCTGGCCGCGCTCGTCGCAGGCCTCCGGCACACGCCGCTGCCCTTCACGAGCGCAGCGGCGCCCAAGGGCCTCGGGATCGCGGGCAGCGACGACCCGTTCGCCGTCGCGGCCGCCCTCTGGCGCGCCGTCACCGCGAGACCGTGGCTGATGCTCGAAGCGCTCACCCTTGCCGCAGCCGCGGTCGTGGTTCCGTTCGCGCGGGAGCGCGGCCTCTGGGGAATCGCCAGCCTCGGCGCCGGGCTCATCGCCGTGACGCTGCTCCCGGCTCCCTCGGTCGCCGCGGTGCCGCTCGTCCTGGCCGCC
>DATDFL010000140.1:0-6314 GCA_036522595.1 Gaiellaceae bacterium
CGTCGCTTGGACGCTGCGCAACCCGGCAGTCGATGCCGCGATCGTCGGCTTCCGCCGCCCGGATCAGGTCGACCCGATCCTGCCCGCCGCCGAGCTCGAGCTAGGCGACGAAGACGCGATGGACCTCGAAGTCCTCTAACCACTCCGGCTCCGGGAGGCCGTGCCGCTCGCGAAGCGCACGGAACGGCCCTCGCTGAACGCCTCGAACACCTCCCGAGAGGGGCAGGTGTCGACGATGACGATCCCGGCCGGCGCGCGGAGGCAGAGGTGGAGGCGCATGCTCTCACTCGGGATCTCGGCCACCATCGCGTCGTAGCGCTCGAGCAGGTCGTCCGGGTCGCCACCGAAGCGCCAGATCGACGCGTGCATCAGATCGCCGCCTCGAGCTGCGCGGCCAGCGAGAGCACGAGATCGTCGCGGCCCGGCGGCCCGACGAGCTGGACGCCGACCGGAACACCGTCCTCGGTCTCGTGGAACGGCACCGAGATCGCGGGCTGGCCGGTCAAGTTCCAGATCCGCACGAGCGCGCTGAAGCGGGTTGCATCGTCGGTGACGCCCGCCTGTGGGCGAAGCGCGCCGACCTCGGCGGGCAGGCGCGTCAGGGTCGGGGTGAGCAGCACCGAGCCCTCCGGCCATGAGGCGAGGAGCCGTCTCGCGAACGCCCAGAGCCCCTCGCCGGCCTCGAGCCAGTCGATCAGTGGCACCGGCTCGGACTCGACCGCCCACGCTCGCGTCGCCGGCTCGAGCTTGTCGGGCTCGAACGGCAAGCCGTGGAGCCGCACGAGCACGTGGACGAGATGCCGGATCGTCCCCATCGCGTAGCGGGACCAGTTCGCCGGGAACGTCTCGTCATCCCAGTCCGGCGTCTGCTCGACGACCTCGTGCCCGGAGCGTGCAAGCGCCTCGGCAGCACGCAGCGCGGCCACCCGCGGCTCGTCGTCCACCGGCATCCCGAGCGGCGCCTCCAGCGACAGCCTCACCTGGACCTGCTCGGGCTCGCGCTGCACGAGCTCCGCGAACGAGACGGCAGGCGGCGGCAGGAAGTGGTGATCGCCCGGCTCGTAGCCCGTCATCGCGTCGAGCGCGACCGCCGCGTCGAGCACGGTTCGCGTGATCGCGCCGTCGGTTGCCACGCCCGACGTGACGAGCCCGTAGTCCGGCCCGATCGAGACGCGGCCGCGGCTGGGCTTCAGGCCGACGACGCCGCAGCACGAGGCCGGGATGCGGATCGACCCGCCGAGATCGCTCCCGTCTGCGAGAGCGACCATCCCGGCCGCGACCGCCGCCGCGCTGCCGCCCGAGGAGCCACCAGCGGAGAGATTCGGGTTGCGAGGGTTCCGGGTCGGGCCGAAACGATCGTTCTCCGTCACCGGACGCATTCCGAGCTCGGGCGTGTTCGTCTTGCCGACGACGATCGCGCCGGCCTCGCGGAGACGGCGGACATGGGCCGTGTCGTAATCGGCGACCCAGTCGCCCCAGGCATGGCTGCCCTGCGTCGTCGGCAGGCCCTCGGTCGCGCCCAGCAAGTCCTTGAGCCCGATGGGAACACCGCACAGCGGGCGCTCGTCGCCCGCGCGGATCGCCTCCGCCTCTGCGAGCGCGCGCTCGGCCGAGAGCGCGACGAAGGCGTTCAGCTCCGGGTTGAGCCGCTCGATCTCGGCGAGCGAAGCCTCGACCAGCTCCCGCGCGGAGATCTCGCCCGAGCGAACGCGTTCTGCTTGCTCGACGGCGCTCAACATCGCGCAGACTGTACACCGACAGTAGACGTATTGTCTAGACTCTTTGTCTATGACGCCGCGCGCCTACCGAGCGCGCCGCCGGCCGGAGCGCACGGCGGCGACCCGCGACCGGATCAAGGCTGCCGTCCACGCTCTCCTCGCGGAGGGCCGCTTTCACGACGCGACCGTCGAGGAGGTAGCCGACCGCGCCGGAGTCGCGCGGGC
Organism: Gaiellaceae bacterium; assembly: GCA_036522595.1. Lineage (GTDB taxonomy): Bacteria > Actinomycetota > Thermoleophilia > Gaiellales > Gaiellaceae > AC-32. The sequence goes on from DATDFL010000140.1 coordinate 1,944, forward strand.
GACGATCTACCAGCACTTCGGCTCGCGGCTCGAGCTCGTAGACGCGATCTGTGAGACCTTCGACGCCAACCCTGCCCTGCTCGAGCTGCGCAAGCTCGTCGAGCTCGACGACCCGGACGAGGCGCTCGCGAAGACGATCGCCAGCACGATTCGATTCTGGTCGTCCGAGGACGCGGTGCTGAGCCAGCTCTACGGCGTCGCCGCGATCGACCCCGCCGCGCAGGACCTCGTCGACCGCCAGCGTGCCGACCGCCGCGGCGAATATGAGCGCCTCGTGCGCAACCTCGCCGGCGCGGGCCACCTACGCGTGCCCGAGCGCAAGGCGCTCACGCTGCTCCTCGTCCTCTCGAGCTACGAGACCTACCGCGAGCTGCGCGCCGCCGGCCTTTCCGACCAGCAGGCGACGACGTTCCTACAGGAAACTGCGCGCGAGGCGCTGCTCTAGGCGGCCGGTTCCGGCTCGGCCTCGGGGGCATGGGCGACACCGGTCGGCGCGGCGCTCGGCAGGAGCAGGCCGCCGATCGTCGCCGCCAGGGCCGCGAAGATCGCCCCGACCAGGAATGCGAGGTGGTAGCCGCCGGTGAGCGCCGCCAGGTGGCTCTCCGAGTCCTCGAGCGCACTCGTCCGCGAGGCCGCGACGCTGGCGAGCACGGCCAGACCGAGCGCGCCGCCCATCATGAACGCCGTGTTGACGACGCCTGACGCAAGGCCGGCCTCCGTCTGGTCCACGTCGTTCATCGCGGCGAGGAGCACCGGGTTGAAGGCCATTCCCGCGCCGAAGCCGAGCAGGAGCATGCTCGGAAGCACGTCGGTCACGAAGTTGCCGTCGACCGGCAGGCGGATGAACAGCGCCAGTCCAAGGGTGGCGAGCCCGAGCCCGACGGCGAGCGGCCTGCTGATCCCGTACCGCATAACGAGCCGCGCGGAGAGCCCGATCGAGAACACGGCCATGATCAGACTCGACGGCAGAAAGGCGAGCCCGATCTGCAGCGGGCTGTACCCGAGCACGAACTGCAGGTAGAGCGCAGCGAGGAAGAACCAGGCGAACATCGCCGCCGACCAGAGCACGCCGACGCCGCTCGCGGCCGAGAAGTTGCGGAGCCCGAAGAGCCGCAGCGGCACGAGCGGCGCGCGCACGCGCGACTCGACCAGGAGGAAGATGCCGACCAGCAGCACGGCGCCGCCGAGCAGCCCGAGCGTCTGGAGCGAGGTCCAGCCCTCCTGGTTGCCGTTGACGATCGCGTAGATCGCCAGCATCAGCGCACCGGTGACCGTCGCCGCGCCGGCGAGGTCGATGCGCTGGCCCTTGGCGGTGCCCGGCGTCCCCGGCAGCAGCCGCAGCGAGAGGAAGACCACGAGCGCGCCGATCGGGACGTTGACGAGGAAGATCCAGTGCCAGTTCAGGTAGTCCGTCAGCACGCCGCCGAGCACGACGCCGACGCTGCCGCCACCCGCAGCGACGAAGCCGAAGATGCCCATCGCCTTCGCGCGCTCACCCGGCTCGGTGAACAGCGTCATCATCAGCGAGAGCGACACGGCCGACGAGACCGCGCCGCCGATCCCCTGCACCGCGCGGGCCGCGACGAGGAAGGCCTTGTCCGTCGCGGTGCCGCAGGCGAGCGAGGCCAGCGTGAAGAGGATGATCCCGACCAGGAAGAGCAGCCGGTGACCGAGCAGGTCGCCGAGGCGCCCTCCGAGCAGGAGGCAGCCTCCGTACGTCAGCAGGTACGCGTTGACCACCCACGCGAGCGACGTCTCGGAGAAGCCGAGGTCGTTCTTGATCGAGGGCAGCGCGACGTTCACGATCGTCATGTCGAGCACGATCATCAGCGACGCGAGGCACAGCACGTAGAGGGCGATCCAGCGCTTGCTGACGTCCATCGTCATCGGTGGCGGTGTCCTTTCACTCGGGGTCGAAACGTAGGACCTGCATCAGCCCCAAAACTCATCGCAACGATGAGTTAAGGGTTCGAATTCCGTCTGTTCCTGCAATGAGGACGATCGTGTGCGATCTCCGCGGCGTGGCGGCGGACTGCGTCACCGTGGACGCGCTCGCACGCATCCACCTCGCCGCGCGCCGGGCAGGCGTCCAGCTCAGCGTGCGCCATGCGTCCGTCGAGCTCCGGGAGCTGCTTGCCTTCACGGGGCTGGACGCGGTCCTAGGCTTCGAGCCGGGCCGGCAAGCCGAAGAGGGGGAACAGCTTCTCGGTGCCGAGGAAGAACGTCAGCTCGGCGATCTTCCCGCCTGAGATCTCGAGCACCTGCAGCGCCCACGGCTCGTAGCCGCCGTCCGGGCTCGGCTTGTACTGGCCGAATGCGGGCGAGCCGTTCGCGGCGACGGTCGGAATGACGCGCGAGCCCTTGCAGCCGATTCCGGGGCCCCACCACCAGGTGAAGATGTCTTCGCGGCCGGTCAGCCAGAGGTCGAACGGGGGCATCGACTGGGTCGCGTCCTCGTGAATCAGGTCGGTGAGCGCCTCGATGTCGTAGCGCTCGAACGCCTGGACGTAGCGCTCCAGCAGGTGGCGGTCGGCTTCCTCGAGCCTCGGCGTCGAGTCGTGGACGTCGGCGTCGGCGAGGGTCGCCCGCGCCCGCTGCAGGGCGCTGTTCACGGACGCGACGCTCGTGTCGAGCAGTTCCGCAGCCTCGCTCGCTTGCCAGTGCAGCACCTCGCGCAGGATCAGGACTGCGCGCTGCCGGGGCGGCAGATGCTGGAGCGCGGCGACGAACGCGAGGCGGATCGTCTCGCGTTCGACGGTGCTCTCGGCCGGGTCGGGCGTCGGCTCGATCCAGGTCACCTCGGGCAGCTCGCGCAGGTTCTCCTCGATGGGCGCGCCGGAAGGGCCCATGTCCATCGGCCGCGCGCGGCGCTCACGGCTGCCCAGCATGTCGAGACAGACGTTGGTCGCGATCCGGTACAGCCACGAGCGCAGCTGCGAGCGGCCCTCGAAACGGTCCAGCGCTTTCCAGGCCCGGAGCAGGGTCTCCTGGACGGCGTCCTCGGCCTCGAAGGGCGATCCGAGCATCCGGTAGCAATACGCCGTCAGCTCGCGGCGATGCTGCTCCAGCTCCCCGAACGCCGGCGTGGCTGTAAGTGCCGAGCCTTCCACCGCCTCCATCCTAGTCATCGCTCGAGAGCCGACTTCAGCCGCTCCAGGTCGCGCTGATTCGCCTTCCTCATTGAACGAGTGAGGAGGAGCGACGTCACGCGCGAGAAGCCTTTCGGCTGGCCGCGGTTGCGAAGGGACATCTTCGTGCCGCCGCTCGCGGTGTCCTCCCACGCGTACGTCGTCTCCATCGGGAACGGGCCCTCGGCGGTGGCCATCACGAGGCGCTCGCCGGGCTCGAGCTCCTTGACCTCGTAGACGTAGTCGAGGCGCTTGCCGAGGAAGTACGCGCCGAAGACGATCCGCGAGCCGACCTCGAGCGGCTGCTTCGAGTGCCAGGAGACGTCCTTGATGTGCTCGTACCAGGTGCGGGCGTTGTCCGGGTTCGACGCGTACTCCGCCACCTCCGGCCGCGGGCGGTCGATCTCGATCTCGGTGCGCACATCGACCACGTTGCGATCGTAGCTACGGCACCAGGAATCCAAGCTCGAGCAGCCGGCGAACGGCGGGGAATGCGGCCCTGTGCTCCGCGATCTCGAGCTGAGCGAGCACGTCACCGAGCGGACGCGTCCCGTCGAGGAGCGGTGTGAGCCGCGCCGTATGCACGTCGAGCGCGGTGCGGAAGCCGAGGCCCTCCTCGAGCGAGAGCACCGTTCCCTCGAGCTCGGTCTGCCTCCTGGTCTCCTCGAGATGGTGCCGCTCAACCAGGGTGAACGTCCCGTCGAGCAGCTCGCGGTCGTCGTCGAGCGACTCCAGGTAGTCCTGCGTGCGGAAGACGCGGAGGATGTGCTCCGAGGCTTGCTCGAGGCGCTCCAGGTTGACGCGGTCGCGACGAATCCAGTTCCGGCCGCCGGAGCGCCGCCGCAGGACTACCGCCCCGTGCCCGATCGCCTCGATCCCGAGGCTGCGCAGGTAGTCCAGCCACTCGTCGAGCCGGCCCTCGAACTCCTCCGGCTGGTCCCGGGCGACCGGCCTGAGCCACTCGGACGCGTGCGTGACGGGATCGTCGCTGCCGAAGTACAGCAGCCAAGCGTCACAGCCGCGGCCCTCGACCCAGGGCTCGAGCGGCCCCCACCACTCGCCCGGGGGATGCGCCCAGCTGACCAGGATGTGCGCGAAGCCGCCGTCCTCCAGAAGCGTCGGCGTCTGCTCGACGACCATGCGCGAGACCGTGTCGCCCGGGAGGCCGCTGTCGCGATAGGCGTACCTGCTCTCGGGCGAGATCACGTACGGCGGGTTGCAGGTGAGGAGATCGAAGCGCTCA
>DATDFL010000141.1:0-20377 GCA_036522595.1 Gaiellaceae bacterium
TCCTGCTCCTGCGCCATCCAGTCCATGACGGCAGCGCCCTCGTGGACCTCGCCCATCTTGTGGGTGCGGCCCGTGTAGTAGAGGATCCGCTCGGTCGTCGTGGTCTTGCCCGCGTCGATGTGGGCCATGATCCCGATGTTCCGGGTCCGCTCGAGGGCGATCTGTGCCTTCGTCGTCGCCATGGCCATTACCAGCGGTAGTGCGCGAAGGCCTTGTTGGCCTGCGCCATCCGGTAGAGGTCGTCCTTGCGCTTGAACGCGCCGCCCTGCTGGTTGAGCGCGTCCATGATCTCGCCCGCGAGCTTCTCGGACATGTGCTTCTCGCGCCGATCCCGCGCGAACTGCACCAGCCAGCGCACGGCCAGCGTGCGCGCTCGGCGCTGCGGCACCTCGACGGGCACCTGGTAGTTCGCGCCGCCGACGCGGCGGGCCCGCACTTCGAGCACGGGGGTCACGGTCTTGATGGCCTGCTCCAAAATCTCGATCGGCGGCTTGCCCGTCTGCTCGCCGATCCGGTCCAGCGCGCTGTAGACGATCGCCTCGGCGTTCGACTTCTTCCCGTGCGTCATCACCTTGTTGATCACCTGCGTGACCAGGCGCGAGCTGTAGATGGGGTCCGGCTCCAGCGTCCGGGGCTGAATCGTCGCGCGGCGCGGCATCAGCTACCTCGCTTGGCGCCGTACTTCGAGCGCCCCTGGCGCCGGTCGCCGACGCCGGCCGTGTCGAGGCCGCCGCGGATGACCTTGTACCGGTAGCCCGGCAGGTCCTTGACCCGGCCGCCGCGAATCAGCACCACGGAGTGCTCCTGCAAGTTGTGGCCTTCGCCCGGGATGTACGCGCCGACTTCCATGCCGTTGGTCAGCCGCACGCGGGCGACCTTCCGCAGCGCCGAGTTCGGCTTCTTCGGCGTCTGCGTCATGACACGCGTGCACACGCCGCGCTTCTGCGGGGCGCCTCGGAGAGCAGGGGTCTTGACCTTCGCCTTGGGGGCGACCCTGCCTTTCCGGACCAGCTGATTTACGGTCGGCATGTGCTCCTTCGTCTGGGCATTTACGCAACAAAGGTCGGCGGGGGCTGGGCCCCTGCCAACCAGAGTGGCATGGTAGCGAACGCCTGCCGTCTGCGTCAAACGCGGAAACACGCATGGCTGTGGGAAAATCGGGCTCGCTGGGATGCGAATTGTGTGAATCGAATCGAGCACTTTTATCATTTGCAAGCCATAGCTTGCTTCCGGGAACCGTCCTACAGTGAGAAAGCCCGGGGGTCCGGCGTCGGACCCCGGGCTGAACACACCGGGAGAGGGAGATGATGGCGGCGGCGGTGACGACTACCACCACCGTTCTGATAGCGGTCGGGGCAGCGCTGGCAACGCTCGTCCTGGTGTCGCTTGCCCTCCTGGTGCGCTCGCGCCGGTCGTCGCGCGGCGGGGAGCAGCAGCTGCTCGAGCTCGTCTCGGACATGAACGAGCGGATGGAGTCGATGGTCCGCGAGCTCTCGGACTCGCTCGAGCGCGCGCAGGAAGAGGGGCGCCGGAACCGCTATCTGACCGAGCTCGCCGGCTCGATCGACCTCGACGAGGTGCTTTCGCGGACGCTGGAGGCGGCGGGGGCCGTGCCCGGTGTCGACGCAGCGCTCGTCTCGATCTCGGGCGACCACGAGAAGCCGATCGTCGCGACGCTCGGGCTCTCGACCGACGAGGCGCATCGTCAGGTGATCACCGGGCCGCCGGACGGGCACGAGGCCCGCGCGATCTCGCTCGTCTACCAGTACCCGCCCGGCGCGGACGCCGGCCCCGATCTCGTCCACTCCGGGGTCGCCGTGCCCGTGGCCGGCGAGACCGGGCCGATCGGGTTCCTGAGCGTCTACAGCCGCTCGCACGAGCACCGCTTCGCCGAGGAGGAGATCCGCGAGCTCGAGGAGCTCTCGCAGCGCGCCGGGCCGGCGATCGAGAACGCGCGCCGCTTCCGCGAGGCCAGGCAGCTGGCCGACCTCGACGCGCTGACCGGGCTGCACAACCGCCGCTACTTCCACGAGACGCTCGCGCGCGAGGTGGCGCGCGCGCACCGCTACGGCCGACGCCTCGCGCTGATCGTGTTCGACCTCGACGACTTCAAGGCGATCAACGACCGGATCGGGCACCTCGCAGGCGACGCCGTGCTCGCCGAGACCGCCGAACGCGTGAAGGACGTCGTTCGCTCGGCCGACGTCGCCTGCCGCGTGGGCGGCGACGAGTTCGCGGTCATCCTCCCGGAGTCGACGACCGGCGACGCCGACCAGCTCTACCACCGGCTGCTCGGCGCGGTCTCGTCGCGGCCGGTCGGCCAGGCGGGCCGGCTCTCGATCTCGGCCGGGATGGCCGAGCTGCGCGAGGAGGACAACCCGACCGCCTTCTTCGAGCGGGCCGACGAGGCGCTCTACCGCGCCAAGGAGCGCGGCAAGGGGCAGGTCGTCTCGCACGAGGCGCCCCTCGAGCCGGCCGAGGACAAGCCGCTCGAGAACGCAGGCAGCTAGTCGACTGCCCTGCCGTCAGTCGACGGACAGGAACGGCAGGAAGTCGGTGAGCGGCACGATGCCTGGGGTCGGCAGCTGGTCCCGGCGGCAGAGCGCCTGGTCGACCATCACGCGCTGCCGCGCCAGCAGCCACGCCTCGTAGCGGCGGTCACGCGAGAGGCTCTTCAGGGCCGAGACGACGGTGGCCCGCGCGGCGTCCAGCGGAACCGCGCCGAGCGGAACCACCGGCTCGAGCGCCTTCACCTGCACGGGCCCGAGCATCGTCCTGATCGTCAACCAGCGGCCCGCCGGCATCGAGAACAGCTGCGGAGGCGCGTTCGACGCAAGCGCGAGACCGTCCTTGCGGCCGCCGAGCCATTGGACGCCGCTCTTCGTCTGCACGTGCCGGACGTTCGTCTCTGCATAGGTCTCGTAGAACGACTGCACGTCGTCGCTCGACGGCGGCGGCACCCGCATGTGCTGTTCGATCAGCGCGCGGCGAAGCTCGTCGGCGATCACGCCTCGCGCCGCAGCCGGGCTCGCGTGGGCGCGGGCAAGCGCAGCGTGATAGGCCGCGGTGCTCCCGAAGCGCGAGCCGACCACCGCCTTCTCCGCCGCGGAGATCTGGGTCGGCTTCAGCGGAGCGGAGAGGCTCGCCACCGCCCGTGCGAAGACGGCGGTGAAGGCGACGTTCGGATCGCCGGTCACCGAGGTCAGGCCTCGGATGTCGCCCGTGTCGATCCGCTTGCCCTCGAGCGTGCAGCGCGCGCCGGGCGGGAAGATCAGCTGACCCTCGGTGCGTGATGTGTTGAACAGCTTCTTGCCGAAGATCTTCTGGACGTTGCAGTACGCCGGATTCCGGGCCCAGAGGTAGACGCAGGCCGCCTTCGGCTTGTCCGGATCGTCCTCGGCGACGCTGAAGACCCCCCACCCCCACGACCAGACCGAGCGCAATCCGACCTCCTTTGCGACCTGCTTCGCCGCGAGCGTCTGCAGCTTGGTCACCTCGAGCCACTTGCCGAGCGGCGCGCGGTCGCGGCCGCCAAGGCCCGGGGTCGTGTGGAAGCCGAGCATGATCCCGAGCTTCTTGACCGAGATGCCCGCGTCGGTGAACGACGCGACGCGCCGCCGGAACAGGTCACGCAGGAACCGGCTGCCCGCGAACGGGCCCATCTTCGCCACGCGCGGGGCCGAGAAGTACGACTCGCGGACGATGTCCGCGTACTTGGCGATCTCCCGCCACCAGTCGCCGGCCACGTCCCCCATGTACGGCTCGCTCGGGACGAGCAGAACGGGCTTCGCGCCGCGGGCCGCAAGCGTCTGGACGAAGATCATCACGTTGCGCCGGTACTGAGCGTTCGTCGGGCTCCACGGCGTGATCAGGCTGACGCCGTTGAGCTCGTTCTCGGTGATCACCGGCTTCGAGCAGCCGAGCGACAGCGAAGCCGTGTCGTACATGCGGTTCGCGCGGTCGATCACGACCGACGGGTCGAACGGCTGGAGCGGCGTCCCCACCCGCCGGTTGAAGTGCATGTCCCAGTAGGTGATCTTCGCGCCGTAGCTGCGGATCAGCTCCGGGTAGATGAAGTTCGAGGTGGCGGCGATCATCCCCGGGTGGGCGAAGATCTGCCAGTACTGCGTCGTCGCGGCGAAATCGACCCAGAGCGTCCCGCGATCGGGGATGCCGCAAGTGGACGAGGCAGCAGCCCGGTTGGGAGCAAAACCAATCGCCGCGCAAGCGGCGAGCACGATGACGAGCAGCCGCCTCAAGACCCGCCCATCAAAGTAGCAAGGCGCGCGGGAGGTCATACCTCCCGCGCGCCTGTGAACTAGGACTCGTCGAGCGGCGAGTCGACCTCGGGGACTTCCTCCGCCTCGGTCGACTCCTTCGGCTTGCCCTCGTCGTTCAGGTCGGGCTGGCCGCCGAAGTCGAGCCCGAGGCTCGCGAGGTCGAGGCCGTCGCCGTCGCCGGTGCCGATCTCCTCGAGCGCGGCCAGCAGGGCCTCGCGCTCGTAGCTCTCTTTCGGCACCTTCTCGGACGGGCCGATGTCGATCGTGCGGTAGCGCTTCAGCCCGGTTGCAGCCGGGATGAGCTTCCCGATGATCACGTTCTCCTTCAGCCCGAGCAGCCGGTCGATCTTGCCCTCGATCGAGGCGTCGGTCAGCACCTTCGTGGTCTCCTGGAAGGAGGCCGCCGAGAGGAACGACTCCGTCGCGAGCGAGGCCTTCGTGATCCCGAGGATCAGCGGCTCGAAGGTCGCCTGCTCCTTCTTCGACTTCTCCTTCTTGACGCGGGTGTTCTCGCGGTCGAGGACGACCTTGTCGACGAGCTGGCCGGGCAGAAGCTCCGTGTCGCCCGCGTTCTCGACGCGCACCTTCTTCAGCATCTGGCGCACGACGAGCTCGATGTGCTTGTCGTGGATGTCGACGCCCTGCGAGCGGTACACCTTCTGCACCTCGGCGACGAGGTACAGCTCGGTCGCCGTCGCGCCCTTCAGGCGGAGCAGGTCGGCCGGGTTGAGCGAGCCCTCGTGGAGGGCGTCGCCCGGCTCGACCTCCTGGCCGTCGCCGACGAGCACGCGCGTTCGGCGCGGAAGCGCGTAGGAGACGGGCTCCAGCGGCTCGCCGTCCTCGCCCTTCTCGTCGGTGATGATCGAGACCTTCGGGCCACGCTCGGTGTCCTCGATCTTGACCACACCGCCGACCTCGGCCAGCTTGGCCGCGCCCTTCGGGTTCCGCGCCTCGAAGATCTCGACGACGCGCGGCAGGCCGTGGGTGATGTCCGCGCCGGCGACGCCGCCCGAGTGGAAGGTCCGCATGGTCAGCTGCGTGCCGGGCTCGCCGATCGACTGCGCGGCGATGATTCCGACCGCGTCGCCGATCTCGCACATCTCGCCGGTCGCCAGGAAGACGCCGTAGCACGCGCGGCACACGCCGAACTCGCTGCGGCACTTCAGCACCGACCGCACCGCGATCCCCGCCTCTTCCTCGGACTCGGTGAACGCCTCCTCGATGTCCGCGAGGAGCTGGTTCGTGACGACCGCGCCCTTCTCGCCGACGACGGTCTTGCCCGGCTTGCCGCTTGCGAGCGGCTTGTGGACGTCATCCGCGAGGACGCGCCCGAGGATGCTCTTGTTCAGGCCCTCGGGGATGTGCAGCGGGAGCTCGACGAACTCCTTCGTCTTGCAGTCCTCGTCGCGGATGATCACGTCCTGCGAGACGTCGACCAGACGCCGCGTCAGGTAGCCCGAGTCGGCCGTGCGGAGCGCCGTGTCGGCGCCGCCCTTGCGGGCGCCGTGCGTCGAGATGAAGTACTCGAGCACCGAGAGGCCCTCCATGAAGTTGGCCTTAATCGGGCGCTCGATGATCTCGCCCTTCGGATTGGCCATCAGGCCGCGCATCCCGGCGAGCTGGCGGATCTGCTTGAAGGATCCGCGCGCACCCGAGTTGGCCATCATGAAGATCGGGTTCAGCTCGAGGAGGTTCTTCTCCATCGCCTCCGCGACGTCCTCGGTGGCCTCAGTCCAGAGGTTGACGATCTGCTCGTGGCGCTCTTCCTCGGTGATGAGGCCGCGCTCGTAGAGCGACTCGACGTTGCTGACGCGCTCCTCGTACCCGGCGAGCAGCTCGTCCTTCTCCTGCGGGATGACGATGTCGTTCTTCGAGATCGTGATCCCGGCCTTGGTGGCGTAGTGGAAGCCGAGCGTCTTGATCGTGTCGAGCACGCCCGCGATCACGTGCGCGCCGTAGCGGTCGGCGAGCTCCGAGATGAAGCCGTCCATCTCCTTCTTCGAGAGCGTCCGGTTGAGGAACGGGAAGTCGTCCACGTCGCCGTCGGTGCCCTCGTTCAGCGAGCGCTCGACCTCGGCGTTGAGGATCACGCGCCCAGGCGTGGTGAGCATGAGCTCGCCGTTGTGACGGAACTCGATCGGCTGCTGGATTCCGACCTGGCCGTCCTCGACCGCCATCTCGACGTCCTCCTCGGCGGCGAACCGCTTCGGCCTGGGGTCCAGGTCCTCCGAGCTCAGCGACGGAAGGTCGCGGTCGGAGTAGGTCAGGTAGTAGCCGCCCAGGACCATGTCCTGCGTCGGCGTTGCGAGCGGGCGCCCGTTGGCCGGCGAGAGGATGTTGTTCGACGAGAGCATCAGGATCCGGGCCTCGGCCTGCGCCTCCGCGGAGAGCGGCAGGTGGACCGCCATCTGGTCGCCGTCGAAGTCGGCGTTGAAGGCGTGGCAGACGAGCGGGTGGACCTGGATCGCCTTGCCCTCGACCAGAACGGGCTCGAACGCCTGGATGCCGAGACGGTGCAGCGTCGGCGCGCGGTTCAGGAGAACCGGGTGCTCCGCGATGACCTCCTCGAGCACGTCCCAGACCTCCGGGACCATCGAGTCGACGTGCTTCTTCGCCGCCTTGATGTTCTGGACGGACTTGCGCTCGACGAGCCGGCTCATGATGAACGGCTTGAAGAGCTCCAGCGCCATCAGCTTCGGCAGGCCGCACTGGTGCAGCCTCAGGTTCGGGCCGGCGACGATCACCGACCGGCCTGAGTAGTCGACGCGCTTGCCGAGCAGGTTCTGGCGGAAGCGGCCCTGCTTGCCCTTGAGCATGTCGGAGAGCGACTTCAGCGCGCGGTTGCCCGGGCCGGTGACGGCGCGGCCGCGGCGCCCGTTGTCGAACAGGGCGTCGACGGCCTCCTGCAGCATCCGCTTCTCGTTGTTGACGATGATCTCGGGCGCGCCGAGGTCCAGGAGCCGCTTGAGGCGGTTGTTCCTGTTGATGACCCGGCGGTAGAGGTCGTTGAGGTCGCTCGTGGCGAACCGGCCGCCGTCGAGCTGGACCATCGGCCGCAGCTCCGGCGGGATCACCGGAATCGCCTCGAGGATCATCCACTCGGGGCGGTTCTCCGAGGTGATGAACGCGTTCACGACCTTGAGCCGCTTGATCGCGCGCTGCTGCTTCTGGCCCTTCGACGTGCGAATGGTCTCGCGGAGCGACTTCGCCTCGGCCTTGAGGTCGAGGTCCTTGAGCAGCTCGCGGATCGACTCCGCGCCCATGCCGCCCTGGAAGTAGACGCCGAAGCCGTACGGCGACCCGAAGCGGTCCTTGAGCTCGCGGAAGATCTGCTCGTCGTTGACGATCAGCTTCGGCTCCAGCTCCTTGAACAGCTGCCAGGTCTCCTCGAGCCGGCGGACCGAGTCGACCGCGGCCTCCTTCGCGTCCTCCTTGCGGGACTCGATGTCCTGGTAGGCCTCGCGCACCTTCACGAGCCACTGGACGATCGCGTCGAGATCCTCCTTGGAGATCTTGCCGTCGGTGCGAAGGCAGAGGTCGTTCGTCGTCTCGCGCAGGTCGTCCGCGCTCGCGTTCGGATCTGCCTGCTCGAGGACGTCGCGGAGCAGACCCTTGCCGAGGTCGCGCGACTTCTCGAGCGCCTTCTGGTCGACGTTCGAGACGAGCTCGACGTCCTCCTCGTGCACCGAGGCCTTCTTGTCGAGCAGGCCGTCGAGCACGCGGTTGATGTGCTTGGTGATCGCGCCCTTCTTCGAGCCCGTCGCCTTGGCGAGCTGCTTGTTGAGCGGCGCGATCGACTCCCGGATCTGGATCGCCACGTTCGCGACGGTCTCCAGCTCCTTCGGCGTCAGCCGGCGGTCGTCGCGGATCGCCGAGTTGCGGACGAGCTCGCGGATCTTCTTCGAGTCCTCCGTGGTGATCTTCGGCGCGACCTCGAGGAACATGCCGCCGACAAGCTCGCGGACCTCCTCGAGCGTCGGGACGCCCTGCTCCTCGGCCCAGTTCGAGAGGCCGCGGCCCCAGAAGTCGTCGTCCTCGTCGAAGTTCCGCTCGGTGCCCTTCGCGAAGTAGTTGCGGCGCCGCTTGAGGCGCTCCTCGAGCGCGGCGAGGTTCTCGTCGCGGTCGACGTAGATCTGCTCGGACTCGGCCTTGACCTTGTCCTCGAGGTCGTTCAGGTCCTTCTGCCGGGCCTCGGTGTCCACGGACGTGACGATCGAAGCGGCGAAGTAGAGGACCTTCTCGAGCTCGCGCGGAGCGATGTCGAGCAGGTAGCCGATCCGGCTCGGGACGCCCTTGAAGAACCAGATGTGCGAGACGGGCGCGGCCAGGTCGATGTGGCCCATGCGCTCGCGGCGCACCTTCTGGCGCGTCACCTCGACGCCGCAGCGCTCGCAGATGATGCCCTTGTAGCGGACGCGCTTGTACTTGCCGCAGTAGCACTCCCAGTCTTTGGTCGGACCGAAGATGCGCTCGCAGAAGAGCCCGTCGCGCTCGGGCTTGAGCGTCCGGTAGTTGATCGTCTCGGGCTTGGTTACCTCGCCCGAGGACCAGTCGCGAATCTGCTTGGACGACGCGAGACCGATACGGATCGCGTCGAACTCATTGATGTCAATCAAAGCTCTCCTTACTCCTCAACTTCCACGTCTGCCAGTTCATCTGCGAGAGGCCCGGCCTGCGCCTCGACCTCTTCCTTCGCGCCTTCCTCGGGGCTGACCTCGACGTCCGCGAGATCGCCCAGCTGCTCGTCGGCCGGGAGGTTGAGCTCCTGGCCCGTCTCGTCGACGCGCTCCTGCCCTTCCTCGGCCTCCTCGGCGGTCGGCTGTCGCGCGGCGGCGCGGAGCGAGCCCGGCGAGAGATCGATGCCGAGCTCCTCGGCTGCCCGCAGCAGCTCGTCGTCCTCCTCGCGAACCTCGACCTTCTCGCCCTCGTCGGAGAGGACGTTCACGTCGAGCGCGAGGGACTGCATCTCCTTCAGCAGCACCTTGAACGACTCGGGGATCGACGGCTCGGCGATGTTCTCGCCCTTGACGATCGCCTCGTATGCCTTCACGCGGCCGACCGTGTCGTCGGACTTGATGGTCAGCATCTCCTGGAGCGTGTAGGCGGCGCCGTAGGCCTCGAGGGCCCAGACCTCCATCTCGCCGAAGCGCTGGCCGCCGAACTGCGCCTTGCCGCCCAGCGGCTGCTGGGTGACGAGCGAGTAGGGGCCGGTCGAGCGCGCATGGATCTTGTCGTCGACGAGGTGAAGCAGCTTCAGGATGTACATGTGGCCGACGGTGACCTTCTGCTCGAAGGCCTCGCCCGTGCGCCCGTCGAAGAGCCGCACCTTGCCCGAGCAGCGCCGGCCCTCCGGCCGCTTCGGGTCGACCACGAACGTGATCGGCGAGTCGGGGTTCTGCTTCGTCCACTCGATCAGCGCCTCGTCGACGTCCTTCTCGGTCGCGCCGTCGAAGACCGGCGTGGCGATCGGGGTCGCGTCGCCGTTGGCCGACTCGCCGTTCTCGGCGAAGACGCCGTGCGCAGCGGCCCAGCCGAGATGCGTCTCGAGGATCTGGCCGATGTTCATCCGGCTCGGGACGCCGAGCGGGTTGAGCACGACGTCGGCGGGACGGCCGTCCTCGAGGAACGGCATGTCCTCCTCGGGCACGATCTTCGCGATCACGCCCTTGTTGCCGTGCCGGCCGGCGAGCTTGTCGCCCTCGGCGATCTTGCGCTTCTTTGCGACGTAGACCCGCACGAGCTCGTTGACGCCCGGTGAGAGGTCGTCGCCCCCGTCGCGCGAGAACGTCTTGACGTCGATCACCTTGCCGCCCTCGCCGTGGGGGACCTTGAGCGAGGTGTCGCGGACCTCGCGCGCCTTCTCCTTGAAGATCGCGCGGATCAGCTTCTCCTCGGCGGTCAACTCGGTCTCGCCCTTGGGCGTCACCTTGCCGACGAGCAGATCGCCGGAGCCGACCTCGGCGCCGATGCGGACGACCCCGCGCTCGTCGAGGTCCTTGAGCGACTCCTCGGAGCGGTTCGGGATGTCGCGCGTGATCTCCTCGTCGCCCAGCTTCGTTGAGCGCGCGTCGATCTCGTACTCGTGGATGTGGATCGAGGAGAGCACGTCCTCCTTGACCAGCCGCTCCGAGATCACGATCGCGTCCTCGAAGTTGAAGCCCTCCCACGGCATGAACGCCACCAGGAGGTTCGCGCCGAGGGCGAGCTCGCCCATGTCGGTCGAGCTGCCGTCGGCCAGAACCTGACCGCCGCGCACGCGGTCGCCCAGGGCGACGATCGGCTTCTGGTGGATCAGCGTGCCCTGGTTCGACCGCATGAACTTCGTCAGCGGGTAGTCGTGCCTGCCGTCCTTGGTGTCGACGACGATCCGCTCCGCGTCGACGTCCACGACCTGGCCCGTCTCCTCGGCGACGATCACGTCGCCGGTGTCGGTGGCCGCGCGGTACTCGAGGCCGGTGCCGACGAGCGGCGCCTGCGTGATCATCAGCGGCACCGCCTGGCGCTGCATGTTCGCGCCCATCAGCGCGCGGTTCGCGTCGTTGTGCTCGAGGAACGGGATCAGCGCCGTGCCGACGGAGACGATCTGCGCCGGAGCGACGTCCATGAACTCGACGTCCTTCGGGCGCGAGGTGACCGCCTCGCCCTCGCTGGAACGGCAGAGGACCTGATCCTCGACGAAGCGGCCGGTCTTCTCGTCCAGCAGCGCACTCGCCTGGGCGATGGTGTACTGCGCCTCCTCGGCGGCGTCGAGGTAGACGATCTCGTCGGTCACCTTGCCGTTCGTCACCTTCCGGTACGGCGTCTGCACGAAGCCGAACTCGGAGACGGTCGCGAAGGAGGCGAGCGAGCCGATCAGGCCGATGTTCGGGCCCTCCGGCGTCTCGATCGGGCACATGCGGCCGTAGTGCGTCGGGTGCACGTCGCGCACCTCGATCGGCGCGCGCTCGCGCGTCAGGCCGCCGGCGCCGAGCGCCGAGAGCCGCCGCCGGTGCGTGAGCCCGGCGAGCGAGTTCGTCTGGTCCATGAACTGCGACAGCTGTGAGGAGCCGAAGAACTCCTTCAGCGCCGCCACGACGGGCCGGATGTTGATGATCGTCTGCGGCGTGATCGTGTCGACATCCTCCGTGGTCATCCGCTCGCGGACGACGCGCTCCATGCGGTAGAGGCCGACCCGGAACGCCTCCTGGATCAGCTCGCCGACCGTGCGCAGCCGCCGGTTGCCGAAGTGCTCGTACTCGTCGAGGTCGCCGCGGATCGGGTCGCGCGGGAGCACGATCGCGTCGGCGGCGAAGTCCTTCGACTCCGGGTCGACGCCCAGCATCTCGGGCAGCTCGACCAGCTTCTTGACGAGCGAGATGATGTCCGACGTGGTGAGCACACGCGTGCCCTCGGGCACGTCGACCCCGAGCCGCTGGTTCAGCTTGTAGCGGCCGACCTTCGTCAGGTCGTAGCGCTTCGGGTCGAAGAAGAGCGCCTTCAGGAGGTTGCGCGCGTTGTCGAGCGTCGGCGGCTCGCCCGGGCGCTGCTTCTTGAAGACCTCGATGAGCGCCTCGTCCTCGGTCGTGGACGGGTCCTTCTCGAGCGTGTTGGCGATGTAGATCGAGTTCCCGAACAGCTTCATGATCGCTTCGTTCGAGCTCGTGTCGAGCGGCGCCCCGGTCGAGGGATCCTCAGCCGGCAGCGCGCGCAGCAGCGTCGTGATCGGGAGCTTGCGCTTCCGGTCGATGCGGGCGTAGACGACGCCCTTCTTGTCGATCTCGAGCTCGAGCCACGAGCCGCGGCTCGGCATCAGGTTCGCCGTGAAGACCTGCTTCGCCGGGTCCTTGGGCTCCATCAGGTAGGCGCCCGGGCTCCGGACGAGCTGGGTCACGATCACGCGCTCGGTGCCGTTGATGATGAACGTGCCCCACTGGGTCATCATCGGGAAGTCCCCCATGAAGACCGTCTGCTCGCGGATCTCGCCCGTCTCCTTGTTGACGAAGCGGACCGTCATCGAGAGCGGGGCCTGGTAGGTCAGGTCCTTCTCACGGCACTCCTGGATGGTGACCGGCGGGTCACCGAACTTGTACTCGCCGAACTCAACTGCAAGCGTGCCGGTGTAGTCCTCGATCGGCGAGATGTCGTCGATCGTCTCGCGCAGGCCCTCTTCCAGGAACCACTGGAACGAGGCCTTCTGGATGTCGATCAGGTTTGGTAGGTCGAGAACGTGCTTCAGGCGGGAAAAACTCTTACGCGCGCGTGGCGCAGCGACCCGGGTCGTCAAGTCTGGGTGCCTCCCTTACGGCTATGAGGGTGAATGGGGAATGCGGACAGGCGAAAGTCGGCGCGGAACCGCCAAATATACCCAAAGAGGTAGGCCTGGCGCAAGGGCGAGCGGCTAGGTCGCTGCCCGGCGCTGTCGCACTATAGACGCTGCTTTCACAGGGCGCCAGAGCGCTTTGTCACAGAACGACGAAGGCGCCTCTCGGCGCCCTCGTCGTCTCCGCTTCTAGCCGAGAGCTACTGCGATCGAGCAGGATGCGCAGCGATCTTGCGCGCCGTCAGATCAGGCATGCCGCCGTCCCGCAGATCGGCCTTGCAGGCCTTAGCCGACACGAGCAGGCGATCGTTCGGAGCGAGGGCGCCGAGGTTGTGCGCGCCCTTGCGGCGGACCTTGGTCTTCGGATCGACGTTGATGGTCGCGCTGCCGGCCTGCTTGTACGCACGGCCGAACCGGTTGGAGCGCTTGACGACCATCGTGAACGAGGTGTCGCCGTCCGCAGGATCGACGTCCGCAGCGAGCACGCCCGCGAGCATGACGGTGACGGCCGGCTTGCAGCCCTGGCCGCTCCCGGGTGGCTTGCCCTTGCCGGCGGCAGCCGAGACGACTGCCAGCGAGGCGACGAGGGTGACGATCAGCAACTTGAACCGCATCTATGAACCTCCGTGGGGGGTCGTGGGGGTTTTTCTGCGCTTGGCCCCCAGTTGACGAGGTTCTCGACGCCGAATTGCGCCTTGCCCAGCGGAATCCCTGGAACGGGGGACGAATCCTTACGGCGGCGTAACAGATGCGGGGTCGGGGAGCCCGAAGGCTCCCCGCGTCCGCCTGACTACTTGATCTCGACGCCGGCGCCGGCTTCTTCGAGCTGGCCCTTGATCTGGTCGGCCTCGTCCTGCGGGACGCCTTCCTTGACGGGGTTCGGGGCGCCGTCGACCAGGTCCTTGGCCTCCTTCAGGCCCAGGCCCGTGACCGCGCGGACGACCTTGATCACCTGGATCTTCTTTTCGCCGGCGCTGGTGAGGACGACGTCGAAGGCGGTCTTCTCCTCCGCCGCGGCGCCGTCGCCGCCGGCCGCCGGGGCCCCGGGGGCCGCGACCGCGACCGGAGCGGCGGCGCTCACGCCCCACTCCTCCTCGAGCTTGTTCTTCAGCTCGACGAGATCGAGGACGGTCATGCCGCCCAGGGTCTCGACGAGCTTGTCCGTATCAGTCTTCGCCACTTGTCTCCTCCTCTGGCTCTTCCTGGACTTCCGTTTCTGGTTCCGGTTCCTCCGCTGATGCTTCGGCCTCGGGCTCTGCCTCGGCCGCCGGCTCCTCGTCGGCTGCGGGCTCTGCCTCGGCTGCCGGTTCTTCCTCTGCAGCAGCCTCAGGCTCCGGGACGGCCTCGCCCTGCTCCTCGAGCTGGCGGATGCGCGCGTCGATCACGCCGACGAGGTCGCGCAGCGGCGCGGCGAACAGGCCGACGACCGTCGTGAGAGGCGCAGCCACCGCGCCGACCAGCAGGGCCTGCAGCACCTCCGCCGCGGGGAGCGTCGCGAGTCGCTTGATGTCGTCGTCGCCGACGACCACGCCCTCGAGGATCCCGCCGCGGATCACGAGCACGTCGCGGGCGCGGGCGGTCTCGTTCAGCACCTTCGCGGCCGCGACCGGATCGCCGTCGGCCTCGAGGAACGCAATCGCGGTCGGGCCGTCGATCAGCTCGAGCACGTCCTTGGTGCCGGCCTCCTCGGCCGCGAGCTTCGTGAGCGTGTTCTTGACGACCGTGAAGCGAGCGCCGGCCTCGAGCAGGCGCGTCCGCAGCTCGTCGATCTCGGGCATCGTCAGGCCGCGGTAGTCGGCGACCATGAGGGTCTCCGCCGAGCGCAGGCGCTCGGCCAGCTCCGCGACGACACGTTCCTTCTCAGATCTCTGCATCGAATCACCTCCTCGAACGACTGAGCCCGCACGACGGCGGGCTCGGAGAGGCTCGATGCCTTCCTGCTCCGCCTCGGCTGGACCTCCGCCTCTCGGCTGCCAGCTGTCTTTGGCGTGGGCTCGTTACGCGGATACTGCTTCTTCTGCCGGTGCTCCTTCGAGCTCTTCGATGATGCCCCTCGTCCTCGCCGGATCGACGTGGATCCCGGGGCCCATCGTGCTGGTCAGTGTAACCGTCTTGATGTAGCGGCCCTTCGCGGCCGCGGGCTTCGCGCGCATGATCTCTTCGATCAGCGTCGCGTAGTTCTCGAGCAGCTGCTTCTCGTCGAAGTTCTTCTTGCCGATCGCGACGTGGACGTTCGCGCCGCGGTCGGTGCGGTACTCGAGCTTGCCGGCCTTCGCCTCCTGAACCGCCTTGGCGACGTCCATCGTCACCGTGCCGGTCTTCGGGTTCGGCATCTTTCCGCGCGGGCCGAGGATGCGGCCGAGCTTGCCGACGATGCCCATCTGGTCGGGCGTCGCCACGGCGACGTCGAAGTCGTCGAAGCCTTCCTCGATCTGCCTGGCGAGGTCAGCGGTACCGACGACGTCGGCGCCTGCATCCTGCGCCTCGCGAGCCTTCTCGCCATCGGCGAACACCGCGACGCGCGACTCGCGCCCGGTGCCGTGCGGCAGCATCAGCGTCCCGCGCAGCTGCTGCTCGGCGTGGCGGACGTTGAGGCCGAGGTTGAAGTGCGCCTCGACCGTCTCGTCGAACTTGGCAGCCGGGAACTCCTTGAGCATCCGGACGGCCTCGGCCGGCGTGTACAGCTTTTCCCGGTCGATCTGCGCGCGGGCGTTCCGGTAGTTCTTCCCATGTCTCATAGCTCGGTTTCCACCCCCATGGAGCGAGCCGTGCCCGCGATGATCAGCATCGCGTGTTCGACGTCGCGCGCGTTCAGGTCCGGCATCTTCGCCTCCGCGATCTGCTGCAGCTGGTCCCGGCGGAGCCGGCCCACCTTCTCGCGGTTCGGCTCGCCGGAGCCTTTCTCGAGCCGCAGCGCCTCCTTGATCAGGACGGCGGCCGGCGGTGTCTTCGTGATGAAGTCGAAGGAGCGGTCCTCGTAGACCGTGATCTCGACGGGGATGATGCGGCCGTTCTCCTGCGCGGTCTGCGCGTTGAACGCCTTGCAGAACTCCATGATGTTGACGCCGTGCTGGCCCAGCGCAGGACCGACCGGCGGCGCGGGGTTCGCCTGCCCGCCGGGGATCTGCAGCTTGATGAGCGTCAGGACTTTCTTGGCCATCAGTCGATCTTCTTCACCTGGTCGAAGCCGAGCTCGACGGGGACTTGGCGCTCGAAGATGTCGACGAGCACCTTCAGCTTCTGCTGGTCGGGGTTGACGTCGACGATCTCGCCGTCGAAGTCGGAGAGCGGGCCCGAGGTTACCTTCACCGACTCGCCGAGCGAGAACTCGACCTGGGCGCGCGGGCGCTCGCCGACGGCGGTGCCGGTTCGCAGGATCCGGTCGACCTCGCCCTGCGAGAGCGGGACTGGTTTCGAGCCGGCCCCGACGAAGCCGGTCACGCCGGGCGTGTTCTTCACGACCGTCCACGCGTCGTCGTTCAGGTTCATGTTGACGAGCACGTAGCCGGGCAGGATCCGCTTCTCCGTCTGCACCTTCTGGCCGTCGCGGGTCTCGACGACCTGCTCGGTCGGGACGACGACGCGGCGGAAGCGCGGCTGCTGGCCCATCGAGTCGATCCGGTGCTCGAGATTGGCCTTGACCTTGTTCTCGTGGCCGGAGTACGTGTTGATTGCGTACCAGCGAAACATCAGAGCAGCACGTGTTGGACGAAGCGGCGGAAGAGCTCGTCGGCGAGCCAGAGGTAGATGCCGACGATCAGGCACGCGATGAGTACGACGACAGTGCCCTGGATCAGCTGCTGCTGGCCGGGCCAGTCGACCTTCTGCAGCTCGCCCCAGGACTCACGGACGAAGCCTCGGCCCGGGACCTGGCGCGGTGGGCCGTCCGCGCGAGCGGGCTCGACCGCCGGACGGACAGGCGTGCGCGAGGAGCGAGTGCGCTCGACGGCGGCCTTGCTCTCCTCCTGGGCGGCGCGGCGGGCTCGGCGCTCGGAACGGGTCTGGCGGGCCATGGCTAGCGGGTCTCCCGGTGCACGGTGTGACGGCCGCACCAGCGGCAGTACTTCTTGAACTCGATGCGGTCGGGCGTGTTCCGCTTCGACTTCTGCGTTTGATAGTTGCGCCGCTTGCACTCGGTGCAGGCGAGCGTAATCCCAACTCTGACTCCGGTTGCCATTTCTCTTTCTCTTGTTCCGAGTACGCGAGGAGTAGCGGCGGGTGGACTCGAACCACCGACACGCGGATTATGATTCCGCTGCTCTAACCAACTGAGCTACGCCGCCCCGCGAGGCTGAGTGTAGCAATGAACTTTCCATCGCTAGGCTCTCGCCATGGCTGCAATCGAGGCGGCGGATCTGCGGCGGACCTACAAGACGCACACCGGAACCTTCCGGCGGCGCGCGAAGGAGATCGAGGCCGTGCGCGGGATCAACTTCGCCGTGGAGCCCGGCGAGCTCTTCGGATTGCTCGGGCCGAACGGCGCCGGCAAGACGACGACGATCAAGATGCTGATCACGCTGCTCATCCCGACGGGCGGTGAAGCCCGCGTCCTGGGCCTCGACGTGGTGAAGCAGGCGCGCGAGGTGCGCAGGCGGATCGGGTACGTCTTCGGCGGCGAGCGCGGCGTCTACGAGCGGCTCTCCGGCTACGACAACCTCCGCTACTTCGCCGAGCTCTACGGTGTTCCCGCGCGTGAACAGAAAGGGCGGATCGAAGAGCTGCTCGAGCTCGTCGGCCTGAAGGGGCGCGAGCACGAGCGCGCCGAGGGCTACTCGCGGGGCATGAAGCAGCGGCTGCACGTCGCGCGGGGCCTGCTGCACGATCCCGAGGTGCTGTTCCTCGACGAGCCGACGATCGGGCTCGATCCGGTCGGCGCCCGGGAGGTCCGCGCGACGATCGCGTCGCTGACCGAGGCCGGCAAGACCGTCCTGCTGACGACCCACTACATGTTCGAGGCGGATGCGCTCTGCGACCGGATCGCCGTGATCTCGAAGGGCTCGATCGTCGCCGAGGGGACGCCGCTCGACCTGAAGCGCGGCGTCGCCCAGGGCAGCGTCGTCGAGGTCGAGGTCTTCGGCGTCGCCGACGAGGCGGTCGAGCGCGTTCGCGGGCTCGGCGGCGTCGTCGCCGTGTCGATCGAGGAGCGCGAGCAGGCGCAGGTGCTCGTCGTGCAGACGGAGCAGGACGTCGAGCTCACCCAGGCGATTCTCGGACACCTGGACGGCTCGGACGTCGGCCGCGTCTCGAGGCGCGAGCCGACGCTCGAGGACGCCTATGTGGCGCTGGTGGCCGAATGAGCTCCCTCCGGCTCATCGCCGTCAGCTGGTGGCTTCAGTTCAAGATGATCATGCGGTCGCCGTTCGACGGGTTCGGGAACGTCATGTACCCGCTCTTCTTTGCGACGACTGCGTTCTTCGTCTTCCGCGCCGGCGACAGTCCCCGGACGCTGATCTACGCGTCCTTCGGCGCAGCGGTCATGGGGATGTGGTCGGCAGTGAGCACCTCGGCCGGCTCGGCGATGCAGCGCGAGCGCTGGTGGGGGACGCTGGAGCTCCTGGTGACGACGCCACGGCACTTCTCGCTCCTGCTGCTGCCGACGACGCTCGGCCTCGCCACGGTCGGGATCTACAACCTCGTGGCGACGCTGCTCTGGGGTCGCCTGGCGTTCGGCATTCACCTCACGATTGTCCATCCCTTGCTGTTCGCGCTCGGCATCCTCGGCACGGTGCTCTCGTTTGCCGGCCTCGGCTTCCTGTTTGCAGTCTCGTTCGTCCGCTTCCGCGCCGCCTGGGTGCTAGGGAACTTCTTCGAGTATCCGGTCTGGCTGATCTGCGGCCTGCTCGTGCCGCTGGCGCTGCTGCCGGGCTGGGTGCATCCCATCGCCTGGGTGCTTGCGCCGACCTGGGGCATGAACGCGATCCGCGAGTCTGCGCTCGGCGGCTCGCCTCTGCCCGATCTGCTGGCCTGCCTCGGGCTCGGGGCCGGCTACATCGTCGTCGGCGTGCTCGTCACCGACCGCGTGCTGCGTGCCGCGCGGCTCAGGGGGACGCTGTCGCTGACGTGATCGTCTCGGCCCGGATCTTCTTCGTCGGCGGGCTCACGAGCTTCCGCGCACTCTTCTACTGGCTGACGCCGTGGATCTACGTGCCGACGATGCTGATCGCGCCGCTCTTCCAGATCCTGCTCTTTGCGTTCATCGGGCGCTCGGCCGGGCTCGAGTCGGACAAGTTCTACTTGATCGGCAACGCGCTTCAGTACTCGTCGATCCCGTGTCTCTTCGCGATGGCGCAGAGCATCGGCGGCGAGCGCTTCCAGGAAACGCTCGGGGCGATCCTCGTCAGCCCCGCCGCCCGGATTCCACTCTTCTTCGGGCGCTCGCTTCCCGTCGTGCTGAACGGTGCCTTCGTGGCCGCGTTCTCCCTTGGTGTGGGCAGCCTCATCCTCGGCGTGCACCTGCCCGTTTCCTCCCTCGCGCCGCTGCTGCTGGTGATCGTGATCGCGGCCTTCTCGTGCACGGGCATCGGGCTGGTCAATGCGGCGATCAGCCTGCGGATCCGCGAGAACGCCGTCCTCTCGAACGCGATCTTCGGCTTTCTGCTGATCTTCACCGGCGCGAACGTGCCCTTGAGCGCACTGCCGGGCTGGATGAGCACGGCGGCGCAGGGAATGCCCTTCACGCACGCGATCAAGGCCGCGCGCGAGCTCGCAGCCGGTGCGGGCCTCGGCCACGTCTCCGGCCTCCTCGGCGCGGAGCTGCTGGTCGGCGCGATCTACGGGATCGCCGGGTACCTGCTGCTGCGCTGGTTCGAGACGCTCAGCCGCCGCCACGCGTCCCTGGAGCGGTCCTAAGGCTCCGCTTGCGGAGCCTTCTCAGGGCGTGCGGGCTTTGCCCGTGCGCCCGTCTGAACTGACCGGTCGATCCGACGGTTTGTTTCACTTCCGCCAGTGAGGATCCGCGACTGCAACTGGATGCAGGTCGAGGAGTACCTGCAGCGCGACGACCGGGTCGTGCTGCCGATCGGGTCGACCGAGCAGCACGGCTACCTCTCGCTCGAGACGGATAACATCCTCTCCGAGCGAGTCTCGGCAGAGGCCGCCGAGCCTCTGGGCGTCCTCGTGCTGCCGGTGCTGGCATATGGGCTGACGCCCTCGTTCGCGGCGTACCCGGGGAGCCCGACGCTGCGGTTGGAGACATTTCTAGGGGTG
Organism: Gaiellaceae bacterium; assembly: GCA_036522595.1. Lineage (GTDB taxonomy): Bacteria > Actinomycetota > Thermoleophilia > Gaiellales > Gaiellaceae > AC-32. The sequence continues at coordinate 19,786 of DATDFL010000141.1, forward strand.
CTGCGCGATCTGCTCGACTCGCTGTATGACCAGGGCTTCCGGCGGCTTCTCGTCGTGAACGGGCACGGCGGGAACCTGCCGGCCGGAGCGCTCGTCCGCGAATGGATGGCTGCGCATCCCGACGGGCAGGCGATCTTCCACAGCTGGTGGTCGAGCGACCGCGTGCAGGCCGCAGCGCGCGAGGTCGACCCGCTACCGAGCCACGCGAACTGGTTCGAGAACTTCCCGTGGACGCGGCTCGAAGGAGTCGAGTTTCCACGCGAGCGCAAGCCTGAGCTCGACGAAGCCGCGTACATGGTCTCCGGTCCTTCTGAAGTGCGGGAGCTCCTCGGCGACGGCGTCTTCCAGGGAGCGTATGAGCTGCCGGACGAGCAGGTCGCACGTGTGTGGCAGGTTGGCGTCGAGGAGGTCAGGGAGCTGCTCGAGAACGGCTGGCGTTGAACCCGATCGAAACGTTCAACGAATGGCGCGAGGAAGCGCGCGAGGCCGGGGTCGCGGTGCCCGAGGCGATGACCCTCGCCACCGCAGACGCCACGGGGCGGCCTTCCGCTCGAATGCTCCTCTTGAAAGGCGCAGACGAGAACGGCTTCAC
>DATDFL010000142.1:0-9480 GCA_036522595.1 Gaiellaceae bacterium
GAGTGGACCGGCATCGCGCCGTTCCTCGAGGAGGACGTCGCCTTCTCGTCGATCGCCCAGAACGAGATCGGCCACGCGCGGGCGCTGTACGAGCTGGCCGCGCGCGACCTCGGCACGACCGCCGATGAGCTCGCCTTCGACCGCAAGCCGGAGGAGTACCGCTGCTGCGAGCTGGTCGAGCTGCGTCTGCCGGAGTGGGAGCGCACGATCGCGCGCCACGTCCTCTACGAGGAAGCCGACGAGGCTCGGCTCAAGGAGTTGATGGCCTCGGACGACCCCGAGGTGGCCGGGCTCGCGGCGAAGATCGACCACGAGGAGGTCTACCACCGCATGCACGCTCAGATGTGGGCCGAGCGCCTGAAGAACGAGCCGCGCTTTGCCGCCGCGCTCGAGGAGCTGCGGCCCCTCGCGGACCGGCGGAACGGCCACACGTCCGAGCTGACCGGCCTCTGGGAGCAGATGACCGAGGTGCGGCGCTCGCAACCGGCGGGGACGACGTGGTAGCCGAAGAGCAGGTCTGGAAGGCTCTCGCGGAGATCCCCGACCCGGAGATCCCGGTCATCTCGCTGGTCGAGCTCGGCGTCATCCGAGGGATCGAGATCGAGGACGAGCGGGTGCGAGTCGACTTCACGCCGACCTTCCTCGGCTGCCCGGCGATCGAGGTCATGCAAACGGCAATGGCCGAGCGGATCCGGGAGCTCGGCGCCGAGCCCGAGGTTCGCGTGCTCGCCGACGACTCGTGGTCGACCGACCGGATCACCCCGGAGGGCCGCGAGAAGCTGCGCGAGGCGGGGTTCGCGCCGCCCGCGCCCCGCGAGGCCGGGACCCCGACGCTCGTGCAGCTTCAGTCGCAGGCGTTCCGCTGCCCCTATTGCGGGTCGAGCGACACGACCCTCGAGAACATCTTCGGCCCGACTCCGTGCCGCTCGCTGCGCTACTGCCGCAGTTGCCGGCAGCCGTTCGAGCAGTTCAAGACGATCTAGGTGGTTCGAGCCGCCAACGACGCGCTCCGGTTCTTCCTGGAGCTCAGCGCGCTCGCGGCGGTCGCCTACTGGGGGTGGAGCGAGGGAGGCACGGCGCGCTGGATCTTCGTCGTCGCGGCACCGCTGGTCGTGGCGCTCGTGTGGGGCCGCTGGATGGCGCCGCGGTCGAACCATCGCGTCCGCGATCCGTGGAGGCTCGCCATCGAGGTGCTCGTGTTCGGCTCCGCGGTCGTGGCGCTCGCCGCCGCGGATCAGCCCGAGCTGGCGATCATCCTCGCAGGCGCCTCTGCGGTCCACCTCGGCCTGACGTTCCCGCTCGCCCAACGGCAGTAGACGTCCCTCGTCCGAGGGAACCGGCGCAAGGTTCTTGCTTCACGAGCCCCTTGCTCACACACCACCATGAGCGGGCCGACCGCGGTTCTCCCTTCCCTCGACTGACGAGTGGCCAGCCCGCTCACCCAGTCGCCACAAGGAGGTTGAGGTCAGCAGGAAGTCCCGTACCAGGCTGCTGTTGCTCCCAACACTCGTGACGCTGGCCTTCGTTCCGGCCGCAGCGCCGGCAAACACGCCGCTCATCACGCTCGGACCGATCACGGTTCTGAACGGCACCGCGCTCGTCTCGGGCTCGATCGACTCGGAAGTCTCCGGCGCCAAGCTGTCGGTGAACGGCCATCCGCTCGGGATCAAGACGTCCGGCGCGTTCGCCGGAGTCGTCGACCTGAACGGCGCGGACACGATCGTGCTGGCGCTGTCCCGGCCGGCGACCGGGATCGCCATCCAGCTCCGGATCCCGCTTCTCGGACGCACGGTCATTCCGGGCTCCGTGCTGGACTCGCTCGTGCGTGCAGGGATCTCGATCCTGCAACCGGTCGCAAAGCCCGAGCAGCCGATCGTCGTCAGCGGCTCGGTGGGCGACGTCAGCCAGCTCGTAGGGCTGACCGTCAACGGCGTCGACGTCATGAGCCTGCTTCAGGGCGGCACGTTCAGCGTCCCGCTGCCAGGAGACGCCGGCCAGGTGCAGGTCAACGCGAGCAGCGCGAACGGAACGACCGAGACGATCGACACGCCCGTGTTCCGGCCGTTCTCGACGGCCACCGTCTCGGCCGGCAGCGCCCTCGGAATCCGGATCGTGAAGATCCGCTACGTCCGCAAGGGCGCTCTGCGCACGCACCGGATCCGGATGATCGTGACCGTCCGTGACCGCCAGGGCCGGCTGATCCGCGGGGCCACGATTCGTGTCGCCGCCAAGGGCCACAAGCTGGCGAAGCGGCCACGAACGACGCGCAGTGGCCGAAAGGGGCGCGCAACCGTCTTCTTGCGGCTCCGTCCTTCCGCTTACGGCAAGCGCCTCGTCACGGTGACGCTGGCGAAGACACCGCGCGCCAGGGCACGCAAGACGAGCGCAGTGCGAGTGCCCGCCAAGCACTAGCGCACAGCCGAAGACCCGTTCCCCCGAGGCGCCCGACGGGCGCCTCGGGTCCTAGGACCCATGTCGCATTGCGACCCGGACCGAGCCCCGGGCAATCTCGGTGGCGTCAGTCAAGAGCCATCGAGAAAGGACCCCAGTTGCACAAGCTCACCATCACCGGAATCGCAACGCTCGTTGCAGCAGCCGCTTTCGCGTCGACCGCAGGCGCAGAGATCACGAAGCCGGGCCCCGGCTTCCTCGGCCCGCCGGTCCCCGCGCCGGTCGCCCCGACGCCCACTTCGACGACCCCGAGCCCGATCAAGCTCGTCCCGCCCGTCCTGAAGCCGACGCTCACGTCTCCGACCACCGTTCCCACGAAGCCCGTTCCTGTCCGCATCCCTGCGTTCTAACGACCTGAGGAGGTTCGACATGCGCAAGGCATTCATCGCAATCATCGCCCTCGTCTCGCTCGCCGTGATCGCGTCGACGGCGACGGCAGCCGGCACTAAGGGCGGCCGTGGAATCGTCAAGACCGGCAGCTGTAGCGCCAACAGCAACTGGAAGCTGAAGGCGAAGAACGACGACGGCCGCATCGAGACCGAGTTCGAGGTCGATCAGAACCTCGTCGGGAAGCGCTGGCGCGTGACGATCTTCCGCAACGGCTCGAAGGTCTTCAGCGGCATCCGCACGACCCGCGCGCCGAGCGGCTCGTTCTCCGTCGGCCGCCTGCTCGCAGGCACCGCCGGCAAGGATCGCATCGTCGCCAAGGCGCGTGCGCTCAGCAGCGGCGAGACCTGCAGCGCCGCCCTCTCCATCTAGTCCCTCCCCAGCCGCGCTCTAGGTCAGGTTCTGCCTGGCCCAGAGCGCGGCTTGCGTGCGGTCCGTGACGCCGATCCGCTGGAAGACGCGGGTCAGGTGGGTCTTGACGGTCTTCTCGCTGATCCCCAGCTCACGCGCGATCAGCTTGTTCGGCATCCCGGCCGCAACGCAGCGGAGCACCTCGCGCTCGCGGTCGCTGAGCTCGGCGCGCTCGGTCTCGGCCCTGGCGGTGAGCAGAGCGCGGGCGGCCTTGGGGGCGAGCGGCGACTCGCCGCGGGCCGCCGAGCGGATGCCGCTGATCAGCTCCTCCGGCTCTGCGTCCTTCAGCAGGTAGCCGACGGCGCCCGCATCGAGCGCGGCGAGGATCCGGTCGCGGTCGGTCAGCGACGTGAGGACGACGACCTGGACAGCCTCGTGGGCGGCGACGATCTTCCGCGTCGCCTCGATCCCGTCCATGCCCGGCATGGACAGGTCCATCAGGATCACGTCCGGGCTCGTTTGCGCAGCCAGCTCGACGGCCTCCACGCCGTCAGCGGCGCCGCCGACGACCTCCATGTCCTCACAGGTGGCCAGCAGGCGCTCAAGCCCCGCGCGGACGAGGCCGTGGTCCTCGGCGAGCAGGACGCGGATCACGGCTCGACCTCCACGGTCACGCGGGTGCCCCGGCCCGGCTCGGAGTCGATCTCGAGGGTGCCGCCGGCTTCGCGCACGAGGTCCGTGAGCATGCGCAGGCCGAAGTGCCCGTCGCTCTGGGCGGCCGTTGGATCGAATCCGCAACCGTCGTCCTCGACCGCAAGGCTCGCGCGCTGCACGTGCACGCTCACGTGCTTCGCCTGGGCGTGCTTGTTGACGTTTCGCACGGTCTCCTGCGCCACGCGGAAGAAGAGCGCCTCCGTGTCGCGGTCCAGCGGAGCCGGCTCGACCTCGAGCTCGGTCTCGAGGCCACGCGCCTCTGCCGAGCCCAACAAGTCGGCGAGCGCCGCCTCGAGGCCGGCACGGTGAAGCTCCGGCGGATAGATCTCGACGAGCAGGCTCCGCAGCTGCCCGATGCCGTGTCTCGTCTCCGCGGCGGCCTTGCGCAGCTCTGAGGCGAAGGGGTCGGGCGCGCCCTCGGCCGTCGCCGCCAGCGAGTACGAGACGGCGGCCAGATCCTGGACGACGCCGTCGTGCAGGTCACGCGCGATGCGGCGACGCTCGACGTCCTGAGCCTCGATCGCACGCGTCAGCAGGCGTTCGCGCTCGACGCGGCCTCGCTGGACGCGCCGGGCGAGCTGCCAGGCGAGCGGCAGCTGGGTCAGCGCGAGGAGGATCAGCGCGCCGAGCATCACGGGCAGGAACTCGCGGAAGATGCGGCTCGCGCGCGCGGAGACGAAGCTCGACTGGTAGTAGGTCTCATAGCGGAGCGGCGTGCCGTTCGGCGTGTGGACCGTGTAGTAGACCTCGAGCAACCGGCCGAGACCGCGCTCGTAGCGATTCTCGGGCTTCGAGAGGTCGCTTACCTCCGCCTCCGGGCTCGTGATCCCGAATTCTTCCGCCTCGGTGTTCGAGGGGTAGCGCGCACCGATCAGGCGGGGCTCGTCCGAATAGACGATGCGGCCAGAGCGGTCCCAGATCTTCACGCGCACGATCGATTCGTCCGACCGCACTCGGTTCCGAACGATGGCGTCGATCTGGGCGAGCGAAGTCGCCTTGCTTTTGAGCAGCCCGTCGCTGAGCTCCGGCTCGATGGTGCCTTGCGCCACGATCTGCGTCTGGTCCTTCGCGTCCCGAATGGCCTCCGCCTTACCCGCTCGGCGTGCCAGCCAGACCGCGAGCACGCTGATCAGGACCACGGCGATGAGCGCGCTCGCGACGTACCTGACCACGGCCTGCAGCACGGGGTCGCCGCCCGTGGACTGCCTGCGCCGGAGCTTCATGCGGAGCTAACGGCCTTCGAATCGCGGCTCGCGCTTCTCGAGGAACGCGGCGACGCCTTCGCGGAAGTCCTCGGTCTGCGTCGCGGCGGCCTGCAGCTGGGCCTCGAGCTCGAGCTGCTCCTCGAGCGTTGCGTGCTCAGCGTTGTCGAAGAGGCGCTTCGTGAGCGCGACGCCGCGCGTGGGCAGTGCCGCAAGCTCGGCGGCGCGCTCGGCAGCTGTTGGCAGGAGCTGGTCGGCCTCCACGACCTCGTTCACGAGGCCCCACTCGTGCGCCTCGGCCGCGGTCAGGCGCCGCCCGGTCGCCATGAACTCGAAGGCGCGCGCGGTGCCGAGCAGGCGGCGCACGTGGTAGGTGCCGCCCATGTCGGGCACGAGGCCGATGTTGATGAAGGCCGGGACGAAGGTTGCGTCGTCGGCGGCGATGCGGAAGTCGCAGGCGCAGGCGAGCGAGAGCCCGGCGCCGGCGGCGGGGCCGTTGACCGCGGCGATGACCGGCTTCTCGAGCTGCCGCACCGCCATGACGGTCGGGTGGTAGTTGCCGCGCAGGCGGCCGGCGATGTCCTTCGCCGCTTCCTTGAACTCGTTCAGGTCCTGCCCGACGCAGAACCCGCGGCCGGCTCCGGTCAGGATGACCGCGCGAACCTCGGGCTCACGCGCCTCCCTGAGCACGCTGACGAGCTGACGGTGCATCTCGGCCGTGAACGCGTTGAGCACGTCGGGCCGGTTGAGGGTGATCGTGAGCACCCCTCCGTCCCGGTTGGTCTCGACTTCGGCCATCTCGCCTCCTCGCTCGCGTGCCCTTTGGTCCCTCTATTCAGGCGCGCCCGGCCTCCTCCCCACTGCGAGCATATTCGGGAAACGCACGCGTGTCTGTCACGAAACCGTGCCGGAAGTGGAACAACTCCGAAGACTCTGTGAGCCGCGACGGCGTTGCTAGCTTGGCTCCGTGGCCGACCTCACCTTCGTCGATGCGTTGCTGGGCCCAGAGCGGGACGGCTCCCCGCCCGCCGAGCTGCCGGATGCCGAGGCGCTGGACGCCTACTCGCGTGCCGTCATCAACGTCGCCGAGCGGCTGGCGCCCTCGGTCGCCAACCTCCGCGTGTCCCATCGGGGCCGCGGCGGCCGGCGGCTGAACGGCGGCGGCAGCGCGGTCGTCATCACGCCCGACGGGTTCATGCTCACGTCGGCCCACGTCGTCGCGCGGAGCGACCGCGGCGGGCGCGCGTCGTTCGTCGACGGGCGCGAGCTCGGGTTCGAGGTCGTCGGTACGGACACGCATTCCGACCTCGCGGTGCTGCGCGCCGAGGCGCAGGACCTGACGCCCGCCGAGCTCGGAGACGCCGAGCGCCTGCGCGTCGGCCAGCTCGTCGTCGCGATCGGGAACCCGAACGGCTTTGCCGGCTCGGTGACGGCGGGCGTCGTCTCCGCGCTCGGCCGGTCGCTCCCGACCCAGAGCGGGCGCGTCGTGGACAACGTCATCCAGACGGACGCGGCACTCAACCCCGGCAACTCCGGTGGCGCGCTCGCGGATGGGAACGGCCGCGTCGTCGGGATCAACACCGCGGTCGCGGGCGTCGGCCTCGGGCTCGCCGTGCCCGTCAACACCGCGACGCGCCAGATCGTCGGCGCGCTGATGACCGACGGCCGCTTTCGCCGCGCCTACCTCGGGATCGCCGGCGGTACGCGACCGCTGCCGCCGCGCCTCGCGCGCAAGCTCGGTCGCGAAGCCGGGGTCGAGGTCGTCCAGGTCGTCGAGGGAACGCCGGCCGCGAAGGCGGGCCTCCGCCCCGAGGATCTGATCGTCGAGCTCGACGGCACGCCTGTGGCCGGTGTCCTCGACATCCAGCGGCTGATGGTTGGCGAACGGATCGGGGCCAGCGTCCCGGTCAGGCTCCTGCGCGAGGGCCGCGAGGTCCACCTCGAGCTCGTCCCGGGCGAACTGGACGGTTAGACCCCCTCGGACACGCGGCCCGAATGCTGCTCGTGGCGGGCGAGCTCGACCACGACCTGCACGACGAGCAAGACAGCCAGGAGCCACAGGACCAACACCGGCGAGAGCAGCCCGGAGAGCGCCACGAGCACGCCCGATAGGGAGGCGATCCCGAGCCGCAGGACGACATCGACGTCGATGAGACCGGGAGGCGTGGCGAGCTGGATTGCGGCGAGCCCCGCCATGCACAGCGCAACTCCGGCTGCCGCGACCCAGCCGACGTGCGCGTAGCGAGGCCCGGGCTGGACGGAGAAGATCGCCAGCTTGACGCCCACGCCGAGCGCGGCGATTCCAGCCGCCGCGAAGTAGTGGGCATACACGAAGGTGATCCCGCTGCGCACGTTCCGGGTGACGACGGCGGCAGCATCCAGGAAGTCGAAGTAGAGCCACCAGATCGCGGCGCCCGCGAGGAACCCCGCGAAGGCCACGGCGCCCGAGCGGATCGTCCAGCTGACCTGGGCGGTGCCCAGCACGACGCCGATCACGCCCTCGCCGAGGACGATGATGATCAACAGGCCGAAACGCTCGGGGATGTGGCGCGGGTCAACCGGCACTCCGCGGAGCAACCGCCAGCCCCTGATCGGTGCGACATGCTCGAACAGGAGGGCGATCGCCCAGAACACGTACTTCCACGGCACGGGCAAGGCCAGCGAGATCAGCCAGTCGACGATCGCGACGCCGAACATGAAGATGAACCAGCCGGCGACCGGACGCGCGACCTCGAGGTTGCGATACACGCGCGCGTAGAGGACGAGCAGGATCGCTCGAACGGAGACGTACGCGATGACGAAGCTGTTCTGCCCTCCTTCCAGCGCGTGGGGAACGGTGCTCGCGAGGCCGGCGACGGCGAACATGCCGAGCAGCGTCAACAGCCGGTAGACGAGATCGTCGGTGTCGAACCGCGTGGCGTAGAACGTGAAGCCGGCCCAGGCCCAGCCAATCGGGACGAACAGGGCAAGGAAGCGGCCGAAGCCGATCGCGGTCGGATCGGCGCTGAGCGTGGACGCGACTTCCGCGATCGCGGCGACAAAGACGAGGTCGAGAAACAGCTCGAGCCAGGTCGCGCGCCGGTCCTCCTCCGCCTCGAGCGTGCGCAGCCGCGGCGGCTCGAGGAAACGGGCGAGCTTGCTCAGCGGCCCTTGAACTCCGGCTTGCGCTTCTCGGTGAACGCGGTCAGGCCCTCCTTCGCGTCCTCGGAGGCGAACGAGAGGTAGAGCGCCCGCCGCTCGGCTTCGAGCCCGGCGTTCAGCGTCGTCTCGTAGGCGCGGTTCACGGACTCCTTCGCGAGCCGCGTGGCGACCGGCCCCTTCTCGGCGATGTCGCGCGCGACGCGCTTCGCCTCCTCGAGCCACGCCTCCTTCGCGACCACCCGCGCGACCAATCCCGCCGCGAGCGCCTCCCTTGCCGAAAGCCGCCGCCCGCTGAGGATCACGTCCATCGCGAGCGCCTTCCCCACCGCGCGGGTCAGCCGCTGCGTCCCGCCCGCGCCCGGGATGATCGCAAGCCCGGTCTCGGGCTGCCCGAACTCGGCGCTCTCGGACGCGACGATCAGGTCGCAGGACATCGCGAGCTCGCAGCCGCCGCCGAGGCAGTAGCCGGAGACCGCGGCAACCAGGGGCGTCCAGAGCGAGCGGATCGCGTCCCAGCGCTCGACCCGCCGCTGGTAGTAGAGGTCGATCGCAGAGGACTGCGCCAGCTCGCCGATGTCGGCACCTGCCGCGAACGCGCGCTCGGAGCCGCCGAGGACGATGCAGCGCACCTCCGCATCGCGGTCGAGCTCCCCCAGCCGCTTCACGAGCTCGTCCATCAGCTCGTCGGAGAGCGCGTTCAGCGCCTCGGGCCGATTGAGCAGGACGACGGCGATCGCACCGTCGCGCTCGACCTCGATGAGGCTCACTTGCGCTCCAGGAACTTCTTGATAGCGGCTTTCGGCTCCTCGGTCGCCATTGACAGAGCGAGCCAGTCTCGCGCGTGGTTGATCGTCTCGTGCCAGGCGAGGTCGCGCCAGAAGTTCAAATGCTGCTTCGCGTAGCGCGTCGTCTGCGGCAGCTTCCGCGCGAGCGACTCGACCACCTGGTCGACCTTCGCGTCGAGCTCCGCGGCCGGGACGGCCCAGTTGACGAGCCCCCACTCCGCAGCCTTTGCCGCCGGGACCTCTTCGCACATCAGCACGATCTCGCGGGCGCGCCGGTCGCCGACCATGATCGTCAGCCACTGCGTCGCGCCGCCGGCCGGCACCGAGCCGTGCTCCGGGCCGACGTGCCGGATGAACGCGTCGTCGACCATCACCGCGAGGTCGCACGCCATCTGCAGCTCGTTCCCGCCGCCGACCGCGATCCCGTTGATCCGCGCGACGGTCGGCTT
>DATDFL010000143.1:0-9583 GCA_036522595.1 Gaiellaceae bacterium
CGCAGCGCTGCTCCGCACCGCGCCGGTCGCGAGCCGGACGATCAACACGGCCCCGCCCGCGGTGCGCCTCACCTACAGCGAGCCGATCGAGCCCCGCTTCGCGATCGTCTCCGTGACCGACGCGGCGGGCCGGCAGCTCACCTCCGGCTCGCCGCAGCGCGCGCCCGGCTCGCCGCAGACGCTCGTCACGCCGCTGAAGCACACGCCGCAGGGCTGGTACCTCGTGTTCTGGCGCGTGATCTCCGCGGACGGCCACCCGGTGCGCGGGGCCTTCACCTTCGCCGTCGGACCGAGCCCTGGGCCGCCGCCGCAGTTCCAGGTGCCGTCGCTGAGCGAGACCGCGACGACGACGCAGCTCCTGATCTCGCGGTGGGTCGTCTTCCTGTCGTTCATGGCGGCGTTGGGGCTGTTCGTGTTCCGGATCGTGATCGCCCGTCCGGTCGGCCGAATTCCGCTGGGAGCCGTCTCGATCGCGTTCGGGACCGCGCTGGTCGTGGCGCTCGTGGCGATCCCGGTGTACGTCCTGTTCGCGACCGCGCAGTTCTCGCTGCGATCGGTGTTCGACCTCGGCGCGATCGTCCCCGTCGCCCGGGCCTCTTCGTTCGGGCGCGACTACCTCGACCTCGAGCTCGTGCTCGCGCTCTTCGGTGTCGCCGCCGGAGTCGCGCTCGCTGTCGACAAGCCCGAGCGGCCGCAGCGCTCGGTCGTCGAGCTGCTCTCGCTCTGGGCTGCGCTCGGCGCCGCCGCCGCGGTGCTCGTCATGCCGGGGCTCGCCGGCCACGCGGGACAGCGTTCGCCGCGCGGTCTCGCGCTGCCGCTCGACGCACTGCATCTCGCAGCAGGTTCGATCTGGATCGGCGGGCTGATCGGGATCGTCGTCTTCTGGCTGACGGTCGGGGTCGAGGGGCGCGTGGCCGGGCTTGCGCGCGTCGTGCCCCGCTTCTCGAACGTCGCGCTGGCATCCGTCCTCGCATTGATCGGCTCGGGAATCGGGCAGTCGTTCCTCCAGCTGCCGACCCTGGGCTCGCTCTGGCAGACCTCCTACGGCAAGGCGTTGCTCTGGAAGATCGCGCTCCTCGGGGCGGCGATGCTCCTCGCCGCCGTCAACCTCGCGCGGACCAAGCCGCGGCTCCAGGCGGCCGGCCTGCAACCGCAAGTCGGGCCCGGCGCTGCGCTGCTCCTGCGGCGGCTCGTCCAGGGTGAAGTCCTCTTGGTCGCAGGCGCGCTCTTCGCAGCGGCGGTCCTGACGAGCCTCGCGCCGCCCGCGAGCGCCCTCGCCCGCGTCAAGGACATCTCCGCGCACGTCGGCCCCGGCCCGGTCTCGGAGGTCGTCTCGAAGGGTCCGTACCGCGTTCGAGTGACGATCACGCCCAACCGCGCGGCGATCCCGAACCGGTTCTCGGTGGACGTCACGAAGAACGGCCGGCCCCTGCGCGGCGCGCAGGTGGTCAGCCGGTTCGACATGCTGGACATGGACATGGGCGAGCTGAGCTACCGCCTCCGCGAGTCACAGCCGGGCACGTTCTCGAAGTCGGCACCCGCGCTCGTGATGGTCGGCCACTGGGGCCTCAGCTTCGAGGTGACGCCGCCTGGCCAGCAGCCGTTCGTCGTCACGCTCCTCGACAGGGCCTCCGGATGAGCCCGCGCACGCAGCTTCTGCTCGCCCTGGTCGCCCTCGCCGCAGCGGCCGTGGCCTGGCTGGTCGTGATCGAGGTCATCCGGCGAACGGTCTGATGCGCCGGGCGCTCGTGGTAGTCGCGATCGTCGCGCTGGCGGCGCCGGCCTCGGCGGGTGCACACCTGCGGACGGGTCGGTCGGCGGTCGACTTCCGCGGCGCGGTGCTGCCCTCGAGCGCGCCGGTCCGGGCTCGCGTCTACCTGGCAGACCTCGCGTTGCGCCTGGAGCTGGTGGGCTCGCATCGCGTCGTCGTGCTCGGGTACCTCGGCGAGCCTTTCATCCGGCTGGATCCACGCGGTGTGTTCGTCAACGTCGCGTCGCCCACCGCCGCCGGGACGAAGCTCGCAGCGCCGCACCCGCGCTTGCACGGGCCACGCTGGCACCAGGACTGGGACCACCCGATCGGGATCTGGCACGACGCGCGTGTTCGTGCCGCTGAGAAGAGCGGCCGCTGGCGGATCCCGCTGCTCGTGGACGGGCGGCGCACCGTTCTCGCAGGCACGGTCGAGCGCGTGGACGCCCCCGCGTGGTGGCCGTGGGTCGCGATCGGCGCGGCGTTCGCGGCTGCGACCGCACTCGGACGTCGGCGCCGGGCCTTCGCGGCCGTGGCGCTGGGCCTGCTCGCCGCCGTGGCCACGCTGCTCAGCGCTACCGGCTTCGGGCTCGCGTCGACCGGAACGCAGGGCGCGTGGATCGAAGCAGCCAACGAGGCTGTGATCGCGCTCGTCGCGGCGGTGGTCATCGTTCGTGGCTCCACGAACGTGAAAGCGCTGGCGGGCGGGTTCCTCGGGCTGCTCGGCCTCGCCGCCGGCCTGACCAAGTTTCCGGTTCTCCTCCACGGGATCGTCCTCTCGGCGCTCCCGGGCAATGTCGAGCGGCTCGCGGTCGTGGTGGCGATCGCGGCCGGGGCCGGAGCCGCGACGCTCGGGCTCGTCGTCTTCTTCGACGTCCTCGAGCACTACGAGGAGCCCGACCTCGCTACTTCGGCGGAACGATCTTCAGCGGCGCGTTGAACCGTGTGTAGCGGTGGAACATGAAGTGCCCCGCGGCGGTCATGCGCAGCTGCAGCGTGCGGTAGTCGCGCTTGTCGATCCACGCCGTGAACCAGGCGGGCACGGTCGGGGTCGCGAAGGAGACCAGCCAGACCGCGTGACCGTTCAGGGTGGAGCTCCCGAGCACGTGCGCATTCGTGACGTCGCCGCCCCAGGTCGGCGCCGGCACGTGCAGGACCGTCGACGGAGATGCCACCCACTTGGCTCCGGGCTTGGCCTGATCCCAGCGTCGTGGCCCGACCACGACCGCCGCCGCGCCGCCGTGGATCTGATACGCGAGCTTGTTCGGCGCGCTCATGCTCCAGGTCGTGACGATCCCGCCTGTGGGCCCCGAGCGGAGCGACTCGACGTACACGAGGCTGCGGAGGCTGCGGAACGCCCGCGCAGCACGTGAGACGACCGGCGAGCCGGGCCGTGTCGATGACGGGATCCGGAACGACGCAGAGCCGTCGGGCAGCACGACCTCGACCCGGCGCGGCCGTGCCGTGACCGTCGCGCGGTAGCAGCCGGAGCCGCAAGGGCGGGCACGCAGGGTCGACCCCGCGACCCGGAAGGAGACCTCCAGGCCCGACGCTGGACCGCCGCTCGGCGCGAGCACCGTCGCCGTCAGCGTCTTCGGCTGGACGGACAGCGCAACGGCCCGCGAGCCCGCCTCGGTCCCGAGCACGACCGCCGAACGCGGCGGAGGCGGGATGTTCCCGGAGGTGTCCACCCGCACCTGCGTCGGCGTCACGGCCGACCCGCCGTGCGAGCCAACCGCGAAGAGCGCGACGATTCCGGCGATCAGAGCGCCTGCGACCAGCGCACCCACGCCCCATAGCATCGATCGACCTGGTGTGGTCACTGCGGACAAGGTAGTACCGCAGTGAATCTCGCCGCGGTTTTGCGAGCTCTCATGCCATGCTGCAACTAAGCGAGGGCGGCGGCAGAGCCGCCGCCCTCCTAGGCCCGTTAAGGCGTCTGTGCGCCGTAGATGTTCTGGTCGAGCCCGCCGGCCCACGGGCACGTATCCGGTCCCCAGCTCCCGTCGGGGTTCTGGTCCCGGCACTGCATGACGTCGGCGCCGTCGGCTTCAGCGCCTTCGCGCGGATCAGTGCCGGGGACGACGTTCCGCCAGTCGGTCCAGGTGCCGTACGAGAACGCCCCGACCGAGCTGATGTAGAGGTAGTCGCCGCCGAACGGCACCGAGCGCCCGCTGAACTGCTCCCAGTTCGGGTTGCTCGAGACGTCGCTCAGCCGCTCCCCGGCAGACCACGTCAGCGTCGACGCGTCGCCCGCCGCGCCGTAGGCGTCGAGCGATGCCGTCGTGGTCGTGTCGGCGCAGTTGCCGAGCGGCCTCGTCGGGCTGTAGCACGGGTCGTTCCGGCTGTCCCACCAGATGGCATGCATCAGTCCCTGGTCCACGGAGATGTCCGGGAACCGCTGCAGACCCGCTGGCTGCGGGTCTATCAGCGTCGGCGCGGTGTGCTGGCCGTTCTGGCCGTTCAAACGGAAGAAGTAGATCCCGGATTGGCTCCCGACGTTCTGGTGGTAGCGGTCGGGCAGATCGGCCGAGACAATGGACCCGTAGGTCGTGCCGCTCGGCACCTCCGTGCCGGGGATGGACGGGTCGTAGGCGACGTACACGTAGTCGTGCGAGGCGTCCGCTTGGTCCGCAGTTGAGCGGACCTGCGTGCCCCCACGCATGAACGTGTAGCCCGAGACGCACGCACTGTCGAAATCGCCGCACTCGCCGGTGACGCCTCCGCTCGTGCTGATGTCCGTCGGGTCGTACGGCTCGAACGCCTGGACAAAGTGCGGCCGCGAAAATGTGGCGCCGCAGTCTGTCGACTTGTTGTAGGCGATCGCGTCGACCGCCTCGTGGCCGTGAACGTCCGCGAACTGCCGGTACGTCACGTACACGTGCCCGTCTCCGGTCACCGAGATGTCCGGGAACTGGATGTCGTGCACCGTCTGCGACAGCTTCATCGGGCTCGAGAACGTCGCGCCGTGGTCCGTCGAGCGCGAGAAGTAGACGCTCGAGTTGAAGCCTTGCGGACTGCCGCCCGTGAACCGTGCCCACGCGAAGTAGACGTTCCCGTCGCACGCGCCGCCGGTCCGGTCGACCTCGATCGCCGTCTTGTCGTGGAACTTGCCGAGCAGGTTCGGAGCCGCCGAGCCTCGGGCGACGTCGAGCGAACGGATGAACTCCTTGCCGTCGTTGCTGGTTGGACCGCTCGGACCGTCCGGGTTCTCGTAGGTGGCCACCCAGACATCGCCGAACGTTTTCGCAGTGCCCTCCGGATCGGCTGAGCTCTCGGAGCCGGCGAAGAGGCGTCCGTGATTGTCCCAGGCCCAGACCGGATCGCCCGAGTCGGCCGTTCGCACATGCGCGCGTGACGCGTAGGGCGAATGGTCGCCCTGGTAGCCCGGGACGAGCGAGCTGATGAAGCTCGCGCCGCCGTCCTCGGAGCGGTAGTAGCCGAGCCAGATGTCCCCCAGCCCGAGGAACGAGCCGTCCTCGTTGAAGACCGGGCAGTAGTCGTTCGAGCTGCCCACGATCACTTGCGTGTCGCGTGGATCGACCGCCACCGCAGGCTCGTTCTGCCGCCCGCGGCTCCGCGAGCACGTGGCCAAGACGTCGTCGGTGTACGGGTTGCCCGTCACCATCGTGTAGTCACTGACGTAGCCGGGCGGTATGGCCGGGTCGTCGTTGGTCAATCGAACGTTGGCCGGAATCGCCTGGCCGCCGGGTACGACGACGACACACACGAAGGCAAGCGCAAAAAGCGTCAGGAGACGCCGCAATGCCGCCATAGCACTCCCTCCTCTCCCCTTGGAAGTGGCGGATGTTACTAAAGGCTCGAGCTTCGGCCGGGCGCAGGCTCACTTCAAGAAAGCAAGCGGCCGCGGTTGGTAAGTTCGTCCGGAAGTGCTCTTTCGCCAGCTCGTGGACGACGACCTCGGCTGCGCGTCCTACCTGATCGGCGACGAGGCCACCGGGGAGGCCGTCGTCGTTGACCCCGCCTACGCAATCGAGGCCTACCTCGAGGAGGCGGAGCGCAGCGGCGTGCGCATCGTGCGTGTGCTCGAGACGCATACGCACGCCGACCACCTCGCGGGGCACGGCCGCCTGGCCCTCGAGCGCGGCGTGCCGGTGAGCATCCATCCGCTTGCGGAGCCGGAGTACCCGTTCGATGCGGTGGAAGACGGCGACGAGGTCACCATCGGCGCGCTCACGATCCGGGTGCTCCACACGCCGGGACACCGGCCGGAGCACTGCTGCTACCTCGCGGACGGACACCTCTTCACCGGCGACTCGCTGCTGATCGGAGACGCGGCCCGCCCGGACCTCGCGGTCGAGGCGACCGAGGGCGCCGTGGCCATGTACGGCTCGCTGCAGCGCCTCGCCCAGCTGCCGGAAGAGACCGAGGTCGACCCGGGCCACGTGGCCGGGTCGCTGTGCGCGGCGGGAATCAGCTCCGCCCGCTCCTCGACGATCGGGATGGAGCGCCTCTCGAACCGAGCGCTCGGCTTCGGCGACGCCGACGAGTTCGTGGCGGCGCACGCGACGATCTCCGCACCGCGCCCACCGACCACCGAGCAGGTCGTGGCGCTGAACCGCGGGCCCTTCGTGGGCGCCCCGTCGCCGCTCGCGCAGCTGGACGCCTTCGACGGCCAGGTGCTCGACGTCCGCGAAGCGCACGAGTTCGCCGCGGGCCACCTGCACGGGGCGCTCAACGTGCCGGTCTCGGGGTCTTCGGTCGGGACGAAGGCCGGTTTCCTGCTCCACCTCGACGCCCCCATCGCGATCCACGCGGCCTCGCCTGCCGAAGCCGAGGAAGCCGCGAGACGGCTCCGGGCGGTCGGTCTCCTCGACCTCGCCGGCTACCTCGTAGGCGTCCACGCCTCCGAGCGCGTCGACCCGATCGGGATCGAGGAGCTCGAAAGGCTTCTCGCCGACAACGCGGTCGAGATCGTCGACGTGCGCGAGAAGGACGAACGCGACGAGGGGTACATCCCACAGAGCCGGCACATCCCGTACCGGCTGGTGGGCGAGTTCGCAGACGAGCTCGCGAACGGCAAGCCGGTCGTCACCGTCTGCGAGTCCGGAGCCCGCGCTGCGGTCGCCGCGAGCGTCCTCGCGGCGCACGGCATCACGGCACGACCGGTCCTCGACGCAGGCATCCCGGACTGGGAGCAGCGCGGCAATCCGGTGACGTCGTTCCGCCGCTGCGGCTCAGGCTGAACGAGCCAAGAGCGCCTCGCCGCGCTCGACGTAACGCTTCGCGCCGACCGATCTGAAGAACTCAAGCGCCGGCTCCAGATGCTCGTCTCCGGCCCGAAGCCGCGCATACGCCGCCGAAGCCACGGCCCCAATTGCGTCGTACTCCGCCGCGGCATCCGCAAACCGCCCCTCGAAGGCCGTTCGCAGCGCACGGAACCGCGGGCGGTCGCTCGACGGAAGCAAGGCGGCGAGCTCGCTTCTGCGGCCCAGCAGGTCGGCCGCCCACTCCAGCTGCTCGACCAGATACCCGAACGTCTCCTCCCAGGTCATCGCCTCGTCGAGCAGCGCAGACGCCTCGTCGAGGCGCCCCAGCTCTGCGAACAGGTAGGCGGAGGTCCCGAGCGCCGGACGGTACTGCTGCGGGTCTCGTACCCCGCGCGCCCGCTCGAGCGCCTCGGACGCGTCGGCCAGTGCGCCGGCGTCGTCGCCCCGCGCACAGCGGAGCAGCGCCCGCGAGAGGCGAACTTGGGCGTCGTGGTAGTGGGGCCCCAGGGCGGCCGACTGCGCGAGAAAGTCGTCCGTCTCGCGCGCGAGGCGGTCCCACTCGCCTATGTGGAAGTAGATGGTGATGACGTTTCCGCGCGTCCATCTCGCTGACGCCACACCAGCGAAGCGGCGGGCGAGCTCGTCCGCGGTCTCGGCGAACCGGTTCGCCTCCTGCAGGTCTCCACTCCAGTCGGCGATGCTCGCGAGCGAGCTTAAGGCGCGGATTCGCACGGGGAACGCCTCTGCCGGCGCGATACGCAGCGCTTCTTCGGCGTACTCGCGCGCCGCGGGGTCGCCGGCGTCTGCCCGCATATGCGCAATCGTGACCAGGATGTTGGCTCGGAGCTCATCGAGACCGAGCTGCTCCGCCAGCGCCAATGCGTTTCGCGCGTCCGTCTCGACATCCTCGCCCCCGAGCGCGCGAAAGCGGGCAGCCTGGCTCAGCACCCTCGCCTTTCCTGGTGAGGGCGGCAGGTCGCCCACGAGCTCCTCCGCGCGGGCGAGATGAGCCATGCAGCGCTCTGTGTCTCCGGCCATCCACGCGACCTGCCCGAGGAGCGTCTCGAGCTCGGCCGCGCGCGCTGCGTCGCCCACCGCGAGCATCGCCTCCCGGGCTCCCTTGACCGCCTCCTCACGCCCTTCTTCGTCGCCGTCGAAGCTGGCGCGGGCCAGCCCGAACATCAGGTTGGCGCGCTCCTCCGCCGCCTCCTCGGGCCAGAGCTCGAGTGCCTGCCGGTAGAGCTGCGCAGCCGTGCCGTAGGAGTGCAGCGACCGCGCTCGGTCACCCGCGCGCTCGAGCGCCGTGCGCGCGCTCTCGATGATCTCCGCCGAGTCCTGACCGGCGGCGCGCGTCGTCTCGAGAGCCGTCACGTAGTGGTGGGCGAGCATCTCGATGTGGTCGTCGACGCGGCCGAGGCCCTCGATCCAGCTCGCCGCGCGCACGTGCTTCTCGGCTCGCGCCGCGCGCGGGATCTGCGAGTACGCCACGTCCCGCAACAGCAGATGCAGGAAGGCGTACTGCGTCTCGTCAGCCACGGACGAGCGGCGGTCGCGGCGGATGAACTGCTTGCGCACGAGCGAGTGGAGCAGTGCGTCCAGTGGCTCGCTGCTGCCGGCGAGCGTCGCGGCCGCGCCGGGCCAGAAGACCTTGCCTATGACCGCCGCGTCCTGGAGCAGCTGCTTCTCCTGCGCCGAGAGCGCATCAACGCGGGCGCCGACGATCCCCTGGATCGACTCCGGCAGCGGCAGCTCTTCACCCTCCGCGCGATCGCCGAGCATCTGCACGTACTGCTCCGCGTAGAGGGGGTTCCCGCCGACGCGCTCGACCAGCTCGGCCTGATGGCCCGCTTCGATCACGGGACTGCCGAGGAGCGAGCCGATCAGCCGGGCGGTGTCCTCCTCGGAGAGCGCGGCGAGCGAGAGCGTCGTCGCGTTGTGCTTGCCTCCGCCCCAGCCCGGGCGGCGATCGAGGAGCTCCGGCCGCGCCGTCGCGAGCACGAAGACCGGGACCCCGCTCGCCCAGTCCACGAGGTGGTCGACGAAGTCGAGGAGGCCATCGTCCGCCCAGTGGAGATCCTCGAAGACGAGCACGAGGGGCCGCTGCTCCGCGAGCGCCTCGAAGAAGCGCCGCCACGCAGCGAACGCCTCTTCCCGCTCGACCTGGCTTTCCTCGCGGACCCCGGCGAGCCCTGCCAGGTGGCCTCGGACCCAGTCGGCCTCCTGCTCGGGGACGAGGCCCGAGACGGTCGTCGCGAGCTTCTCCTCGGCGGCCTCCTCGTCGTCCGTGTCGAGGATCCCCGCGTGGGCCTTCACCATCTCTGCGAGCGCCCAGAAGCTCAGCCCCTCGCCGTACGGCAGCGAGCGGCCTTGGCGCCAGTAGATCAGCTCCGGGTCGGTCTCGACGTCGCTCGAAAGCTCGTACAGGAGCCTCGACTTGCCAACGCCCGGGACGCCGACCAGGGTGACGAGCTGCGGCGCGTGCTCGTCCCGCACGCGGCCGAACGCCGCGCGGAGGATCTCGAGCTCGCGCTCGCGGCCGACCAGTGGAGTCCGCGCCTCGTGCGGCACGTCGAGGCCGAAGCGCGAGCGCGCCTCGACCGCC
>DATDFL010000144.1:0-2473 GCA_036522595.1 Gaiellaceae bacterium
CTGCCGCCTTTGTCGCGGCTCGATCCGCGGACGCTGGCCGGGCGCCGCCGTCGCTAAGGCGCCGCGTGCGGCGCCGAGCTCAGGATGCCCGGCTCCGCCGGGGATCCGTCTGAAAGGACCGGTCGACACGATGGAATCGGCCGTGGCGTTCTAGGCGGCTACCATCGCCGCGTGCCGTACTTCATCTGCCCGAACTGCAAGGAGCGCTCGATCGATCACGACCGGCGCGAGGGACTGACCCAGCAAGCGGTGGCCTGTCACCACTGCGGGTTCGGGTTTCTGTTCGAGCTGCTCGAGGACTACTACCCGGCGCCGAACACCGGCTTCGTCGTCTGCGACCAGGAGGCTCGCGTGCTCGCAGCGGGACGCGATGTCTTCGAGCTCTCCGGCTACCGCGAGCAGGAGCTCATGGGACGCGACGTGATCGAGGCGCTCGGGATCACCGGCTTCGACGGGCAGAACCCCGCGGCGGTCGCGCTCGAATGGGGCGTGCGGCGGATGGGCCAGAAGCTGGAGCTACGCACGCGCGTCGGGAGCACGAAGCCCGTGACGGCCGACTTCTTCCCGGCCTACGACGACGACGGCGGGCTGCTCGTGGCGATCACGCCGCGCTAGCTTCGGCGAGCTCGCCTTCTATCCACGCCTGCAGCTCCTCGAGCGCCTCCAGCACCGATTCAAGCTCGCGAAGCTCGGCTCGGGTCGCTTGCTCGTCGATGCCCCCGACGAGGCCGCGCGCTTCCAGTCGCTCGATCGCCGCCTGACTCAGCTCTGAGCGAGCGCGCTTCTCGATTGCCGCCTGCCGCAGTCGTGAGCGCGCGCGTTCCGCGCGAGCGGCCAGGCTCGCCGCCTCGCCGGCAAGTGCATCCGCGTAGATCGCGAGCTCAACGGAGCGCACACGGACAGGCTAGGCGGGCGCGCGTGACGCGACTGTGCCGACATCGACGCGACTTGCAGGACACAGGCCGTTCACGACGCAGACCTCGCACCGTGGGGCGCGGGCGATGCAGACACGGCGGCCGTGCCAGATGAGCAGGTGTGGGAAGACGTTCCAGTACTCGCGCGGGACGAGCCGCATCAGGTCGCGCTCGATCTTGACGGGGTCGTCCTTCCGCGTGAGTCCGAGCCGCTGCGAGAGCCGGCGCACGTGGGTGTCGACGACGATTCCCACCGCCTCGCCGCGCTCCGCGACGACCACGTTGGCCGTCTTGCGCGCGACTCCGGGCAGACGCAGCAGGTCTTCGAGCCGGTCGGGGACGCGCCCGCCGAACTCCTCGATCAGCATCTGCATCGTCCCGCGGATCGCCTTCGTCTTCTGGCGGAAGAACCCAGTTGCGCGGACGTCGTTCTCGAGCTCCTCCACCGGCACGGCGAGGTAATCCTCGGGGCGGCGGTACTTCTCGAAGAGCCGCTCGGTCACGCGGTTGACGTTCACGTCCGTCGTCTGCGCCGAGAGCATCACCGACACAAGCAGCTCGAGGTCGCTGCGAAAGCGCAGCGCGATCGTCGCGTCGGGATGCTCGGCGAGCAGCCGGTCGATGATCGGCCGGATGCGCTCGCGCTTCGGGCCAACCCGCCGCCGCGCTTCGGCGACGTAGCTCCGCGCCATCAGCCTCGGTTGCGGAGGCGCGGGCCTGCGCAGACGAGGTCGAGCGCAGGGCAGTCGGCGCAGGCGAACTCGCTCGGCGTCGGCCTGAACTCGCCCGCGTTGATCGCAGCGATCGCGGTCGACAGCTCCTCCTCCAGCGCCGCCGCCTCAACGACCTTGTAACAACTTGTTACTAGGTCGTCGGGACGCTCGAGGAATTGGTAAACGACCTCGACTTCCTGAGCACCGGCGCGGAAGCACGCGAGCGCATAGACCAGCCGCTGCAGCCGATAGTCACGCTCGACGACCTCGGCCGGCGCCTCCTCGTCCAGCCAGTTCGTCTTGTAGTCGACGACGAGGGCGCGCTCGCCGGCGAGCTGGAGGACGTCGAGCCGGCCATGCAAGAGCACGCCGTCGTGCTCGAAGGCGAACGGCCGCTCGGCCGCCGCGCCCTCGAGACCCGCAATCCGCTTCGCGAGCTCCGAGTCGCAATAGGCGGCGACGAAGGCCCGGATGCGCTCGATCTCCTCGTCGGTCGCGGCCGGGTAGCGGGCGCGGACTTGCTCGGCCACGTCCTCGGGGGCTGCTGGCGCGCGCAAATCGACGCGCTCGAGCAGCCAGTGCACCGCGTCGCCGATCTCCGTGGCGGCAAGCCCCTCCTGGCCGGGCACCGAACCGGCGGCACCCCGAGCGCGGAGGCCGACGACCCGCTCCGCGAAGTAGCGGTACGAGCACTGCTCGAAGAGCGAGAGCGCCGAGTAGGAGAGCCGCCGGACGCGGTGGAGCGGCGGCTGTGGAATCTCCGCGAGCGGCGCCAGCGCGGGCGCCTCCATGACCTCGCCGCCGTTCTCGGAGAGCGCGAAGAGCTCGAGCTGCTCTTCCTCCACC
>DATDFL010000145.1:0-15216 GCA_036522595.1 Gaiellaceae bacterium
ACGACGTGCCGTCGTCGAACGGGTGCGCGGCGGGCGCGTCCGGGTGGACCCATTCGACATCCAGGTCGAGCTCGCGGAAGAACGGCGAGCCGATCCCCAGCGGGTGGATCGACGAGCAGACGTCGTGCACGAAGCCCGGCAACGTCAGCTCCGCGGAACGCAGCCCGCCGCCGACCTGCGCCTCGGCCTCGTGCACCTCGACCTCCAGGCCCGCGCGCGCGAGCTCGATCGCCCCGGCCAGCCCGTTCGGGCCGGAGCCGATGACGACCGCCCTCACTCCGCGCGGAGAACGCCGAAAGCCGGCCCGAGCGCCTGGCCGCCCTGGAGCACCGGTTCGAAGAGGTCACCGTGCTTCTCGAACCGCTCGAGCGCCTCGCGCCTTCCGAAGTCCCGTGGCCTGACCTTCTCGCCCAGCTCCTCCCAGCGCAGCGGCGTCGACACCGGCGCGCCGGGCTTCGGCCGCACCGAGTAGGCCGAGGCGATCGTCTTGCCGTGGCCGTTCTGGCGGTGGTCGACCAGGACGCCGCGCCGCTTCTTCTTCAGCCACTCGGTGGTCACGAGTCCAGGGTTTTCCGCTTCCAGTCGCCGTGACACACGCTCGGCGAACTCGTACGCCTCGGGATAGGAGTAGCGCCGCGTGATCGGGACGAGGACGTGGATCCCGTCCGCCCCGCTCGTCTTCACGTACGACCGCAGCTCCAGCCCCTCGAGCGCCTCGCGGATCAGATGCGCCACCTTGATCGCCTGCGCGAAGCCGTTCCGCGACTCCGGCGGGTCGAGGTCGAAGACGACGTAATCCGGCCGCTCCGGCTTGTCGACGCGCGAGTACCACGCGTTCATGTCGATGCAGTTCATCTGCACCATCCACACGAGCGCGGCCGGCTCGTTGACGAGCGCGAAGTCGACAAGCCGCGAGCCGCCTTCGCGTGGCCAGGTGCGGAACTGTCGCGTCGGCAGCCACGACGGCTTGCCCTTGGGTGCCTGCTTCGCAAAGTACGGCTGCGCGTTGATGCCGTGCGGGTAGCGCTTCAGCGTGAACGGCCGGTCGCGCAGGTGCGGGACGATCGCGTCGCCGATCGCGGCGTAGTACTCGGCGAGGTCGCCCTTCGTGACCTTGTCGGCCGGGAAGAGCACTCGCTCCGGGTGCGTGAGCCGCACGCGCCGCCGGCCGATCTGGAGCTCGTCGCTCACGCGAGCCGCGTCCACCTGAGCTCGTGCTTGAGCGGCAGCCGGTACGGCCCCGCGAGCAGCGGGCGCACGCGCGCGATGAGCCCGGCGCGCTCCTCGGCGTCGAGCGAGGCGAGCGCGCTGGTCGTCGAGTACAAGGTCAGCAGCTGATCGGGGTCGACCGTGATCTCCTCCTCGACGCGCTCGACGCGGAGCGGCTCGAATGGCGCCGCTCCGAAAGCGTCGTGCCACGGCGGCCGGCGCTGTGAGAAGGAGCGCGCATACGGCTCGCGGAGCTGCTCGATCGCTTCCTCCGGCAACGGTGGCTCGGTCTCCCACCAGTGCGTGTTGATCGTGGCGAGCCCGCCGCGGGGGCGCAGCACGCGTGCGACCTCGGGGATCGCGGCAGCCGGATCAAACCAGTGAAAGGCCTCGCCGACGAAGACCGCATCGACGCCTGCGTCCTCGAGCGGGATCGCCTCCGCGCTGCCCGCGAGCGCCGTTCCGTGAATAGCCCGCATCCGTTCGTCGGGCTCGACGGCAATGACCTCGGCGAAGCGGCTGCCGAGCTCGCGCGTCAGCCGCCCCGTTCCCGCGGCGAGGTCGAGCACGCGCGCCGACGAGTCGAGCTCGAGCTCTTGCTGCGCGAGGTCGAGCAGGGGCCGACAGTACGGTGGCCGGACGCGGTCGTAGGTCTCGGCAACGTTCCCGAAGGCGAGACGCAGCTCAGTCAAGGCGCGTCCAGTAGGCGACAGTGCGAACGTGGCGGCCGATCTTCCGGTCGGCGGGGATGAGCTCGCGCATCCGCTCCGCGAAGGCCAGGCGGTCCTCCTCCGGCTGGTGCGCGATCGAGCTCACGGAGAGCATGTTGGCGATCCACTCGTCGCGGCTGTTGACGATGTCGCGGTGGACGTCGGTTTCCCGCAGCTCCTCGAACGGCGCGCGCTCGATCGGCTCGCGCCACGCGCCCGAGAGCACGCGGCCGATCCCGGGCTCGCCGCCTCGCTCGATCACCTCCTGGATCACGGCCTCGGCCTCCTCGCCCATGTCGTCGTACTCGAGCCCGATGTTCCAGAGGATGACGAGCGCGCCGCGCGGCCGGAGCACGCGCACGATCTCGGCGACCGACGCGTCGGAGGCGAACCAGTGGAACGCCTCGGCCGAGAAGACCGCGTCGACCTCCTCGGCGCCGAGCGGGATCGACTCGCCGCTCCCGCGCCGCCCTTCTGCCTCAGGAACGACCTCCTCGAGCACCTCCAACATTGCCGGATCCGGCTCGACCGCAACCACGCGCGCGAACCGCGGCACCAGCGAGCGGGTCAGCTTCCCGGTGCCCGCGCCGAGGTCGAGCACCGCGGCATCGGGCGCGAGCCCAAGCTCGCCGGTCACGCGGTCGAGGAGCTCCTCCGGCCAGAGCGGCCGGCCGTACTCGTATTCGCGCGCCGTCTGCCCGAACCGGTCGGGCGGGGCTTCCCTAGGCAACGCCCGCGAGAAGGGACGAGCGCTGCTCCTTGACCATCTCGCGCGCGATCACGAGCCGCTGGATCTGGTTCGTGCCCTCGTAGATCTGCGTGATCTTCGCGTCGCGCATCATCCGCTCGACGGGGTACTCCTGTATGTAGCCGTAGCCGCCGAGGATCTGGACGGCGTCGGTCGTGACCTGCATCGCGACGTCCGTGCAGTAGAGCTTCGCCATCGCGGAGATCTTCGTCAGCTCGGAGCCGTCGATGCCCTCGTCGATCGTCTGCCCGCACTTGTAGAGGAGGCCGCGCGCCGCCTCGCACTTCGTCTCCATGTCCGCGAGCGCCGCGGCGATCAGCTGGTGCTCCGCGATCGGCTTGCCCATCGTCTCGCGCGACTTCGCGTACTCCAGCGCGTAGTCCGTCGCGCCCTGCGCGAGCCCGAGCCCCTGCGCGCCGATCCCCGGCCGGGAGCGGTCGAGGATCCGCATCGCGATCCGGAAGCCCTCGCCCTCCTCGCCGAGCAGGTTGTCGGCGGGGATGCGGCAGTCGTTGAAGAAGATCTCGCCGGTCGTCGAGCCCTTGATCCCCATCTTCGGCTCGATCCGGCCGACCTCGAAGCCCGGCGCATCCGCCTCGACGACGAACGCCGAGATGCCCGCGTGGCCGGCCGACGGGTCGGTCTTGGCGAACACGACGTAGAGCCCGGCGACGCCCGCGTTCGTGATGAACCGCTTCGAGCCGTTGATGACGTACTCGTTGCCGTCGAGCCGTGCCTCGCTGCGCATCGCGGCCGAGTCGGAGCCGGAGCCGGGCTCGGTGAGCGCGTAGGCGGGGAGCCACTCGCCGCTCGCCAGCTTGGGCAGCCAGCGCTGCTTCTGCTCATCCGTGCCGGCGAGCTTGATCCCGAGCGAGCCGAGCTCCTGGACGGCCAGCAGCAGTCCGGTCGTGGCGCAGACCTTGGAGAGCTCCTCGACCGCGACGAGCACCATCAGCGCGCCCGTTCCGGTGCCGCCGTACTGCTCCTCGAACGGCAGGCCGAAGATCTCGTGCTCGCGCAGCAGCTCGACCATGTCGTGCGGGAACTCGGCCGACTTGTCGATTTCCGCCGCCCGCGGCGCGACCCGATCGCGCGCGAGCGTGCGGACGAGCTCGCGGATCTCGCGCTGTTCCTCGGTCAGCGGATCGACGGCCACGGCTGGGAAGCCTAGTCGCGAGGGAAGGAGTTCGGCCCGCCGCTCGTCCTGTGGCCATGGAGTTCACTCATCCTCGCGACCAGCTGCCGCAGGACCGCATCCGGCTCGGAGCGATCGTCGAAGTGCTCGCCGGCGCGCTGCCGCTGATCGGGCTCGTCTCGCTCCTGCTGCGGTCGCAGCTCGATCCACACCTGGAGAACTACCGCCTCCACTTCATCCTCTTCGGGCTGGCGGGCACCCTGGCGTTCGTGCTCGGCTACGCGGCCGGAGAGGCTGCGAAGCGCCGTGGTGACGCGCGGGTGCTGCTCCTCTCGCTCGCCTTCATGGCGACGGGCGGCTTCATGGGCCTCCACGCGCTCGGAACACAGGGCGTGCTCTTCACGGGCGACCACTCCGGCTTCAAGGTGGCCATCCCGGTCGGGCTCGTCGTCAGCGCCGTGTTCGCGGCGGGCTCCGCCTTCGTCGATCTGCGTCCGAGCTTCGCGCCGCTGGTAGTCCGCCACCAGAACGTCTTGCGCGCATTCGTGCTGCTGGCCATGGGCACGTGGTTCGTCTGGACGGTCGCGAATGTGCCGCCGCTCGACGGCGCGCACAGCGAGGCTGCGAGAGGAATGCTCCTCACGGTGTTCGCGATCGTCGGGACGGTCGTCTACGCGGTCAGCGCGGCGCGGTACTGGCGAATCTTCCGAGCGCGGCCGAACGTGCTTCCCGCCGCGGTCATCGCCTGCTTCGTCCTCCTCTCCGAGGCGCTGATCGGCGTGGCTCTGACCGGAGAGCGGAAGTGGCACGCGAGCTGGTGGGAATGGCACTTCCTGATCGTCACGGCGTTCGTGGTCATCGGGCTGGCAGCGCGGCGGGAGTGGCGCGAGGAGCGGTTCGGCGACCTCTACCTGTCCTCGACGAGAGAGCGCCGGCAGAACGTCAGCGTCCTCTTCAGCGACCTGGTCGGGTACACGAGCTTCGCCGCGCGGTCGACGCCGGTCGAGGCCGCGGCTGTGCTGGAGACGTACTGGCGCACGGCGTCCAACCTCCTCTCCCGGCGGTTCGGTGGCGTGGTCGAGAAGTTCATCGGCGACGGCGTCGTCGCGGTCTTCAACCGCGGCGGCAACCAGCCCGACCATGCCCGGCGGGCCGCCTGCGCCGCGCTCGCGCTTCGGGATGCTTTCGGAAAGGTCGCGGACGAGCACCCGGAGTGGCCGCGGATGCGCGTCGGCGTCAACACCGGCGAGGCGGTCGTCCGGGAGATCGGCGGCGCGGGACATCTCGCGTACCCGCTGGTCGGCGACACGATCAACATGGGCGCGCGGCTCGAGGGGCTCGCACCCGTCGGCGGAGTGCTCATCGGCACCGAGACGTACGAGCAGCTACCGGACGGAGCCGTGGTCGAGGCCAGGTCCGGATTGCAGGTGAAGGGCAAGGACGAGGCCGTCGACGCCTACGTCCTGCACACGTGCCCCTGCTAGCGCGTCGCTAGCGGTTGTGGCAGACGACCTCGACGTTGTTGCGGTCGGGATCGAGGACAAAGGCGCCGTAGTAGCCGGGGTGGTAGTGGCGCTCGCCCGGCGCGCCGTTGTCTCGGTAGCCGGCCTCCACGAGCGCGCGGTGGAACTCGTCGACGGTGGCGTTGTCGGCCGCCGGGAACGCGACGTGCACGTTCTCGGTCAGCGGCCGGTCGTCGTGGACGACGCTGAATGAGCGGGTCTCGCCGCGGAAGTGCCTGCCCTCGGGCCACTCGCTCGCGAGGCTGAAGCCGCCGAACGGGCCGACGGCCTCGTAGAAGCGCTTCGAAGCCTCGAGGTCGGCGACGCGGATCCAGAGGTGGGAGATGTGGTTGTCCCCCTCGCTCGTGCCGCCGTGGTGCACGGCCTCGATGCTGTTTCCGTCCGGATCGAGGACGAAGGCGCCGTAGTAGTCGGGCCTGTAGAGCGGCCGCGGCCCGGGCGGCCCGTCGTCGGGATGACCCGCGCTCGTCATCGCCGCCCACCACTCGTCGACCGCCTCGCGCGACTGCGCGACGAAGCCGACGTGGAGGTTCCGCGTCACCCTGACTTCGTCCTCGGCCGGCGAGAGCGAGAAGTCCTCCCACTCGAAGAACGTGTCGTCGGTTGCGGCCTCGCCGAAGCCGAGCGTCGACATCGCCAGCTCGTAGAACGG
Source organism: Gaiellaceae bacterium (assembly GCA_036522595.1). Lineage (GTDB taxonomy): Bacteria > Actinomycetota > Thermoleophilia > Gaiellales > Gaiellaceae > AC-32. Next base: position 5,978 of record DATDFL010000145.1, read on the forward strand.
ACGCGAGCGGCCCATGTCGAAGACCCGGATCGTCACGTGGTCAAACACGCGGGTTACCCTCGGTACTCGAAGTCGCGCGTGAACGCGCACGTGCCGCGGAGCTCGAAGGCGAACGGCGGGTCCTCGACGACCACGTGGTCGGCATAGAGCTCGGTCCCCGGCCGGTCGTGGCCGGGGACGATGCAGGAGACGGACGCATGGCCCGGCACAGGCACGAACGCCCGCAGGCGCACTGCCTCGCCGGCGCGCACCTCGCCGCCCATGAACTGGATCTTCGTCGGGCGCGCGGCCACGACGTTGCGCGGCTTCCGCACCCAGGGCAGGTTCAAGACGTGCTTCCCGCCCATGCGCCCGAGCAGGATCTCGCCGAGCTCGACCGGGCCGTCGACGTGCAAGACGAGGGTCCACGGCGAGCCCGGCTCGTCGTCTTCGTAGCGATACGTCATCACCGCGGCGCTCCCGGAGAGGTCGATCGGGCCGGCATTGCCCGCCTCGACCCGCCAGGCGAGCGCGCCGTAGCAGACGCCGTGGGTCGAGCGCCCGCCGGGAACCCCGTCGACCGTCCGGCATGGGCAGATGGCGTCGCAGTTGCACGCCTCCAGGTACCGGCCCGCGACACGCCAGGGCGTCAGGTCCACGTCAGCACCGCAGCGCTAGCGAGGGCCAGGGCGACAAGGCGCGGCGACCTGGCCCCGAAGGGCGCCGCCTTCTGCACGAGCACCACGAACGCGAGCACGGCAACCCAGGCGAGGCTCATCAGGCCGAGGCCGACCATGAGTGCCATCAGGAAGACGCAGCAACCGGCGCAGTCCAGCGCGTGCAGCACGCCGCCCGGCAGCGATCCGTGGAAGAGCAGGCGCAACGGCGAACGGCAGCGGCGCAGGCACCTGTCCTTCAGCGGCGAGATCTCGTAGACCGCCGTCGCCACCAGCAGCGCTCCGGCTCCCGCCCAGCGCAGGGCCGGCGCCAGCGGCGAGAACGCGAGGAAGCCGAGCACGCCGAGCGCGATCCAGACGGCCACGTACCCGAGCAGGAAACCCGTCGTGCCCAGAGCGCCGCGAGCCCGTGACACGAGCCTCGCGACGGGCAGCGTCCCCGGGACCATGCCGACACCGACCATCACCGCCCACCCGCCGAGAAACATCCCCATCCGCGTAGATTCTTACGAACGGTGATCCTCGAGAACGGCGTCATCAGAACCCTCGAGCCTTCGCTGCCGGTCGTCCGGAGCCTCGCGGTGGCGGGTGAGCGGATTGCCGGCGGGGTCGGCACGCACGAGACCGCGCTGCCCGGGCCGGAGCGGATCGACCTCGGCGGCCGCTGCGTCGTCCCCGGCTTCAGCGACGCGCACGTGCACTTCCCGACCTGGGCACTGGCCGAGCGGGAAGTTCGGCTCGAGGACACGCGCTCGCTCGACGAGGCCCTCGCGCGCGTGCGGGACGCGCTTTCCACGGCTCCCGCGGACCGATGGCTGCGAGGCCGCGGCTGGCGCAGCGCCGACTGGTCGCCGTTCGTCGAGCCGACGAAGGAAGCCCTCGACGAGGTCGTCTCGGATCGGCCGGTGGCGCTGATGGCGCGGGACTCGCACTCGGTCTGGCTCAACTCGGCCGCGCTTGCCCGCGCGAACGGCGATTTGCAGGTCCCGGGCGGCGTGGTCGAGCTGGACGACCACGGCGAGCCGACCGGCGTCCTTCGCGAGGAGTCCTGCTGGCACTTCCGCGACGCCTACATCGAGCTCGCCGACGAGGAGTACCTCGACGCGATGCGCGCCGGGATCAGGCTCGCCGCAACCCGGGGCGTCACGGCCGTGCACGACAAGGACGGCTGGCTCGGCGCGCTGCGCTTCTGGCAGCGCCTGCAGGCGGAGGGGCCGCTGGGCCTGCGGGTCTGGCAGTCGCTTCCGGCCGAGAAGGCGGACGAGCTGGCCGACGTCGACGTCCGCAGCGGCCTCGGCGGGCCGCGCCTGCGGCTCGGCTATCTGAAGGCCTTCATGGACGGGACGCTCGGCTCGCAGACCGCGCGGATGCTCGACGGTTCGGGGGTCGAGATCACGAGCCGCGAGCAGCTCGAGGAGTTCGTCCGCGCCGGGGCGCGCGCGGGCTTCCCACTCGCCGTGCACGCGATCGGCGACCTCGCCAACCGCGAAGCTCTCGATGCCTTCGAGGCGACCCGCGAGGAATGGTGGCCGCTCGGCCTGCGCCCGCGGATCGAGCACGCGCAGCTGCTGGCACCCGAGGACGTGCCGCGCTTCGCGCAGCTCGGCGTTGGCGCATCGGTGCAGTTCAGCCACGCCACGTCCGACCGCGACCTCGCCGAGCGCTTCTGGGGCGAGAAGGCCTCAGGCGCCTATGCGTACCGCGCGCTGCTCGACGCAGGCACGGTCGTCGCCAACGGCTCGGACGCGCCCATCGAGGAGCTCGACCCGCTCGCCGGGATCCGTGCCGGTGTGCTGCGCACGCTGGACGACCGGCCCGCGTGGCACCCCGAGCAGGCGGTGACCGTCGAGGAAGCGCTGCACGCCACGTGCGTCGCGCCCGCCTGGCTCGCGCGCGAGGAGCACACGCGAGGGAAGCTGATCCCGGGCTTCGACGCCGACCTGGTGGTCCTCGACGGCGACCCGACGGAGGACCTCGCCGGCGCTCAAGTCGTCGCGACGATGCTTGGCGGGACCTGGACGCACAACCCGCCACCCTGGGACTGATGGTGAACGTCGTCATCGCCGTGGCGGAAGGCGACGCGGCGTCATGGGTACGCGAGGCAGGGCACGAGGTGATGGAAGCGGCGAGCGGCTCCGAGGCACGACACCTTGCAGGGCGTCACTCCGCGGAAGCGGTGGTGTTCGATCCCAGACTCACTGGAGACGGCTTTCCTGCAGAGCTTCGGGGAGAGCTTCCACGCGTCGCGACGCTCGCGTTTCTGCCCATCTATTCCTCGTCGCGGGCCGCAGAGCTGCTCGAGAGCGGAAGCGATGACGTCATTCACGGCGCCATGCCGCGCCGCGAGACGGTAGCGAGGCTGCAGGCAGCCGTTCGGCGCGCGCAGCGCCCGACGTCCACCGCGGGCGCGGAGCTCGGCCCCCTTCGGGTGGACGCCGCGCACGGCGAGGCCAGCTGGAAGAGCAAACCGATTCGCCTGACCCGGCGCGAGCGTCAGGTGCTCCAGGTTCTCGTCGAGGCGGAGGCTCGACCGGTGCGCCGCGAGGAGATCTACCGCCTGGTGTGGGGTTATGCGATGGCGCGTGGCGATCGTACCGTCGACGTAAATGTGCGCCGTCTCCGCGCCAAGCTGAGCGCCGCGGCGGGAGAGGAGCTCACGATCGAGACCCAGCCGGGGATCGGCTACCGCCTCGAGCTGGCCACCGAGGACCAGCCTGTCACCACTTTGTAACGCGGCTGTCACCACGTTGTAACCGGCGGTCGGCCGGCGTCGGCCTACGCTCGAGCTGCAAACGACCGGGAGACAGCATGCGACTGGCACTGGCACCGCGGACGAACGAGTTCTACGACCTCTTCGGCGAGGCTGGCTTGAACGCCCTCGAGACCGCCCGCGCCACCGAACAGCGTCTGCGCGAGTTTCCGGACACCTCGGTCTCTCACGAGCGAGTGAAGGAGCTCGAGAGCGAGGGCGACCGCCTCACGCACGATCTCATCCAGCTCCTCAACACCCAATACGTGACTCCCCTCGACCGCGAGGACATCTACGCGCTCGCCACCGCGATCGACGATGTCGTCGACCACATCGAGCACGCCTCCGATCTCCTCGGCCTCTACCGCATCGAAGGGCCAATGGAGCAGGCGGTCGAGCAGGCGAGGGTCCTCGTCAGCGCGACAGAGGCGCTGGCTCGCGCGCTGGCGTCACTTCGAACGCCCGCAAATGCCCGCCGCCACCTCGTCGAGGTCAAGCGGCTCGAGGACGAGGGCGACCGGATCGTGCGAGACGCGATTGCAGCCCTCTTCGAGGACGAGGAAGTCAGCCCGCGCGTGATCATCCGCTGGAAGGACATCTTCGAAGCCCTCGAGCAGGCCGTCGACGCCTGCGACCGCACGGCCAACGTGATCGGCAACGTCGTCGTCAAGAACGCCTGAGGGAGGACAGATGAACGCAACGCTCGTCATCGTCATCGCAGTCGCCCTGCTCTTCGACTTCACGAACGGATTCCACGACGCCGCCAACGCGATCGCCACGAGCGTCTCGACCCGCGCGATCTCGCCACGTCTCGCGGTGCTCGGAGCCGCAGCGCTCAACTTCGCCGGCGCGTTCGTCTCGCTCAAGGTGGCTGCGACGGTCGCCAAGGGCGTCGTCGATCCGGGCGCGATCGAGTTGAAGGTCGTGCTCGCAGGAGTGATCGGAGCGATCGTCTGGAACTTGCTCACCTGGTTTCTGGGCCTACCGACGAGCTCGAGCCACGCGCTCATCGGCGGCGTGGCCGGCGCTGCAGTGGCCGGGGTGGGCTTCGATGTCATCCAGTGGCACGGGCTCGCGCATCGCGTCCTGATCCCGTCGCTGGCCGCGCCCTTCCTCGGGCTCATCGGAGCCGGAGTGATCATGTTCCTGCTCCTCTGGGTGATCAGAAAGCGAGCGCCCGGTCCGGTCAACCGCGTCTTCCGGAAGCTCCAGCTCGTCTCCTCCGGCTTCGTGGCGTTCACCCACGGGACGAACGATGCCCAGAAGACGATGGGCGTGATGACCCTCGCGCTGATTGCCGCCCATCCCGGGAGAGCGTTCTCGGTGCCGACCTGGGTGATCCTCAGCGCGGCGACCGCGATGGCGCTCGGAACCTACGCAGGCGGGTGGCGGATCATCCGCACGCTCGGCCAGCGGATCGCGAAGCTCGATCCGCCGCAGGGGTTCGCGGCCGAGGCAGCCACCGCGTCGATCCTCTGGTACACGGCACACGTCGGCTACCCGGTGTCGACCACGCACACGATCAGCGGCTCTGTGCTCGGCGCAGGAGCGACGACGCGGTTTTCAGCGGTGCGGTGGGGCGTAGCCGGGAACATCATCGTCGCCTGGGTGCTGACGATGCCGTGCGCGGCGCTCGCCGGGGCCGCGGTCGAGCTCCTGACCCGAGCGCCGGGAGGCGTCGCGCTTGATGCGGTCCTCGTCTCGGCGATCGCGGCGGCCGCCTTCTGGGCGCGAACGTCCCGGGCGCGAGCGGCGGTGCGCGAGAACGATGCGGTGACGGTCCCTGCCTGATCGTGTTCAGATTGCGTTAACCCACAAACCGATTCGGCCGCCGGCCCGTCTTAGCCCGTACAAGGATCGGGCGGCCGACCTCCCCTCGCCGGCTTGCCCAGTCCCCTCAGGCGGAGGGCCGGCCACCGGGGTGCGGCCCTCCCCTCCCCTACTCGAGGCGGTAGATCGGAACCAGGCTCTTCTCGGCCTCGGTGTCGATTCGCGCCGTCACCTCGACGTACGGTTCGAGGCCCGAGCCGTGCATCTTCGCCTTCAGGAGCTCGTCCACCTGGTACAGCCCCGCCGAGTTGTTCATCTTGATCTCGACCGAGACGGCGCGGTTCTTGCCCTCTGAGATGACCACTTCGTCGATCGCCGCCGCCGAGATCGAGTGGATCGAGACGCGGCCACGCTCGAACGGGATCCGCGAGCGGCCCTCCTCGATGTCCAAAGCGTCGGCCACGCGCACGATCCCGGCCTCCAGCGTCAACGGGTGCCCGGACTCGCGATGCGACGTGATCGCCTGCAGCACCTCGCAGATGACCACGGTCAGCTCGGGCTCCTCGTAGATCCCCTGCAGGAGCTCGCGCGCCTTCGGGTGGGAGAGGAAGAGGCTCCAGTCCTCGTGCCGGTCGCGGTGGACGGCCATGCCGGTGCAGTGCAGCAGCGCGCCGAGGACGACGACCACCTCCGCGTCCTCGTTCTGCATGCCGTAGTCGGCGACCATCGCCGGCTCGACCCCGCGCTTCGCCAGCAGCCGCAGGAGCCGCAGCGCGATGTTGGCGACAATCTGGATGTGCACCCACGAGTGGTCGTTGATCCCGAGCCGCTTGACGGCATTCACGTTCGAGACGTGCCAGTAGGCCTTGAGCCCCTCGTCTTCGTTGACGCGGCCGAGCAGCGTGCGCAGCTTGCGGTTGCGCTGCGCCGGCACGTTGATGCGCATCTGCGAGGTCGCATCGGCCGGCGAAAGGCGCGCTTCGCGCTCGGCCTCCTCGGAGGCCGGCTCCTCGATTCGCTCGCGTAGCTCCGGGTCGAGCTGGGACACTCGGGCCGAGCGTACTACCATTTGAGAGATGCGCACGATGGGCGAGATCCACGACTCGGGCTGTTGCTCGGTCGCAGCCTGCGCTGAGATCCTCGGCGCCAAGTGGACGGCGGTGCTCGTCCACGACCTCTCGGAGGGGCCGCGCCGCTTCACCGAGCTGGAGCACTCCTGCCGGGGGATCTCGCCTCGCACGCTCTCCGAGCGGCTGCGCGCGCTCGAGCAGGAGGGCATCGTCGTGCGGCGCAGCTACACGGAGTCGCCGCCTCGCGTCGAGTACGAGCTGACGCAGAAGGGCGAGGACCTGCTGCCCATCATCGAGGAGATGCGCCGCTTCGGGCACGCCTGGCTCGTCGAGGACGAGACCCTAAGCGTCTAGCTCGGCCAGGCTCTTGTAGAGCTCTTTCGCCGTCTCGATCCCGAGCGGCACGTACTCGGCGAGCAGCCGCTCGTTCGGCGAGTGGATGTTGCTCTCGGGGGTCGCGAAGCCGGTGATGATCGTCGGGATGCCCTTGTCCGCCAGCGCGGGGACGATCGGCAGCGTCCCGCCCGAGCGGACGAGCAGCGGCCGGCGGCCGAACGTGCGCTCGAACGCCTCGAGCCCTCGCTGGACCGCCGGCGAATCCGGCGGCACCAGGCCCGGCGCGCTCGAGGCGAGCTGCGTCAGCTCGAGCTCGGCGCCCTCCGGAGCGGCCTCCCGCAGCAGCTTCTCGAGCGCTGCGGCGATCTCGTCGACGTCCTGGCCCGGCGCGAGCCGGATCGAGAGGTTGGCCTCGGCGGCCACCGGCAGGACGGTCTTCTGGAGGACGGGTGAGCCGCCGGCGATGCCGTGCACGTCGAGCGAGGGCTCCGCGGTAGAGCGCAGGTAGAACTCCTCGTCCGCCCGCGCGTACGCCTTGCGAGCGCCGGCTCCGTCGATCATCTCCGCTCCCGACACGAGCTCGGCCCAGCCCGCGCGCTCTTCTTCGGTCGGCGGCGCGATCCCTTTCCGTAGCGGCTCGGGCAGCACCCCGTCCCGCGCCAGGGCCGGGGCGAGCATCTCGTTCAGGGCGTGGAGCGCGTTCAGCGCAACGCCGCCGTAGATGCCCGAGTGCAGGTCGCGCGAGCCGGTCCGCACGACCAGGTGGAAGTAGATGACGCCGCGGGTCGCCACGTTGAACTCGGGCACCCCGCGCGTCGTCATGCCGCTGTCGAAGATCACCGCGGCGTCGGCCCCACGCTCGTCAGCGGCCAGGAAGTCGACGATCCCGTGGCCGCCCGTCTCCTCCTCCGCGTCGCAGGTCACGCGCACGTTCACCGGGAGCTGGCCTGCGGCGGCGAGCTCGGCGGCCGCCTTGACCAGGATGTAGAGCTGGCCCTTGTCGTCGGCGATGCCCCGGCCGTAGAGCCAGCCGTCGCGCTCCTCGAGCGAGAACGGATCGGACTCCCAGAGGTCGAGCGGGTCCGGCGGCTGGACGTCGACGTGCCCGTAGACGAGCACCGTCGGCGCGGAGCCGTTCGAGGCACGCAGGTCGCCGATGATCAGCGGCTGCGTCTCGGTCGGGACGACCTCTGCCTCGCCACCCGCGCCGCGCACGAAGCCGGCGAGCCACTCGGCAGCCGCCTTGACGTCGTCCCCGTGCGCCGGGTCCGCGCTGACGCTCGGGATCGCCACCAGCTCCGAGAGCTCGTCGTGCCAGGTCACGGCGGCGAGTCTACGCGGCTGCGAGCTGGCCGCAGGCTGCTTCGATGTCCCGGCCGCGCGTCAGCCGCACGGTCGCCGGGATCCCGTTCCGATCCAGCACCGCCTTGAACGCGTCGATCGCACGGCGCGACGAGCCGTCGAATGCGCCCGTCGGGTTGTACGGGATCAGGTTCACCTTGAACGCCCGGCGGTCGAGGAGGTCCGCGAGCTGCCGCGCCTGCTCGACGCGGTCGTTCACGCCGGCCAGCATCACGTACTCGATGAAGACCTTGCGCCGCCGCAGCTCGAAGTAGCGCCGGCACTCCGCGAGCACGTGTTCGAGCGGATAGCGCTCGTTGACCGGCATGAGGCGGCTCCGCAGCGCGTCCTCGGGCGCGTGGATCGAGAACGCGAGCCGGATCGGCTGCTCGACCTCGTCCACGAACCGCGTCAGGCCCGGGAGCCAGCCGACGGTCGAGATCGTCGTCCGCCGGTGCGTGATCCCAACGTCGGGCAGCCGCCGGGCCGCTTCGAGCACGTTGTCCAGGTTCAGCATCGGCTCGCCCATGCCCATGAACACGCAGTGATCGATCGCCTCGATGCGGCGGAAATGAAGCGCCTGGTCGAGAATCTCGGACGCCGTCAGGTTCCGGCCGAAGCGCATCGAGCCGGTCGCGCAGAAGGTGCACGTCAAGGGACACCCCGACTGCGACGAGACGCAGATCGAGCGCCGCCCGTCGCGGTAGCGCATCAGCACCGCCTCGACCGGATGGCCGTCGTGCGTGTGGAAGAGCAGCTTGACGGTGCCGTCCCGCGACTTCGACTCGGACGCGACCTCGAGGCTGGAGAACGGCACCTCCTCGGCGAGCCGTGCGCGCAGCGAGACCGAGACGTTCGTCATCTCGTCATAGCCCGAAGCCCCGCGCGCCGCCCAGGCCCAGACCTGTTCGACCCGGTAGCGCGGTTCCTCGGCGAGCGCGCGCGCAAGCAGCTCGAGATCCATGCGCGGAACCGTAGCGCCCAAGGCGAGGGGCGCCGTCTCCGGCGCCCCTCGCAAGTGCCCTCTGGATTGAACTTACGCCACTTCGCGCAGCGCTACCGAGTCGGCCAGCGCCCGCAGCTTCTTCAGGCTCTGATTCTCGATCTGGCGGATCCGCTCACGCGTCACGTTGAACGCGCGGCCGACCTCGTCGAGCGTGCACGGGTGCTCGCCATTGAGGCCGTAGCGGAGCTCGAGCACACGCCGCTCGCGGACACTGAGAGTTCCGACCACGCGCTTCAGCGTCGCCTTGCGCATCTCGACCTCGGCGGCCTCTTCCGGCAGGGGCTCGCTCTCGTCGGTGAGGAAGTGCCCGA
>DATDFL010000146.1:0-2181 GCA_036522595.1 Gaiellaceae bacterium
TGGGGGTGGCGGCGGTGGCGGGGGCGGTGAGCCGCACGTGAGGGTCACGATCCCCGGCAGCCCGTTGATCGGCGTCGCGTTCGTGATCGAGTACGAGTTGACCTCGTAGGTGTGCGCAGCACCGTCGTTGGGGACCGAAAAGGTGATCGTGTCGCTCCCGCTCGGGCCCGTGAAGTCGAAGAACTTCTCGCCCGCGAGGTTCCCGTCGATCCAGACCGTCTCGTGCATGCTCTGCGTTCCGGTCGGGAACGTCGTGTAGTTGTACGTCGCGCTGCCGCAGCTGATGTCGACGGTGCCAAAGTAGTTGGCCTTCGCCACAGCGACGAACGCCGCCGTGGCGATCACCGCCACGATGCACGTGGCCAGCACCGTCCGTGTGATGACTCGTTTCATTCGGTTCCCCTCTCCCGGGTGAAGCTTTGAGTAGTTTCTATGAGACTAATTCGGTTTTCCGGGCACGAGTCGGAAAACTCCCCGTCCGGCCAGGCTGGTCCTGACGGGCTGCCGCTAGCTCTTCAGCGCGCTAGTGATCGCCGAGCTCAGGGCCGAGACGTCCGGCGAGCTGACCTCGGTCAGCTTGCCGCCGGTCTTGCCGACCAGGATGGTCGGCGTGCCCGTCACCTTGTCGGCGGTCGCCTGAGACTCGAACTGGTCGCCCTGATCGAGAATCGTGCTTTCGGTTCGCGCTTTTTCGGCCGCCGCCGCGTCCAGCCCGGGAATGCTCGCGTACGCCGCGTGGATGAACTGCGGGTCGAGCCAGCCGCTGTTCTCGCTGCCCTGGTTGTCGTAGAGGATCTGCGCGAAATCGAAGAACCGGTTCTGCCGGCCGGCGGCGAGCGCCGCTTCGCGGCCGGTCTGAGAGTCCGGGCCGATGAACGCGATCGGCCTGGCGATCACCTTCACCTTCCCGGTCCTGACGAAGCGCGGGACGATCGTCGGCATGATCTCGGTCTCGAACCGCTGGCAGAGCGGGCACTGGAGATCGATGTACTCGATCATCGTCACGGGCGCGCTCGGCTTGCCGAGCACGTTCCCGTGCTGCGGGATGCCCTTGAACATCCTCACCGCGGAGCCCGAGTCGGGCAGCGTGCCGGCGCTCGTCGTCGGTGACGGCGAGGACGACGAACCGCCCGTGAGCGCAAAGGCGAGCGCAGCGGCAACAGCCGCGAGCGCGATGACGGCCGCGCCGGCCGCGAGTACCTTCGGTGAGGCCCGCCTGCCGCCCGTGCTTCGGACAGGCGGCGGCGGCGGAGGAGTTCGCCGCTGCTTGCGCGCCTTCTTCCCGCTGGTCATCTCGGCTCCACGGTAGCGAGTGGCAGCGCGGACAGGAGCAGGAAGGCGAAGCAGAGCGCGAACCCGGTCAGCGCGAGCGTCGGGATCGTCATGTAGCCGAACTCGTTGATCCACTTGGTCGCGCAGCCGCCCGGCGCGGAGATCAAGCAGGCCTGCGCCTGGTGCACCACACCGTTCTCGACGAGCAGGTGGTACACGGACACGCCCGCACCGACGAGCGGCAGCGGCAAGAGGTAGCGGGCGGCGCGGCGGTCGTTGGCTAGCGCTGCGAGCAGCGTCGCGATGGAGAGCGGGTACATGCAGATCCGCTGGAACCAGCAGAGCTCGCACGGGACGAAATGCGCGATCTCGGAGAAGAACAGGCTCCCGCCCGTCGCGATCGCGGAGACGACGAACGCGAGCCAGAGCTCGTAGCCCTCGAGCCGGGCGCGGATGCGCCAGCCGACCAGCAGCAGCAGGACGAACAGCGCCTGCCCCGCGACGCCGAGCGCCGCCAGCAGGACGATCGTGTCGTGGGTCACCGCGGCGCCTCGAAGATGCGTCCGCCCTTGCCGGGCTCCGCCAGTACCGTCGCCCCGCGGTGCCGCTCCCACGCCGCGAGCTGCAGCGCGAAGCCGACCGCCGAGCCGCCGATGCCTCCGAGAATTCCTGCGAGCAGCGCTGCGAGCGACGGCTTCAGGACGAGCGACATCGCGATCAGCACGGTCAGGCCGATAGTGCTCGGATACGCGGCCCGCGCCACCGCCACCCGCAGCGGCTCGGCCCGCGCCTCCCCGGCGACGGGCTCCGCCTGCTCCAGGCGCAGCCAGACGAGCCGGCTCCGCCTGCCGCTCATGACGGCCACGAGCACGATCAGCGCGCCCGCTGCGAACAGCGCCGCGGCAGCGC
>DATDFL010000147.1:0-5578 GCA_036522595.1 Gaiellaceae bacterium
ACGATGACCGAGACCTACGACGTCACCGGGGCACCTCCGCCACCACCTCCGCCTCCGCCACCACCACCTCCGCCTCCGCCACCTCCGCCCCCGCCACCACCTCCGCCACCTCCGCCGCCGTTCACACCGCCGAAGTGCGTGGTGCCGAACGTGCTGCACATGAAGCTGGCGAAGGCCAAGGTGCGGATCCGGAAGCGGCATTGCCGAGTCGGGAAGATCACGCGAAGGCACTCGAGCGCCCACAACAGGGGCCGAGTGATCAAGCAGACCCCGAAGGCAAGCCGGCGGAAGCGCCCGAACGGCTTCCGAGTCAGGCTCACGGTCGGTAGGTAGACCGGGAACCAGGAAGCGCGATAGACGCATCAAAAGACGGGGCCGCGAAAGCGGCCCCGTCGCCTTGCTTCCGGCTCCGGGACCGTGTTAGAACCTCAGAGGACGGGGTCGACCAGGGCCGTTTTGCTGTGCATTGCGCTCGCTGCCGTCTCCGAGAACCGAAACGCGAACAGAGGGGGTTCGTGAAGTGAGGAACGTTCCGAAGTTCATCAAGACCCGCAGGGGCGCAATCGCCCTTGCGGCGGTGGCGGCGGCCATCCTGGTCGAGGCGGGCGTGGTGCTGGCCGGCGCATCGCCGGTCCATTTCACGCACAGCGTCGTTCCGAGGACGCCCGCTGTGGCCGTCAAAACATCGACGAAACCGATCGTGGGGAAGTCCGTCGCGCATGGCCTAACACCGGTCCTGCGCACGCTGCCGCCGATGCCGTACCGGCTCCACGTCGAACACGAGATGAGCCCGAACCCGCTCGTCGCGGGCGACAACCGAAAGGTGAACGACCCCGTCGTCCAACGCACGATGGGGCGCGGCCACATGCCGGCTCCGATCCTGAACTTCGACGGGATCGTGTTCCCGGGCGTGAACTGCAGCTGCGCACCGCCCGACACGAACGGCGAGGTCGGCTCGACGCAGTACGTGCAGATCGTCAACGACGGCTTCCAGGTCTTCAACAAGACCACGGGCCAGTCGGTCTTCGGCCCGGTCGACATCGCGACGCTCTGGTCGTCGATGTCGTCGAGCGAGTGCTTCGTCCACGGCTTCGGCGACCCGGTCGTGCTCTACGACCAGCTCGCGGACCGCTGGGTGATCACGCAGTTCGCCGGCAACTACCCGGCGACCGCGATCACGGACGAGTGCATCGCCGTCTCGACGTCGGACGACGCGAGCGGCAGCTACAACGCGTACGACTTCCACTTCGGCACGGACTTCTACGACTACCCGCACCTCGGGGTCTGGCCGGACGCCTACTACATGTCGATGAACGTTTTCGCCTGGCCCTCCGAGGCCTTCCTCGGGCCCCAGCCGTTTGCGTTCGACCGCCAGGCCATGCTCGACGGCGACGCGACGGTGCACTACGTCACGTTCCGCGACCCGGCGTACTTCAACAGCGGGGCCGACCCGTTCCTGCCGGCCGACCTGGACGGCACAACGCCGCCTCCGGCCGGTGCGCCGAACCCGTTCGTGACGCAGGGCATCCTGGCGACGTGGCCGGTGTACCGCTTCCACGTCGATTGGAACATCCAGGCCAACAACTCGTTCACGCTGGCGGATACGCTGACTCCGGCGGCCTACACGCCGCTTTGCACGCCCTCGTCCTGCATCTCCGTGCCGCAGAACGGGACGAGCTCCACGCTCGACACGCTCGGAGACCGCGGCATGTTCCGCAACGCCTATCGCAACCTGGGTGGCGGCAACGAGGCGCTCACCGGCAACATCAGCGTCTCGTCCGGCGGCGTCACCGGCATCCGCTGGTGGCAGCTGAACCACGTCACCTCGGGGACGCCGGGCTTCGTCCAGCAGGGCACATACCAGCCCGACACAACCTGGCGCTGGATGGGCAGCGTCGCCATGGATCAGTCCGGCGACATGGCGCTGGGATTCAGCGCTTCGTCGACCGCGATCCATCCCCAGGTCCGTTACACGGGGCGGCTGGCCGGCGATCCGCCGGGCCAGATGACGCAGGCCGAACAGCATCTGATCGACGGCACCGGCAGCCAGATCGGCACGAACGGCCGCTGGGGCGACTACAGCGACATCACGGTCGACCCCGTGGACGACTGCACGTTCTGGTACACGCAGGAGTACTACTCGACCACGGCGCAGTTCAACTGGCGCACGCGGATCGGGAACTTCAAGTTCCCCGAGTGCGCTCCGCCTCCGCCTCCGCCACCACCTCCGCCTCCACCACCTCCGCCTCCGCCGCCACCTCCGCCTCCGCCTCCGCCTCCACCTCCGCCCCCGCCACCACCGCCTCCGCCTCCACCTCCGCCGCCGTTCACGCCACCGAAGTGCGTGGTGCCGAACGTGCTGCACCTGAGGCTGGCGCAGGCCAAGGCGAAGATCCGCCGCCGCCACTGCGGCGTGGGTCACATCGCGCGGAAGCACTCGAGCAACGCGAACCGCGGCCGAGTGATCAAGCAGAACCCGAAAGCCAGCAGCAAGAAGCGCAGGAACGGCTTCAAGGTCAACCTCACTGTCGGGAGGTAGGCCTAAGCTCGGATAGCTAGAACAGGCGGGGCCGCGCGAGCGGCCCCGCCGCCTAACCGCAAGGGGTCGCTGGATGCAACGAAAGCGGATACTCGTCCTCGCCGCGTTCGTCACGGCGTTGCTGGTCGAAGCGGGAGTCGTCCTCGCGGGGGCGGGGCCGATCGGGCCGTCTCATGCCGTCCCGGCGCAGAGAGCCGCGCTCACGCCGGCCAAGGGCTCGAAGAAGGTGATCGTCGGCCACGCCGTCTCGCACTTCCGGACGGGGCCGCTGCGCTCGCTCCGACCGGCGCCTCCGCGCTTCCGCGGCGAGCACGAGGCGAACCCGAACCCGCTCCCTGCCTCGAGGGCCCGGCACGCCAGGGACACCGTCGTCCAGGACCGGCTCGCGAGGCCGAACATGCCCGCGCCGAGCCACAACTTCGACGGCATCGCGTATCCGGGCGTGAACTGCAACTGCGCGCCGCCCGACACGAACGGCGAAGTAGGGGCGGCGCAGTACGTGCAGATCGTCAACCAGGGCTTCCAGGTCTTCGACAAGAGCAGCGGCGCGTCCGTCTTCGGGCCGGTTGACATCGCGACCCTCTGGCCGAGCGGCACCTGCCGGACCGTCGGCCAAGGCGACCCGGTCGTCCTCTACGACCAGCTGGCGAACCGCTGGGTGATCTCGCAGTTCGCCGGCGACTACCCCGCCAGTCCGATCACGGACGAGTGCATCGCCGTGTCGACGACGAGCGACGCCACCGGCAGCTACAACGCCTATGACTTCAACCTCGGCACCGAGTTCTTCGACTACCCGAAGCTCGGCGTGTGGCCCGACGCCTACTACATGTCGATGAACGTGTTCGACTCGACGGGCACCGATTTCCTCGGCCCGCAGCCGTTTGCGTTCGACCGGGCAGCGATGCTCGCCGGCAGCCCGAGCCCGACCTTCGTCACGTCGCGCGACCCGACCTTCTTCAACCCCGAGTCGGACTCGTTCATGCCCGCCGACCTGGACGGCTCGACCTCGCCGCCGGCCGGCGCGCCGAACCCGTTCCTGACTACGGGCATCTTCCAGTCGAGCTGGTCGCTCTACCGCTTCCACGTCGACTTCGCGCATCCGGTGAACTCGACGTTCAACTTCGCGGCCACGGTGACGCCGGCGCCCTTCACGGCGCTCTGCGTCAACCAGATCGACTGCGTGCCGCAGCTCGACAGCTTTGACGGCCTCGACGCGCTCGCCGACCGCGGCATGTTCCGCAGCGCCTACCGGAACTTCGGCAACGGCCACGAGGCGCTCGTGGGCAACCTGACGGTCTCGTCGAACGGCGTCGCGGGAATCCGCTGGTTCGAGGTGAACCACGTCACCTCCGGGGTGCCCGCCTTCGTCCAGCAGAGCACGTACCAGCCCGACTCGTTCTGGCGCTGGATGGGCAGCGTCGCGATGGACCACAACGGCGACATGGCGCTCGGCTTCAGCGCCTCGTCCGCGGCGAGCTACCCGAGGATCGGCTACGCGGGCCGGCTCGCGACCGACCCACCGAGCCAGCTCTCCCAGGGCGAGACGACCCTCATCCAGGGGGCCGGCAGCCAGCAGGGGAGCGGCGACCGCTGGGGCGACTACAGCGACATGACCGTCGACCCGGTCGACGACTGCACCTTCTGGTACACGCAGGAGTACTACTCGACGACGAGCCAGAACAACTGGCGCACGCGGATCGGCAGCTTCCGGTTCCCCTCGTGCTCCACGAGCCAGCCGGCGCTCACGCTGACGAAGAGCGCGGATGCCGTTTCGGTGGCCGCCGGCTCGCAGATCGGCTTCACCGTCGGGCTCTCGAACCCGTCATCGGCTCCGGCAACCGGAATCACGCTGACCGACCCGCTGCCGAGCGGCACCGGCGTCAACTGGTCGGTCGACGTTCCCAACAGCTTGCCCGGCTGGTCGATCGTCGGCCTCCCGCCGGCCCAGACGGCCGTCTACACCGGGACGGCGCTGGCGAGCGGTGCGAGCACGCACGTCCACATCGTCAGCGCGACCTCGACGTCGAGCTGCCGCGTGTATCCGAACACGGCGAGCTTCACGGCGGACTACGGGCTGAGCGGCCAGGCCTCGGCGTCGACGACCGTCACGTGCCAGCCGCCACCGGCGAAGTGCAAGGTGCCGAAGGTGCTCGGCCTGAAGCTGGCCAAGGCGAAGACGAAGCTCCGGAAGGCTCACTGCCGGACGGGCAAGGTACGGAGGAAGTTCTCGACGCGGCGCAAGAAGGGCAAGGTGATCGCCCAGAAGCCGAAGGCCGGGAGGACGCTCAAGGCCGGTTCGAAGGTCGCGCTCACGCTGGGCAAAGGCCCGCGCAGAAGATGACGACGCCCGGGCGGCCGGTTGAAAGGCCGCCGGGGACTGTGTTAGAAGCGCTCACGGAACAGCCCTGCTGAAGGGAGGGGAGCAGGCAATGGAGCGTGCGCGACTTTCGGCGAGGGGCCTTCTACGGCTGCTGGGCGTGGGAGGAGCCCTAGCCGCGCTGGTCGCTTCCTCGGCCGGTGGCGCCGACAGCGTCGTCTACGGCTCCCCGAACGTGCAGATCACGAAGGTCGCGGACGCGGGGAGTGTCAACTACGGCCAGCCCGTCGGCTACACCGTCACGCTCAGCAACACCGGGGGTGCCGATGCCCACGGCCTCGCGGTGACGGACGCCCTGCCGGGCGGCCAAGGGATCGACTGGTCGATCGACGCCGGCGGCAGCGACCCCGGCTGGTCGGTCGACGGCTCGCCGCCGAACGAAACGCTCGCGTACAGCCAGACGACCCTTGCAGGAGGGGCGACCACGCACGCCCACGTGATCAGCGGGACGACCGAGTTCACCTGCGGCTTGACGCTCGACAACACGGCGTCCTTCACGACCTCGGACGACGGCTCGGGACAGGCGTCCGCGTCCGTGGCGGTCGGCGCCGGGGCCGCGACTGCGTTCGCGGAGAGCTTCGACGGCGTCACGCCGCCGGCGCTACCCGCGGGCTGGACGGCGGCGAACGCGGCGGGCCCCGACCCGCTCTGGGTCACGTCCG